>CAZMVM010000014.1:0-21878 GCA_964569785.1 uncultured Pigmentiphaga sp. | reverse complement strand
GAAAAGTGGTGTGGACAATGATGTCCACACCACCTTGCGAGGGGCCAGAGTTACGTAACGCTGTGCTCGCAGGACATACGCCGGCACATGCCGAGCGAGCTCACCGTTAACCCGGCGGCCTTGGGTTGCGCCGTGGTTCTCCTGCCCCACGAAGACGAAACACCTGGGGCTAAGGCGACAGCATCATACGAAGGGCAAGTTAGCCCAGATGCTTCTTGAAGAACTCATTAGTACGCTGTTGTGCCAAGGCGGCCGCGTCGGCATTGAAGGTTGCCCGCTCATCACAGCCAAATCCGTGATCGGCGTTGTCGTAGACAAACACCTCTACCTGAGGTTGAGCAGCCTTGATAAGTTCCACATCCGACAGCGGAATGGCCTTATCCAGCGCGCCGAAATGAAGCTGAACAGGACACAACAACTTGGTGTCGCGTACACGGGCGATCCCCCCGCCGTACCAACCGACTGCAACTTGTACCAGGTTGGGGCGGCCTGCCGCCAAGAACGCAACCGTGCCGCCATAGCAGTATCCGACAATGCCGCGGCGCCCTTCAGGCAACAGCGTTGCAGCGGCTTCGACATCAAGCAGCGCGGTGTCGAACGACAGCTTTTTCATCAGCTCGAGGGCGCGCTCACGGTCGGCACCTTCATAGCCTAACTCGACGTTGCGCTCGATGCGATCAAACAAGGCCGGAGCCGCAACCCGGTACCCTTGCTCGGCAAAGCGGGCGCACATGTTCCGAATGTGGTTATTAACACCGAAGATTTCCTGGATCAGGATGATTCCAGCTTTGGCGTCAGCGGGGCCATCGGTCCAGACTTGCAGCTGATGGCCGTCAGATGCGGTCACCGTAACAAATTCCGCCATAGGTGGTCCTCCTAGATGTTGAACGAATTGCTGAAGGGTACCAAGTGAACGCCGTTACCTAGTAAGAGGCTTTACAGGCCCTTGGAAGCCTGTAGCATATCAGGCACTTGCCACTGCGTGAGCGGCTTGCCTGCAGCAAATGCCGTAAGCTCGCGGTCCCAGATCCTGCGCAACAAAACAATCGCCAGGTCAGAGCGGCCCAATCGCTCGGCGCTGCAATCGACAATAACATCCTGACCGACTTGTGTGACATAGTCCTGTATACTGGTAATGTCGGGACGCCGGCCGACCTCGTCCAGCGCAAGCTCGCCTGCGAGCACCTTGTTTGCCACAATCTTCAGCGGCTCTAGCTTAGCCAGTTCTTCCTCCTCCTGCTGCTTTGCCGCGATGAGTTTTTGCTTTGCATCCCCATGGATGTCAATGCCCAGAACAATAAATGTTCGATGCACCGAATCATTGATGGGCACTCGCCAGCTGATGTAATTGCGCCAGGACCCCTCTTCCTCAAGTTGGGCCGGCAACTTCAGCATCAATATATTAGGCATCAACAAATGCGTTTCACGCACCCGTCCACCACTGCGGACGCCTTTGGCCACCAGACCATATGGAGTTTCTTCCACTTGTACCCTCGGAACTTCCTCGTTTAGGCCGGAGTGTTCGAATAAACCAACTGCGTGCGTGAAGTTAACGTGCACTTCGTCCACGCCATTTTCCAGGTTCTGAAAGTAATTACATTCGCGGGTGTATGTACTGATGTCGAGGTAGCCCGCGTTCTCGAAAGCCGTGAATCGCGGCAATGCTGGTGGTTCGCCCGGTCCCAAATAGGCAAAAATCAGGCCAAGATACTCTTTGACCGGATAGGTCTTTAGCTTGATACGCTTCAAGTACTGGGTATTCTCTTCTCCGGGTATTTCCAAGCATTGCCCATCAATGCCAAATTTCCAACCGTGATAAAGGCAACGCAGCCCATCAGCTTCCACCCAACCCGTGGAAAGCTGCGTGCGCCGATGGAGACAGCGAAACTCGGTAAGAACACATTGTCCGTGAGGCGTCCGGTACAACGTAAACGACTCGCCCAGAACGTGCACGGGCATGGTGCGGCCCGCTTTAAGTTCGGCAGCGATAGCGATGGGATGCCAGAAGGTGCGCAGATACTGCCCGGCTAACGCATCAGGCCCGGTCTCCTCGTACCGCTTGGCGGGAGTCCTTTGTTCATAGGATTGAGCAACGGTACTCATGGCTTCTCCTGCTTATTTTGTCGTGTCATTATGAGCCAAGAGTACACTGGCCAGTTTACCCCGGTCAAGAATCAACGACGGCGGTAGGCGCCACATACGCAAAAAAGCCAATACGACATACCATCGTATTGGCTCGCAGCGTGATCGTTCGGCGTCTGCTTTGGAACCGCTTGTTGGCCCCTCGTACCATTCACCCAGTAGTCGGGGGATGTCGAGTGGGCCAAGCTTGAGGTGGGCCGCAGGCCACCAATCGCTTACCGCTTACCTGACTACGCCTCGCTCATGCCCGATGCGGGTTCCGGTGCGCGCTTGTTACGTACGCGTTCCTCGATGCGGCGACCAACGTCAGCGTCGATACGCTTCCAGTACTCGAAGGCTCGCTCCAGTACCGGGCTGCGCACGCCCCCTAAGAGGGCACCCGCAACGGTCTCTACCAGCCGTTCCCGCTGAGCGTCGTCGAACACCTGGCGCACCATAATGCCCGGCTGAGTGAAATCGTCGTCGTCAGCTCGAAGTTCGTAAGCACTGCGCACCATGTCACCGTCGGTTTCCCATCCGTCTTCCATGCGACCCGTTTGATCGGCCCAAGATCGACCTTCCGAGTTCGGTGCGTAGGTGGGTTGATTACCGCTATGCTCGTAGGTCATTTGGCCGTCGAACATGTAGGTATTCACTGGCACGCGCGGACGATTCACCGGCAACTGATGGAAGTTCGTGCCAATGCGGTTGCGCTGCGCGTCGTGGTAGGCGAAGGCCCGACCCAACAACATTTTGTCGGGCGATAAGCCAATGCCCGGGACGAGGTTGCCCGGCGAAAACGCGGCTTGCTCGATCTCTGCGAAGAAGTTTTCCGGATTACGGTTGAGCGTCAGCACGCCCACCTCAATTAGTGGGTAGTCAGCGTGCGGCCAGGTCTTTGTAAGATCAAAGGGGTTGATGCGATAAGTTTTCGCATCCTCGTAGGGCATGATTTGCACGCTCAATTTCCAACTGGGGTAGTCGGCACGAGCGATTGCGTCAAACAAATCACGGCGATGATAATCGGCATCACGCCCGGCCATTGCCATCGCTTCCGCGTTCGTGAAGAACTGCATGCCCTGCTGCGTGTGAAAGTGATACTTCACCCAGAAGCGATCACCCTTGGCGTTTACCCACATAAAGGTATGCGAGCCATAGCCGTTCATGTGGCGCCAGGTACGCGGCAGCCCGCGATCACCCATTAAATAGGTAACCTGGTGGGCCGTTTCGGGGTTGAGCGTCCAGAAGTCCCACTGCATATGGTTGTCGCGCAGGCCAGAGTCGGGCAGCCGCTTTTGACTGCGAATGAAGTGTGGAAACTTCATCGGGTCGCGCACAAAAAATATGGGGGTGTTATTACCCACCAGGTCGTAATTGCCCTCGCTGGTGTAAAACTTCAGTGAAAAACCCCGCACGTCGCGCCATGTATCTGGACTTCCGGCTTCACCTGCTACCGTGGAGAATCGCAGCAGAACGTCCGTCTGGACTCCCTTTTGAAACAGCGCGGCCTTTGTATATTGCGACACCTCAGCCGTCGTTTCAAACACCCCAAAAGCTCCTCCGCCTTTTGCGTGCGGTTGACGCTCGGGCACCTTCTCGCGATTGAAATGCGCCATTTGCTCCAAAAAATGCACATCGTGGAGCAGCAACGGCCCGTTCGGCCCAACCGTTAGTGAATTTCGATCGCTAGGGGCTGGCGCGCCCGCACCTGTCGTTGACCCTTGCCCTTCTTTCTTAGGAGCTTCACTCATTCCTAACCCTCCTTGCAACCTAGCCCTTCTGCTGTTTGGCTCATGAGCGACCTGCCCCTAACAGCAACGCCGCTCGAACAACGCTACAGACACGCCGAGCGCACCCACCCTACGTTAGAGCCCTGACACACAGTGCAAAACACAGGGTAAAACTTAGGCTAGCATGAAACAAGCAAAAAATGACAGGTCTAATCGCGAACGTTGGAGACAGATCGAACGCAGTACCTCTTTCCCTTAGCGACAATCGAACCACCGACCTGCACAGCAATGTCTCGGGTTTTCCCTAGCATGCGATTCATCACGCCCCCTCGTTGTGAGCAACATTGAAACCAGTAACGCAGTGAAGAGCTACGCAACGAGAGCGTTCAAGGTTAAAGTAGGCGTCTTGTCTGATTTTTCGTAGAGTATTCCAATGGCTGTTGCACCTTCTTCAGGCACAATGCGCGGTGCCGTCTTGGTTTCAGCTCCATTTTGGAAGCACTATGGTGCGGAATTTTTGCGTATCGCCGGGGCTACGTTAAGTGTCCGGATTCACCCTGGCGAAGGCTATTCCGTTCCCGACAACAATGCCCCCCTAGAAGCAGTTGTGTGCGCCTACCAATCCGCAGACACCTTCGCGCAGCCAAGCTTCGGCGACGCCCTGCTCGCAGCCCCGGCGCTGCAATGGCTGCATGTTTGTACCGCTGGCGCCGACCGTCCCTTGCTTTATCAGTTACAAGAACGCGGTGTCACGGTGACCACCTCATCCGGCGCCAATGCCAAGCCAGTGGCCCACAACGCCATGGCTGCGCTCTTGTCCATCGCGCGGAAGTTCCCCCTGTTTGCACGCCAACAGCTCGAGGGTCGCTGGGAGCAGCTGAACGCGCAGAACGCTCCCACTGACCTCGAAGAGACGACCGCCACCATACTCGGTCAAGGTTCCATCGGCCGGGAAATCGCACGTCTTTGCCAAGCATTTGGGATTCGCACCATCGGCGTAAGAAGATCAGCGCAGCCCTCTGAGCAGTGCGACGAAACCGTTCAGTTCGCTCAACTTAACGAGGTGCTGCCCAAAACCGACTGGCTGATCATTGCTTGCCCCCTGACGGCCGAAACCGACAGCCTGATCGACTTAGCCAAGCTACGGCTGCTACCGTCACACGGCGTCGTCATCAACGTTTCGCGTGGACGCGTCATTGTCGAAGAAGACTTAATCACTGCCTTGCAAGACGGCACCATCGCCCATGCTTATGCAGACGTCTTCCAGCAAGAACCGCTACCACGCGAATCACCTCTCTGGACGCTGCCGAACATGATGATCTCGCCCCACAGCGCGGGCATCTCGCGAGGCTTTGGCCGCAATGCCGCACGCGCGTTTTTTGGCAACCTTGAGTTGTGGCTGCAAGACGCTCCCTTGCGAAACATCGCTCCACCCCCTGCCGCCACCTCCTGATTCTGACTATGGCTTAGCGCCTCAAGAGCACTGCTGGCAATCCCCACACACATGCGGTGGGGGCCTGCCTTAGAGATTATCTGGACCCGGCAGCCCGCTGGCCCCCAAATCCGCGTCTCGAGCAGAGTCACCTAGGAAGCCTCTCTCCAGGATGAGATGCCGCTAACCATCCCGTAGCGCCGCCTGCGCAGCCTCCTGCGGCGACAACCCCTCGTAAAACAAATCAACAAACCATTCGGCGTGCTCTTCAATATAATCGCGCGCTTCCCGCAGCGTAGTACCGGCAGCAACAAGAAAACTTTCCACCTCGATACACCAGCCAATCAAGGCCTCGGTTTCGGGGTCTAGGTCGGTGGTTTTTTTGGACATGGTTGGGCTCCGGCGAAAAGAGGAGGAAGCAGGAGCAGCTGCAAGCAGTGTGCCTTACGCCGCGCCCGCTGACCCCTTTCGCGTCCACGCTCTGGATACAGTATCAATGCGAATGTTATACCGAGCATACAACCCTGTCTTAGCTTCAGCTCGCGCGTCGCGTGCGCGACGGAGGAGTTGCGAGCGCTTAGCGACATCCCCGAACACGCTAGACCGTGCTTAATGAAGAAGCTTCGCGTTTCTGCCCGCCCCGTCGTCCGTATGGCGGCGTTCTTGCGGAGCAACGCGCAGGCAGCAGAGTCCCCCTACACTGCGCAACTGACCGTAACTGGGTGACTTAAATTACCAATGACAAGATCCAGATGCCGCTGTAGCTCGGCCGTTGCGTGTTGAGCGTCTGCGGTGAAGCGGGCTGCAATAAAGCCATCAGGTCGCACCAGGAGGACATGGTCTGGGTACTGCCCATAGAGTCTTTCGAACTTCGAATCGGCCGGGCGATAGTCTCCAGTGTCTGACACGGAGACGTACCGCACCGGTATGCCTAACGCCTCCGCAACCTGCTCGACCGCCGTACTCCAGTAGGGTGGTGTCCCGTAGCCAATGAGAACGAACGATTTGCCGTACAAGTCGATCGTTGAGATACGGATCCCGCGATTGTCCACCAGCCATGCATGGGGTGCGCGCACACCCGGTGTGACTGTTTCTTTATATTGAACGAGCTCTGGGGTAGGAGGTTTCTCAAAGGTAGGAACAATTGCCGCAGAGTCGTACACAGTGCCCAGTTGATAGCCGGTGTGCAGAATGCTGTTATCACCGTGCGGCCCGATGCGCTGAGCAAGAAATAAACGGCCATCGGCAGAAAGCTCGCCGCGCAAGAAATTCTCGCCTTCACCAACCCGAACAGCCTCAGCAATCGCTTGGTAATGCAGAGAGTTATAAGTTGCGGACTTTACCGTCATCATGGCCTTGGGCTTTCGCTCTGCTTCATAGGTATCAAGCAGCGCTTCCGGAGCCTTGCCCTGTAGCACCAAACCTAGTTTCCACCCGAGATTATTCGCGTCCTGGATGCCGGAATTCATTCCGTACCCACCCCAGGGGGAGTGCCAGTGCGCGGCGTCTCCCGCGAAGAACACGCGCTGCTCACGCCAGCGCCGCAAGATGCCGGTGCTGTAGTCGAACCGCAGTATTGCCACAATTTCGATCGGAATATCGGGCATACCCAAGGCACCCCGAAGACGGTGCAGTACAACGCTCTCCTCCGGCGGAGTTTCTTCATCGTGCCGGAAGCTGTATCGCCATAAACCGGTTTCAGGATGTTTGCTGCCAAACCACCCCATATAGCGGGGATGCAAGATAAACGAGTGAAAGAAGCCGTCTTTCCCCAGGGTGTCATCTAGATCGGCTCGAAACTCTACGAGAATTTGATTCCCAAAAGTCGGCCCGTGATCCTGCCCCTGGCCAATACGGCTTCGAATAAAGCTATGCGCGCCATCGCATGCGATTAAATAACGAGCGCTATGTGCCTGCTGCACCGATGACTCAGTGTTTTCGACGACCACTCGCACTTCATTCGCGTCTTGCTCGACGTCGACGACTCGCGAGTTGAAGTTTAGAGAGACCGTCGCCCATTGACTCGCCTGGCGGCGGATCGCAGCTTCGTAATCCGACGCGGGCACTTTGCGTGGATAGGCAGGGCTATAGTGCGACCATTTCTCGACGTACGCTTCATGAGATTCTTCAGCGGCAAGCACCTCGGCAACGGGCCCTTTGGCAACATTCACGTAGAACCCTTGCCCGTTCGATCTCATGGTTTCCCAGCCGGACTTCTCTAGCAGGTCCCATACTCCCCATTGTCGGAATATTTCGCCGGTAGAGGCATGAACGTACTGTCCCTTCGGCAACATGGTTGTCGTTGCACGACGCTCAAAGAGTGCCACCCGGAGACCTTCTCGCCCGAGCACGTAAGCCATGGACAGGCCGACCGGCCCACCACCGCAAATGATCACATCCAATTGATCGGAAGCCTGACCGTGTATAGCAGCTGTCATCACACTACCCTTGTAATTGCGCTACGTGCGATCCGGGCAGGCGACCTACCCCACTCTGACCACGAACCTATATACAAGCGCGGCTGCACGCCCAACGCCTGGAGCAGAAGAACTTCGAGAGCAGACAGTACGCCGCCCCCACAGTACACCACGACATCCGCGTTCTCGGTGACCCCAACGCTTTCAAAGAGGCCCCGCACTTCATCGACAGTTCGTAACGCACCTGAAGGCGTCCATAGTTCTGAAGCGGGAAGATTGCGCGCTAAGGGTATGTGGCCCGCCAGATAAGCGGATTCGTCCCGCGCATCTACAAGCACAACAGATTCCGGCAACTGTTCCATTTCTGATACCTGAATCTGCGGAAGGCTGTCTGCCTGCAAGACCAGCTCTTCGGCTGAGCGTCGTTTGGCTGGGACAAAGGTTCCTTGTGCCACGGGTCCGCCAGCACTCGTCCAGGCTCTTAATCCTCCGTCGAGAAGTCGAACCTTCGAAAGCCCAGCCCAACGCAGCGTCCACCAGGCCCGCGCCGCCAACGCTGGGGACGGCCCATACACAATAATCTCCGTCTCAGGACCAACCTGCCAGTGTCGCAGCGTGCGTTGCAATTCGCTTAACGCGGGTAACGGCAAACTGCCACTCGTGGACGTTGGAGGCGACGCAAACACCTCGCGTATTTGTGCGTACACCGCCCCATGGATGTGGTTATCCAGATAGTTCTGGTATTCCTCATCTGGGTCAGCTCCTAATCGAGCTTCGATAAACAAACGATCCGTGCGAGGCTGCGTAAGCAGCTCTTCCGGTTGGACAATGTCCTGAGTTAAAGATGAAAGCAGATGATTCATAGGGGTGCCGTAGGGCAAAATGCATGCTGAGTGATGCTTGTCTCTTGTCTCGACAGCTAGCTTGCGGTCGGCAGATTCTGTTCCTTGATTAACCGCGACCACGACTCTTTCTCGGTTTTGAGCACTTCTCGCAGGTACTCCGTGCCTGTATCAGGGATTTCCGCGCCCCAGGCCGTTACTCGTTCGACAACTGCCGGGTCGCTCGCGATCTCCTTGATCTTTTCGGCAAGTATTGCCACCGTTTCCGCTGACATATCCTTGGGCCCGAACATCGCGATCCATGCCCCAATCGCCGGGATATTCTTGAGCCCAAGCTCCTTTAGCGTAGGTACGTCGGGAAGCATACTGCTGCGGTCTGCCGAGGATACAGCCAGCGCCTGTAACTCTCCGGCGCGGATCTGAGGTAGTGCGGTTACCAAAGAAATAATTGCGAGATCGACATCCCCGCCCAGCACCGCATGCAACTGCATGGAACCGGAACGATAGGGAACGTGTACCATCGACGTCCCCGCGTTGATGTTGATCAGCTCGCCCAGATAATGCATACCCGTCCCAACTCCGGCGGAAGCAAAATCGATCGTGCCGCCTGCTGACTTGATCGTCTGCAGCCAATCCTCGTCGGGTTTAAAACGGCCAGACTTGGCGACGATGACGTACGGAGTCGTCGTGATTTGAGCAATGGGAGTCAGGTCGCGTTCGCCATCGGCGTTGTCCGCATCGGTGGCAGCACGAATTGTGATAGAGGAACCTGTGGACAGCAATGTATAGCCGTCGGGCGACGAGTTGATCACTTGGCGCGCTGCCACTTCCCCGCCGGCGCCCGGCCGCGAATGCACCACGAAGGTTTGATTGAGACGCTTACTGAGCTCTTCCGCGTAAAGCCGGGTCGAGTTCGCTGGAAAACCATCGCCCCAGGGCATCACGACGTTGACCATCGTGCTTGGGTAGCTACTTTCCTGAGCATTCGTGGGGCTTATCGCCGCTAATCCACCCATTGTTGCCATCAAGGCACTTACCAGCATTTTTCTCATCTGAAGAATCTCCGAATTCGCGGCGTTGGCCACGTCCTATCGCGGCCCCCTAAGCTAGATAACCGCTAGACGGTTGGTATAGTTCGCTAGTCGATCATTAGGCAGTCTTTTTACCCGATTCTTAAGTTGAGGAAAATAGGGAAAACCATCGGGCATTTAGCCGAGAATTGGGTTAGGACACAGGGATGAGTGAGTTTCCAACGGGCCAGCGTCGGCCAATAACAGCATCCCCAAGGCTCCCGAGGCGGGCTTCGAAATTGCAGAGCATTGAGATCAAGAGTAAATCGTGCAGTGCGCACGCACCGTAACAAATGTTGACCTGCCGTTTTCCCGAAGGCAGCACACACCCTGTTGGCCTTGTCCGGTGTGGAGAGTCGATCGAGCAGAACCGAAGCGTAAGACCTCTGTGCGAATAGTTGGTCGCCTTCGAAGGGGTGACGCAGGTTATCGCTAGTACTGGCTATAGCTTGCAACCGGCGGATCACCTAGAATGCATTCAAACTCAACACATTTGAACTAATAACTCGAGAGGAGACTATGCCGATTCGTTCGATTACGCGCCGCGCGCTGGTCGTTGGGGCGTTGGCGAGCATTGCTGTCGCTCCCACAACCTGGGCCTCAGATACTTATCCGAACAAACCCATCCGCGTTATTGTCCCGTTCCCGCCCGGCGGAGGCGGGGACACGCTGGCCAGGTTAACGCTCACCGAAGTGGGCGCACAGCTAGGGCAGTCCATGATTTTTGAGAACGTTGGGGGCGCAGGTGGCAACATAGGCACCGCGCAGGGAGTCAAGGCAGCGCCGGATGGTTATACCCTGATCTATGGCACTAACGGGACGCTAGGAATCAACGCAACCTTATACGGGAATCTTGAATACGACCCACTGACCGACCTGGAGCCGGTGAGCCGTCTGACTGAAATCGGTTTGGTTGCCGTCACCCGCCCCGACTTCGGCGCGAACTCGATCGAGGAACTTGTTGAGACAATTCGCAAGAACCCCGGCAAGATCACCTTTGGATCAGCTGGCAATGGCACCACGTCTCACCTGGCCGGCGTCATGTTCTCGCGTCAGCTGGGGCTGGATATGATGCACGTTCCTTATCGCGGGGGCGCACCCGCCATGACTGACTTGATGGGCGGGCAGATCGACATGATGATCGAAATTTCTGCCTCTTCAATGCCGCAGGTGAAAGGCGACCGCATCAAGGGGCTGGCCGTGAGCACGGCCGAACGTATGGAAACCGCGCCCGAGCTTCCGACGCTAAGCGAAACGGTTGCTCCGGGTTTCGTGGTTACCGCGTGGGACGCCTTAATGGTCCCAAAAGGCACACCGCCTGCGATTATCGAGCGGCTGAATGAAGCGGTAAAAAAGGCGTTGGCCAATCCCGAATTGGCGTCAAAGCTGACGGCTCGGGGAGTGATGCCCAGCTACTTGTCGCCCGCCGACACCGCAAAGTTCATTGCCAGCGAGCACGCGCGTTGGGGTGACGCAGTGCGCGCGTCAGGCGCTAAGGTCGAGTAATCGAACAACGACACGAGGCAACCTGAACAGAGGCTGTACCCCATCCGCCCGCTCTTTGCCTGACCTCCTTTCAATGCGGCATGCGCTTATAACTTCCGCATGAGCCCTCCGGCGCGCCCCACCATTTGGCGGTAGGGCGCGCCGTATTCGTTTTGGCCCCTCATGCGCGCTTTCCTATGCAAGTTGCTGCACACCGTGTGACATCTACGATAGTCTTCGAAGCGGCTGCTTCAGGACAGGCTTCACTTGTAGCCTCGAATTTCGCACAACCTTGACGACACCCTGCGGCAGACAAGGCGACCACCGCGGGGTTTGTCGCGAATGTGCGCAGCGCCCCCTTCTACTCTTGCTCGCAAACTCCGTCGGCGCCGTTCTTTCTCTGCGGCCCGATGCACCGTCGCACCCGGCAAATTGTGGGCACTTTTCCGACAATCGCAGAAGCCCAGCAGCACACAGAGCTGACGCCCCGGTGAATTAGCACGCCTTGTCAGAACGTGAGGTGATGGTTCGCCTGAGTCGCGTGCCATGCTGGCGCGGATTCGACGTTGATCTCGCACCCCCTTCCGCGGCTTCTTCACGAACGGAAAACACGCCTGCTGCAACGTGAACCCGCACGCTCGTATTTCTTGACACGCCTTACAGCGGCTTATATAAATACGCTGACACGTAGTAAACTTCGCTAACTCGAAACTTAGAGATTGCTCATGACGACGCCCCACCCTCGCGAGCCGGCACATGCCGGTTCGGCTCGCCACGGCCCTCTGCACGGAGTACGTGTGCTCGACCTAACTACCGTGGTTATGGGCCCGGCGGCAACGCAAATTCTGGCCGACCTGGGAGCCGATGTCATCAAAGTGGAAGCACCGGAAGGCGATTCCATGCGACGGATCGGTCCATTTCGCCATGAAGGAATGGGGCCGATGTATTTGCAGGCCAACCGTAACAAGCGCGGTATCAAACTCAACCTGAAAGACGCGACAGATCGCGCAGCCTTACTCAAAATCGCCGCTCAGGTGGACGTATTTGTTTCGAACATCCGCCCAGGCGCGCTCAAGCGGCTTGGGCTCGACTATACGCACCTCGCCGAGAGCAACCCTACTATCATTTACTGCACGGCCGTGGGCTATGGGTCGGACGGCCCCTATGCCGGCACGGCGGTGTACGACGACTTGATACAAGCGGGTTCGGGAATCGCCGGACTTTTCCATCAAATCGATGGTGCTCCTCGCTATGCTCCGATCAACGTGGCCGATAGAGTCGTGGGTTTGTATCTATCGTTGGCTATCATGGCCGCGTTGCACCATCGTTCTACAACCGGCGAGGGCCAGGAAATTGAAGTGCCCATGTTCGAAACCATGGCGCAGTTTGTATTGGCCGACCACATGGGTGGCGGGGCCTTTGTGCCGCCTTTGGGCCCGATGGGGTACAAGCGTCTCCTATCGCGCCGCCGGGGGCCGTACCCCACCGCAGACGGCCATCTGTCGCTGGTCGTGTACACCGATCGACAATGGCGTGATTTCCTGAAGCTGGTTGGGAAGCCCCATCTGATGGAGACCGACCCGCGATTCAAGGATCAGGAATCACGCACGCAGCACGCCGAATATATGGGCGAGTTTCTAGCGGAACACTTGCCCTCGCGCACCACGTCAGAATGGTTGCAGGTTCTTAAGGAAATCGACATTCCTGCCTCCAGGGTCAATCATATCGACGAGTTGTTCGATGATCCTCATTTGCAAGCCGTCAACTTTTTCGAGGAGCACGAACACCCTACTGAAGGCACCTTGAAGGTGGCCCGCTTCCCCATCAAGTTCGCTCGCTCACCTGCTAGCATACGCCGCCTAGCTCCCAACCTAGGAGAGCATACGGAGGAGGTCTTGGCGGAGTTTCAAGTGCGTGGTCGCGACTCATCCTCAACTTCCTGATGGAATCTTCCCATGCATTTCGAAGCACTAGCTAATACCCCAGAACGCATTGCGTTGCGCGACGCCATCCGTGCTATTTGTGATCGCTTTGATGACGATTACTGGGACGAGCTGGATCGCGAGCACCGTTTCCCCTACGAGTTTGCACAAGCCATTGCAGAGGGCGGTTGGTTAGGTATAGCGATGCCGCCCGAGTATGGTGGCGCGGGGCTGGGTGTTACCGAAGCGGCCATCATGATGCAAGTGGTAGGCAATTCGGCTGGCGCCTTTGCGGCATGCTCCACCATTCATATCAATATCTTCGGCTTGCACTCCATTGTCAAACACGGCACCGAAGAGCAAAAGCAACGCTGGCTACCCAAGGTGATCAGCGGAGAAACGCGCGCCTGCTTTGGGGTCACCGAACCGGACGCCGGTCTGGACACGTCTCGGATCAAAACGCGCGCCGTGCGCCAGGGTGATAAGTACATCGTGCATGGGCAAAAGATCTGGACGAGCACCGCCCAACAGGCTGACAAAATCGTTCTCCTGGCCCGTACCACCCCCATCGAGGAATGCGAACGACCCATCGATGGCATCTCTTTGTTCTTCGCCGATTTCGACCGGAGCAAAATCGAGGTGCATGAGATTCCGAAAATGGGGCGGCACGCGGTGAACTCCAACCAGATTTTCATCGACGGACTAGAAATCCCCGTCGAAAATCGAATCGGCGAGGAAGGCAAAGGGTTTCGCTACATTCTCGACAGTCTTAACCCCGAGCGTATTCTTAACGCGGCGGAGGTCATCGGGATGGGCCGCCGCGCCCTCGAGAAAGCCGCCAAGTATGCCCGCGAGCGCGTCGTATTCGGACGGCCCATTGGGCAAAACCAATCCATTCAACATCCGCTCGCAGAATGCTGGTCGGAGCTCTATGCAGCCGAGCTGATGACACTGCATGCGGCCGAGCTCTACGACGCAGGCAAACCTTGTGGAGCCGAAGCCAACGCTGCAAAGTACCTGGCTGCAGATGCAGGTTTCCACGCGGCTGATCGGGCGATTCGCACACATGGCGGCATGGGGTATGCGCGTGAGTACCATGTTGAGCGGTACTTTCGCGAGATGGTGGCCTGTCAATTGGCACCGGTTTCGCGCGAGATGATTCTTAACTTCATTGCCGAACGCCAACTCGGCATGCCCAAGTCGTATTAGTAGGCTGCTACAGCAGAGTCCTCTACAGCATAGATGCGGGACTCTGCTGGCCCTACAGAGGCGCGCTCAAGGCACGCCACCTATGTGGTGGCAAAAGAGGCTGAATTATATTAATTATTAATTATTTATTGTCGGCACAAATGCCAGCACGTGCGAGCCCAAAGCGTTTGAAGCGGTGGGTTGCCAACTCGGGGGTGACCTTGGGCGGGTATTCCAACAGCAGATGTACGTGATCGCCCTCGCGTCCACCGTCCCATCCATTGCGGACGGCGATCATGGCTGGTATGTGGCACCGTCCTACTTTGCCTCAAGTTGTGCCGGAGCACCGGTTTCCGTCGTGCGCCAGTACATCATGCAGCCGCAAATACGCACTGAAACCTGAAGACAAAACGGCTACGCCGCCCGCGCCATCCTTCCCCGCCCCAGAACGGCTAGGCTTGCCGCGTATCTTGGTCAATAACCCCGCGCACTTGACCTTCGTTGTGACAGGCGGCTACGGGGTATGCCATGCTACTAATTTGCGGCGATGCCCTTTTCTCGCACAACGGCGCCCCAACGATCGTAGTCTGATTTGATCAACGCCCGGGCCTCCTCAGGGCCCCCTTTCACTGCGATTAACGCCACGTTCTTAAAGGCCTCTTGTACCTTTGGAGTATCCAGGGCCGCACGAATTGCATTGTCGAGTTTCGCGATACGATCGGGTGGTGTACCCGCTGCCGTCATCACAGCAAACCAAGCGCTCGCCTCGAACCCGGGAAAGGTCTCGGCAATGGTGGGAATGTCCGGGGCATCCGGGAAACGCTCAGCATCGCTAATGGCAATGATTTTGATCTTGCCCGAGTCCATGTACGAGGAAAAGCCCGCCAAGGTAGATATCACCATCTCGATGCTTCCACCAAATAAGTCAGTGACTGCCGGGCCGATGCCACGGTAGGGGACGTGCGTGATATTGATGCCGGCCCGGTCTGCCAGCAGTTCACCGATGAGATGCTGGGGCGAGCCTGAGCCGGGAGTGCCGTAGTTGAGTTTTCCCGGATTTTGTTTCGCATACTCGACCAATTGTTCGACCGTTTCGATTCCGAGGTCGCTGCGTACACCGATAGCAATCGGCCCACGTGCGAGCAAGGTAACGGGCGCGAGATCATTCATGACATCGTAGCCGATGTCTTTGTACACGTGCGGGTTAATGGTTAAACCCGCATTGGTTGCTAGCAGGATCCGGTAACCATCGGGCGTGGAGCGCGCAACCGACGCGCTGCCAATATTGCCACCCGCACCGCCACGGTTTTCTACAACTACTTGCTGGCCCAGCACCTCGGACATCGTGGGCTGAATCAAGCGCGCGAGCAGGTCGACCGAGGCGCCCGGCGGATAGGGGACGACCAGCTCGATGGCGCGGGTCGGAAAGTCTTGGGCAAACGCGGCGCAAGCCATGACAGAGAGCCCCACACCTGCACACCAACGCTTAAGCATTGGCAAAACGGCTTTGTACGTTTTGTACATACGATGTCTCCAATGGGTGTCCGACTGAACCGAACTTTGTGCCATGCGTTTCGCGATCCAGATGCCCTGCGCACCCACCCTCACGTGCTTATGTCAACGTGCCGCAATCTGTACGGCAAGTAGCGACCGAAAGCAGGCTTAAGCGAAGCGCGCCGTTATGACTGTTACCTTGAGCACAAAGTTCGCGCTAGCGAATAATATTTCTTACAGGCGAAACTATAATGTGGGTTAGTGGCAGCGTCAAACCTTCTTGCAGGGAAAAAGTCCGGCCCTAGGCAGGGCTTCGTGCGTTCGTTTCATCGCCTCAAGTATCATCCACGGCTTACCCAGGGCGGTCGTCGCCCCCAGCCCTAAGGTATGGAGGACTTGGATGTCGAAAATTGTGAACAGGACATTGGACTTCTTTGAGTTGTTCGCTGAACAAAA
The DNA here is from genome assembly GCA_964569785.1 of uncultured Pigmentiphaga sp. Classification (GTDB taxonomy): domain Bacteria; phylum Pseudomonadota; class Gammaproteobacteria; order Burkholderiales; family Burkholderiaceae_B; genus Verticiella. The sequence continues at coordinate 5,721 of CAZMVM010000014.1, read as the reverse complement.
GAGCCCCTTGTCCCTCACGGAACTCATGCGAGCGCTGGATATTCCCATGTCCAGCTGCCACGACGTGGTGCGCGCATTGGAAGCCCGTGGATACCTATACGAAGTCAAGGCACGCGGTGGGTATTATCCCACTGCCCGGCTCTATGAAGTCGCCAAGGCGATTATGGAGAACGATCCGGTCACGCTCCGCGCTGAACCCATTCTCGCCGAACTTAGCCAACGCCTCAGCGCCTCGGTTAGCCTGGGTAAAGCGAAGGGAACCCAACTAACCTATCTACTGGCCGTTGCCTCTCCAACACCGTTACGCTTTCATGTAAAAGTAGGCGACAATGTTCGTAATCTGTATGCCACCTCTGCCGGCAAGGCGGTATTAGCCAGCTTCCCTCCTGCCGAACGCAAGAAAATTGTCTCCGAGCTGACGCTCACACCGCTCACGCCTGCCACGATTACCTCGAAAACCGCTCTGTTGAAGGATGTGGAAGAAGGGGAAAAGCGGGGCTGGTTTATCAATCGGGAAGAAAGCGTGGAAGATGCGCTGACACTGTCGGTACGCTTTACCTGGAATGACGCCATCTACGTACTGACAGCGTCCAGCACCCTACGACTCATGGAACGGCAACTGGAGGAAGCGGCTGCCGCCTTGCAAGAAGCAGCCCAAACGCTTAGCACAGAGTAAGGTGCGTCCCCGCCACGAAGCTACGACCCCTCAAAGAGTGCCACGTTGCGCATCGGCTGCTGACTCAGCCACCGTTCAAGATTGTCAATGAAAATCGCGGTGGCACGTTCCCCAAAACTCTTTGAGGCGCCCGCACTATGTGCCGACAGCAAGAAATTAGGTGCGTCCCACAAAGGTGAGTCGAGCGGCAATGGCTCGCGCTCGAAGACATCGCAGTAGGCGCCTGCTAACTTGCCTTGGTGAAGCGCTTGATTGAGCGCATTCTCGTCCACCACCCCGCCCCGACCCACATTGATTAAACGCGCGGACGCAGGCAGCCGCGCCAGGATCGAGGCGTCGACCAGATTGCGCGTCTCAGGGGTCAGGGGACACGCCAGAATTAGCCAAGCGGCATCGGCCAGCACGTCGGCTAAACGCTGGAATGTAATAACCTCATCGCATTCGGGCAGGGGAAGCGGTTGGCGGCGCACGCCCACAACGTGCAGGCCGAACGCCTTGCACAAGCGGGCGATCTCACGTCCGATAGGGCCCAGCCCGACGATAACAGCTTTACCACCATCGATATCATCGCAGGCCTCGGCGTGGCGTTGCGTTCGCCACTGACGCTGCCGTTGCGCGTTCACCCACAAGGGAATATTGCGTACTAACGCCAACATCCCAGCCATCGCGGTGTGAGCAACCGAAAGCGCGTTCGCGCCCGACGAGCTGGTAATGATGACGCCGCGGCGCGCAAGCTGTTGATACATAGGCCGATCGGTACCTGCCGAACACACGTGCAGCCATTGCAACCGCGGTGCCGCCAGCAAGTCGCGCGCAAACAGCCGAAGCCTCGCGTCCGGATCGGCCTCGCCCAACCCTCCGGCCAGCTCAGTAGTGACATATGCGATATCGATTGCCTCTAAAGCATCGTGATCAGGCAGCCGACGCGGATCGTGCGCAATAAAGGCGGGTGCAACATGGTCAGGACAGGCCTGCCGGATGTTGTCGCCATAGCGGTCTATTGCGGTTTGGGTCAGCAAAATGCCCAGCTGCTTCGTCATGAATTCACCCTACTTCAATGGCCAGAAACACGAACAAGACTCGTTGCAACGCAGCGAATCGCAAGCGTTGCAAACGGACACCGCCGAGTTAGCACATGCCCTATTGGTAGGCACATAGCGTGCATCACAGACGGAAGGAAGGGTCCCGGCGATCGAGCAGACGCAACATCGCAGGCCACTCCGCATGACCCAAAGGCCGGGCTTTCTTACTCATGGCGACCGGATTCGCCATGTACTGGCCAAAGGTCTTTTCCACGATTTCTTCGGACGGCTGCACCATAGGGCTATTACACGACATCGCCGCCACCTGGATTTGGCACACGCGCTCCAAGCGATACATCGTGTTAAACGCCTGCGGGATGTCTGCACAAGCGACGAGCAAACCGTGATTGCGCAATATCATGGCGTCAGCATTGCCAAGGTTGCGCACCAAAGTGGCTTTCTCCTGTTCGTCGAAAACGACGCCCTCGAAATCGTGATACGCAATGTTGGCGAATCGCATGGCAGACTGACTGATCGGAAGCAGCCCGCAGGCGAGGGTAGACACGGCAATACCATCCACGGTATGGGTATGAAGTACACACCCCACATCGGGCCGCGCTTCATGAATAGCACTATGAATGACGTAACCCGCACGATTCACGGAATAATCGGGATTGGGGTTATCGATAATATTGCCGTCGATGTCTACTTTGATTAGACATGAAGCGGTGATCTCTTCGTACATCAAGCCGAATGGGTTGATCAAGAAGTGCTCGGTTCCTGGGATGCGCGCCGAGATATGGTTGGAGATCAAGTCGCACATGCCGAAGTGGTCGACCAAGCGGTAGCACGCCGCCAGATCCACCCTCGTTTGCCACTCCTCCTCGCCATAACGTGCACAGCCGGATTCTGTCGCTGCCACTATTTCCGCCGGGTCTACATACATAGTCATCGTCCTTGTTAAGCGATTCGCTCGTCATTGTTTGTAACGCCGGGCTATCCCGTGCGAGATTTACCACGCCGGAGCAATGTGTGCACGGCATCTTGCGCCTTTGGAGCTCTCGCCTTCACCATTGCCCTCGCGACAAAAATTCGGGAGACTGCCCGCTGCGAGCCTGACATTTTGCTCGAAAACGCACCTTGCTGCTTCGCTCAATCGAACTATAATTCGCATCTGCGAAGAATGCATACAGCAGGGCGTGAGGTGGTTGCATCCCGTCACCCGGGAACCTCCCGGGCCTTGCAGTCCTTCACACGGGGAGACCTCATGACAAGCAAACAGGCGGATTCCGTCGTTCTTACCGAGCGCCGGGGTAAAGCGGCGTGGATCTGGATCAATCGCGAAGAGCGACGCAACGCGTTGAACCCAGATGTCATTGCAGGCATTCATGCGGGTATTGATGAGGCAGCGGCCGACCCGTCGGTTCGTGTCATCGTACTAACCGGGGTGGGCGAAAAGGCCTTCTGCGCGGGTGCCGATCTGAGCCGCGGCACGGGCGTCTTCACAGAAGGGTTAAATGAGCCCACAACGGATTTTGGCCGCCTGGCGCGCCGCGTACGCGAATTGGGCATACCCCTCGTGGCCCGGATCAACGGTGCCTGTGTTGCGGGTGGCATGGGCATTATGTCGTTGTGCGACCTGGCCATTACCGCCGAACACGCACGCTTTGGCCTGCCCGAAGCCAAAGTGGGCGTCTTTGCCATGCAAGTACTCGTCTACCTGCGTCGTATGGTCGGCGCTCGTCACGTAAATGAGCTTTGCCTCACCGGCGAGCTCATCAGCGCACAGCGAGCTTACGAAATGGGACTCGTCAACCAGGTGGTCCCAGCGGCCGAGCTGGACAACGCTGTCGACACCATGGTGCAACGACTCGGCCAGATGTCCCCGGTGGCCTTGAAACGCGGTAAAACAGTGATCGCGGCGATGGAGCATATGGGGTTTGCCGAGGCCCTCACCCTGGCCGAAGCCCAAATCGCCATTACCTCACGCACGGAAGATGCGCAAGAAGGGCTGGCAGCCTTTAATGAAAAACGCGCGCCTCGCTGGGCTGCGGATGACGGAGAACCTGCATGAGCGGCAAAGTAGTACGTATAGGGGGCGCGTCGGGCGCATGGGGCGACAGCCCGATGGGGACACCACAGCTGCTACGATCGGACGTCCATTATCTAATGATGGACTATCTGGCCGAAGTGACGATGTCATTGTTGGCCCGCGCCCGGCTTAAGAACCCCGAAGCTGGCTTCCCGCCGGATTTCGTTAATTATTTAAAGCCTCACCTGCCGGAAATTGCACGGCGAGGCATTCGCGTGGTAAGTAACGCCGGCGGCGTTCACCCCCAGGCGTGTAAACGCGCGTTAGAAGATGCCCTAAGCGAATTGGGTCTGTCGTTGCGGGTTGCGGTCGTCGAAGGCGATGACTTATTGCCGTATATCGACGAGCTTCGCCACGAGGTACGGGAAGCGACCACGGGTGATACGCTGCCTGAAAAACTTCTGACGGCCAATGCCTATTTGGGCGCGCTACCGATCGCAGCCGCGCTGGGCGCCGGCGCTGACATTGTCATTACCGGTCGTTGTGCCGATAGTGCGCTCGCGTTAGGCATACTCATGCACGAATTCGGATGGGCCGAGCATGACTACGATTTGCTTGCGGCCGGCAGCCTGGTGGGGCACATCCTGGAATGTGGCCCCCAATCCACCGGAGGGGTCTTTACCGATTGGGAGCTGGTTCCCGACTGGCACAACATCGGATATCCGCTGGCCGAATGCTATGCCGACGGCAGCTTCGCCCTGACCAAACCCGCCGCAACCGGTGGGCTGGTTAGCCCCGCGACGGTTGCCGAACAAGTGCTGTACGAGGTGGGAGATCCTCGTGCTTACGTGCTACCGGATGTGATTGCCGATTTCTCTCAGGTTACGCTGCGCGAGGACGGACCCAATCGCGTTCACGTCAGCGGCGCTAAAGGCCGCCCCCCAACGAGGCAATATAAAGTGTCGGCCACCTATCAAAACGGGTATCGGGCTACCGCGCTGATCGTGATCATTGGCGTGGACGCAGCGCGCAAAGGCCGTCGCACAGCCGATGCGCTGCTCGAGCGTGCTCGCATGCATTTTCGGGCGAGAAATCTGCCCGACTTCACGGCCACCCATGTTGAAATTTTGGGGAGTGAAGCATCGTATGGCAATGATTCGCGTGTGTTGCACACGCGCGAAGTCGTCGTACGCGTCGTTGCCGAACATGCGGACCGCGCCGCTCTGGATATTTTCGCCCGTGAGGTGGGATCCATCGGATTAAGTTTCGCGCAAGGCACAGCCGGGCTGATTGGCGGCCGACCCAAGGTAGCTCCGGTCATTCAGCTGTTTACCTTCTTCGTAGACAAGACGCGTTTACCTGCACCGACGATACAAGTGGGCACGGTGCCACCGCGTCCAGTGGACATCCCCACTGGCGAAGACGGCCAACCATCTCCTCCCCCCGCACCTCCGGCTACGTCCGAGGAGCCGGAAGACCTGGCTACCGTGGAGGTACCGTTAATTCGGGTGGCGCATGCCCGCTCGGGTGATAAGGGGAATAGTTCCAACATCGCAATTATCTGCCGCCGTCCCGAGTACTATGTCTGGCTAGGACGCGTACTCACCCCGGAGCGCCTGGCTGCCCACTTTGCCACGCTCGTGCATGGCCCAGTGGTTCGTTTCGAAGCACCCGGCATATACGCCTATAACTTTCTCATGGACGACGCCCTGGGTGGCGGCGGTATGGCTTCCCGCCGCATCGACCCGCAAGGCAAGGCCTACGGTCAACGTGCCCTCGAAATGTTGGTACCCATTCCAAAACAATGGTTAACATCCAACTCTCTACAATAACCACACCGCACTAAACTCGAGGCAGAAGTTCTGCGGGTGTATCGCACCGGTGTGCCCCATCATTTGCCATACCAAGCAGCAAGGAGGAGGAGACCATTATGAATAGAACGCACCGTCAGGTACTCCAGACGTTGGCTGCATCGTCACATGGCGATACCT
>CAZMVM010000013.1:28491-37197 GCA_964569785.1 uncultured Pigmentiphaga sp. | reverse complement strand
CACCCGAGGCACGCGAACGCCCCCGGTCGACCCGATAAAACCGTTCGGTGATGCGCGGTATGTGCTTGGCGTCGAGCCCGATCCCGGTATCGCTCACACTGAACTCTGCCCTGCCGTCATCGAGGGCGCGCCAATACACGCTGATTTTGCCGCCCGCCGGCGTGTACCGAACCGCGTTGGTCAGCAAATTGGATACTGCCGACGATAGCTCGGACGACGTCCCCAGGATATCCAGCGCCTCGTCAATCTCCCACGTTATCGTGTGGCGCCCCTTGGACAATGCTTCGATTTCCGATCGAACCGTGGCCAGAATATTGGCCATCCCCGCGGGCCCTGGGTACTCCGGCACCTGCGTCGACTCTAGAGTGGACAACGTCAGTAAGTCGCCCACGATGTTTTGCATCCGCTGTGACTGCTCGCGCATAAGCTCTAGATAGTGCTCACGTTGTTCGTCTGTCAACGCACCGGGCGGAGCCTCTGCCAGCGTTTCGAGAAAGCCACTTAATACGGTTAGCGGGGTGCGCAGCTCGTGCGAGACATTCGCGACAAAGTCGCGCCGGGTGGTTTCGATGCGCTCCAGCTGCGTGACGTCGCGCGCCACCAGCAACCGTCGCCGGCGCGAGTACTCGATGATTTGCACCATCAATACCCGATCGGGACGCCCCGGCGCCGGCACCCGGGCAGGCTCCGGCCATTCGCCTTGCTGGGCATAGCGCACGAACTCGGGACTGCGCACGAGGTTGAGCAGGTTTTGACCACGGTCAGCAGGAAAGCGTAGACCGAGACTGCGCCGCGCCTCACGGTTGCACCATTCGATATGGAAGTTTGAATCCATGACGACCACGCCGTCGGGCAAGGCAGTCGACGCGGCAAGCCAGCTTTGCAACGTTTCGCGGCCCTCGGCAATGTCGCGCTCTAACCTGCGCAGATGCCGATGCAGTCGGAACTGCGCGTCTTCCCAACTGCCCCACGCCCTGGGCGGTGCCTCCCGTGGCTTGTAAGTCCACTGGGCGAAACGGTTGAGTTGAAACAGGTGCCATAGCAGCAACGCCAACACACCCACGCTGAAAACCATCCAGCCCGTTTCGATGCCGGTGGTGAAGCGCACCACGAGCGCCACAATTGCCCAAAGAGCCAAAAAGAAGAGATTGCGCAGCCAAACCATGTGTCTACAAACTCAAGCCGGAGAACACAGCCCCGGAATATTGCAAGCGTAGCATGGGCTTAGGCCGGCCGGTGGGGATTTGCGGTGAAGCGATAGCCACTTCCACGTACCGTTTCTACATGAGCATCATGCCCAGTGGGCTCCAACGCTTTACGTAGCCGTCGGATATGAACATCTACGGTGCGCTCTTCCACGAACACATGGTCGCCCCAGACGTGGTCCAACAATTGGCCACGCGTGAAGACGCGCTCGGGATGGTTCATGAAGAAACGCAAAAGGCGGAACTCTGTGGGGCCCAGCTTGAGTGACTGATCGTCACCCGTTACCCGGTGGGTGGTAGGGTCAAGTACGAGTCCGCACACTTCGACAATGTCATCTGTTAATTGTGGGGCACGGCGTCGCAATACCGCTTTGATACGCGCCATTAACTCACGTGGCGAAAACGGCTTGGTGATGTAGTCGTCCGCACCTGCCTCCAGCCCTTCCACTTTGTCATGCTCGTCGCCCTTGGCGGTAAGCATAATGATGGGAATATTCCTGGTGCGCTCATCCGTGCGCAGCTTGCGAGCTAATGCCAAACCGGATGCGCCTGGCAGCATCCAGTCCAGCAGGATTAAATCGGGTAACTCGGCGTTGATGAGCACTTGCGCCTGCTCGGCGTCGTCGGCACGCAAGACTTTATGCCCCGCGAAACCCAGATTCACGGCGATAAGCTCTTGAATGGCGGGCTCGTCTTCAACGACAAGTATGGTACTGGACATGTAAACATTCCCATTGTGATGTCTCACATTGACGATGATATGGCGGAATTGTTGCAGCCATATGACCATTCCCTTGGCGTCAAACGCCACATGACCGCAACCATCGCCTCCGAGCCTCGGATGGTGCCCCACTTTGAATCAGAGTAGAGTGAAACTCTTGACGCGTTACAAGTAGGCGTCCCCGTTCGTCGATCATCCGTTCTGTTAATTGCTTTTACTTCAAGGGCGCGTTTTATGGCCGGTTTAAACAAAGACACCCCCATCCCCACCCGTCTTGTACTGCATAAGAAATCGCGTGTGCTCGAAGTCGAGTTCAACAACGGCGAGTTGTTCCGGCTACCTTTCGAGTTATTGCGCGTCTATAGCCCTTCAGCCGAAGTCCGCGGACATGGCCCCGGGCAGGAAGTGCTCCAAACTGGCAAACGCAACGTTGAAATTGTGGCTCTGGAACCGGTCGGCAACTACGCCATACGGCCCGTTTTCTCCGACGGGCACGCGACCGGGATTTACTCCTGGGACATCCTATACGACCTCGGTTCCAATCAGGATGACCTCTGGCAGGGCTATTTGCAGCGGCTGCAGGCAGCAGGTGCCTCGCGCGACCCGCAGTAAACGCCGAGTTTGCAATGCGGGTTGCCGATATATCAGGGCTGGCGATGCGCCCTCCGCCACCCTCCCGCAACACCACGCTGTCCTCTAACCACCCCCTACGGTGAAATACAGTACAGTAACGACTTTCCAGTACGGGATCTCCCAGGATAGTCCGGTACAGGCGTACAGTCGCCATAGCAGGGGAACAACCCAGTACGAACGAGCATGAGTAATCAACACCCATCCGACCCACAGCAGGGGCAGCCAGCAACGTCAAACGACGGCATTACGCACTTCGGCTTTCAATCTGTTCCGGAAAGCGAGAAGCAGCAACGTGTCGCGCAAGTTTTTCATTCCGTTGCCGATCGCTACGATCTCATGAACGATCTCATGTCGGTCGGCATGCACCGGCTCTGGAAGACTTTTACCGTGGCCCGGGCGGCGGTCCGACCAGGCATGAAGGTACTTGATATCGCGGGCGGTACGGGCGATCTCGCCAAGGCCTTTGCGCGTAAGGTCGGGCAGGACGGCGAAGTCTGGCTTACAGATATCAATGAGTCCATGCTGCGGGTGGGCCGAGATCGTCTGCTCGATGCGGGGATGCTCTTACCGGTGGTGGCCTGCGATGCGGAACGGCTGCCCTTTCCCGATAACTACTTTGACCGCGTTACCGTCGCCTTTGGATTGCGCAACATGACCCGCAAAGACCGCGCCCTCGCGTCGATGCGCCGTGTCCTCAAACCCGGTGGCAAACTTCTGGTGCTCGAGTTTTCGCATATCGCCAAACCACTAGCACCTTTGTACGACTGGTACTCCTTCAACGTCTTGCCTTGGTTAGGCCGCCGCGTCGCCAAAGACGAGGCCAGCTACCGCTATCTGGCCGAGTCCATACGTATGCATCCGGACCAGGAAACGCTGGCAGAAATGCTACGCACGGCAGGGCTGGGTCGAGTGCAATTCTTCAATCTTGCCGCCGGCGCTGTTGCCTTGCACGAGGGGGTCAAGCTATAACGGCACGCCATGGGCCAGGCAGCTTGGTTCCTCCTCCTAGGGACTTTCCACTATTTCCGGAACTTTTTCTAACAAATCGGGAACTTTCTTTGCTTTCGAGTTTCTTTAGCCTGCTTGCGGCGCGCTATGCGCGCAGCCCGAACGAGATATAACGGAGATACTGATGTCACGAAGTCTATCCTCACGCCTGTGCGCACTTGCGATCACGGTTTTGAGTACGATTGCCATGCTGGGCGTGTCGTTTGAGGCCGAAGCACAGCGTCGCCTCGGCGGCGGCAACTTTGGTCGCCAATCGCCTAATGTCATGCAAAACCGTCAGGCTACGCCGCCAGCACGGGCATCGCAGCCCAGTGCAGCGCAACCCGGCGCGACAGCATCGCGCAGTGCTGCGGCTGGAGCAGCAGGCGCCCAAGCCGCACGCAGCGGGGCGTCACGTTGGTTCGGTCCCATCGCCGGTATTGCTGCGGGCCTTGGACTCGCCGCTCTGCTATCCCACCTAGGTCTCGGTGCAGCGGCAGCCGAATTCCTGGCCAGCTTGCTGCTGATCGCGATTGTTGTCTTCGCAGCCTTGTACCTGTTCCGTCGCTTGCGGCATGGCGGTCGCCAACCTGCCCTGCAAGGTGCTGCACACGGCACGACCATGCATCGCCAGTCGCATGACCCACACACGCCGTCGACTACGTTCTCACAGGGCGGAGGGGCAGCGCCGGCTCCAAGCGCCGGAGCGGCCGAGAACCCGACTGAAGAAGGCAGCTGGTATATTCCGTCTGGGTTCGATACGCAGCAGTTTCTGGAAAACGCCAAGAAGCACTTTATCGCGCTGCAAGATGCCTGGGACAAGAAAGACCTTAGCCGCATGCGCGAATACATGACTGACGAACTCATCGACGCCATTCAGGAGCCGCTGTCCAAACGCGAAGCGGGTGGCGTCACTGAGGTGGTGCTGCTCACTGCTGAGCTGTTGGGTGTCGAGAACATTACCGAGGGCCACCTCGCCAGCGTGCGCTTCTCGGGGATGTTGCGAGACGACTCGGGCCCCGAGGCCTACCGCTTCGAAGAGGTGTGGAACTTCCTGAAGCCTAAACAAGGCGGCTGGCTGCTCGCCGGCATCCAGCAAGTACCTGCTGAGTACGCTAGCTAAGCTCTCGCTGGCTCAGAGCGCTGCCGTCGGTATGCGCTCGAACCGCAATTCGCAGCCCTCGCGTTTTTCTAACGCGAGGGCTGTTGCTTATGGGCCGCCTGCTTTTCATTGGCCACCTTTTCTTTACAATGGACGCCCAAGCTGCCTCCATTCATGTCCCAACCGCTGATTCGCGCCTTCAACACGTTGCTCGACCGGGAGCCGTGGGCACAAGAACGCCTGCGCGTCCACGCGGGCAAGCTCGTACGGCTCGTCGTCGGCGCCGTCGAGCTCAATTTACGTATTGATGCCAACGGCAAAGTTGAAGAAGAGCGGTCTCAATCGCAGCAGCAATCCTTGGTTGAGAAGGATGCCGGAACCGGCACCCTGGTCTCTGACAATATGCATCCAGGCTACGGCTCAGAAGTCGAAGCCCGCACTGGATCCACTCCGGGGGGCAGTGGCGGGAAGACACCGTCCCATGAAGCCACGATGCATCAGACCGGCCAAGCCACGGCCAGTGGGGTTCCGCCAGCCACTCATCGAACCACCCCAGGACAGACGGCCGCGTACCAACCGGCTGCGTCTCAACCGGGCACCCCTCAGCCGGGCACCCCTCAGCCGGGCACCCCTCAGCCGGGCACCCCTCAGCCGGGCGCCCCTAACGTGACGGTCAGAATTGCTGCCAGCGACCTGCCGCGTCTCGTGCGCGCGGACGAGCAAGAGCGCATGCACTACGTACAAATCGAGGGTGAAGCTGCTCTGGCACACGTCGTAGCCGACCTCGCCCGCCATCTGCGGTGGGACTTTGAAGATGATTTGGCCGCTGTTGTCGGCGATATACCAGCCCGCCGCTTGATGTCCGCCGGGCAAGAGCTGTTTGCTGGCGTTCGCACCAGCGCTTCGCGCTTCGCGGAAAACCTGGCCGAGTACATCACGCATGAAGCCAACTTGCTGCTGGACCGACCCTCCCTCACCGAGTTTGCGCGCGACGTGCGCCAGCTGGAAGAAGATCTTAATCGCCTCGAGGCACGCGCGAACAACTGGTTGCGTTCGAAGGGCGCCGCATGAGATCACTGGCCAGCCTCCCGCGGCTGATTCGCATCATCTTTGTGATGTTGCGCTACGGGCTCGATGAGCTCGTACTGTCGTCGTTTCATCATCCCCTCGCGAGCCGCCTGCTTGTCTTCGTAAGATTCGGCCGCAAACTGGATGCACCGCGAGGTGTGCGACTGCGGCTTGCTCTTGAAAAGCTTGGTCCGATCTTCGTCAAATTCGGACAGATGCTGTCCACGCGGCGCGACCTGTTGCCGGCCGATATCGCCGACGAGCTGACCTTGCTGCAGGACCGCGTTCCGCCTTTCCCCTCCGAACAGGCAATCGCCACCATCCAGGCGGCCTTGGGTCAACACCCGTCCCAGCTTTTCGCGCAATTCGATGCCGAGCCCATTGCGTCGGCGTCGATCGCTCAGGTTCATTTTGCTGTGTTACACGACGGGCGCGAGGTGGCTGTCAAGGTGTTGCGCCCGGGCATGGCGACCATCATCAACAAAGACATCCGCCTCATGGACGCGATGGCTCGCCTCGTGGAATGGCTACTACCCGATGGCAAACGGCTCAAGCCGCGCGCCGTGGTGGCTGAGTTCAACAAGTATCTGAATGACGAACTCGACCTGCTGCGCGAGGCTGCCAACTGCAGCCAGTTACGTCGCAACTTCAGCGTCCCCACCCGTCGCGACCACATGCTCATCGTTCCAGAGGTCATGTGGGACTACTGCGCGCGCACCGTGTTCACTATGGAACGCATGTACGGTCTGCCGGTCAACCGGGTCGATCGCTTGCGGGCGGCAGGAATTGATATCCCTAAACTGGCCCGCGACGGCGTAGAAATCTTCTTTACTCAGGTTTTCACCGACGGTTTTTTTCATGCTGACATGCACCCAGGCAACATCTATGTGTCAGATGCACCGGAAACGCTTGGGCGCTACATTGCGCTGGATTTCGGCATTGTTGGGTCGCTGTCCGAATTCGACAAGAACTATCTGGCGCAGAACTTTCTTGCGTTTTTCCGACGCGACTATCGGCAGGTAGCACGGCTGCACATTGAATCGGGGTGGGTGCCCGCGGATACGCGCGAGGAGGAGTTCGAAGGTGCCATTCGCGCCTGCTGCGAACCCTACTTCGACCGCCCGTTATCGGAAATCTCGTTAGGACAAGTGCTGCTCCGCCTGTTTCAGACGTCTCGCCGTTTCCACATGGAAGTGCAACCGCAGCTTGTGCTTTTGCAGAAAACGCTCTTGAATGTGGAAGGGCTGGGACGGCAATTGGATCCCAGTCTGGATCTTTGGAAAACCGCCAAACCACACCTTGAAGCCTGGATGCGCGAGCGGGTGGGCATGCGCGCCGTGTGGCTGAACCTGCAACGGGAGAGCGAGCAGTGGGCCAGCATTTTGCCTTCATTGCCCCGCTTGCTGCATCGGCGTCTCGAGCAGCCCAACACCCTGCCGGCGATCCATCGCGACCTGGCCGAACTGCGCGAAATCCACGAGCGCACCTCGCGTCGACTCACACTTCTCCTGACGTTACTTTTGGCCGCGATCGTCGTATTGATCTGGTTGACATTGAACTCGCCCGCCGCCTAGCGAATTCTCCAGCATGTTCTGTCCTGTCAATAGCTCGTAACGAGCGTCTTCGAGCAGGCTCAAGAAGCCTTTGCTCAGTCCAAGTACAATTCACCTCTTTGGGGTCCGTCCCGTGCCGTCTCTTTTAAGCCGCCAAAAAACGCCATGACCAAGATCGTTCTCTTTGAAAACATCCATAGCAGTGCACACGCCGTGTTCAAAGCGGCGGGCTTCGACAACATCGTCGCTCACGCCAGTGCACTGTCCGCCGACCGTCTCGTTGAAGAGCTGAAAGACACCGAAGTTGTCGGCATCCGGTCACGCACGCAGCTTACTCGTGAAGTTCTCGAGGCTGCCACCCGCTTGCGCGCTATTGGCTGCTTCTGCATCGGTACCAATCAAGTCGACCTCAACACGGCCATGTTGCGCGGGATCCCCGTTTTTAACGCGCCATTCTCCAACACGCGCTCGGTCGCAGAACTGGTCATTGCTGAAGCCATTCTGCTGCTGCGCCGGATTCCGGAGAAAAACGCGCGAGTGCATCAAGGGTTCTGGGACAAGACCGCGGAAGGTGCATACGAGGCCCGCGGCAAAACCCTGGGCATCATTGGCTACGGCAATATCGGAGGTCAGGTAGGAACCTTGGCCGAAGCCGTCGGCATGCGCGTCATCTTTTACGATATCGAGGCCAAACTGCCACTGGGTAATGCACGCCAGGTGTCCGATCTGCGCACGCTTCTGGCCGAGTCCGACGTGGTGACGCTGCACGTGCCCGCGACCCGGGCGACGCAAAACATGATTAATGCGGACACCATTGCTCAGATGAAGCGTGGGGCCATGTTAATTAACGCGTCCCGGGGTACCGTGGTCGATATCGATGCCTTGCACGAAGCGCTGAAAGCGAAACACATTGGCGGCGCTGCCATCGACGTTTTTCCGGTCGAACCGCGCGGCAAAGACGAACCGCTGCAAAGCCCGCTGGTGAATATGCCAAACGTTCTGCTCACTCCGCACATTGGGGGCAGCACCATGGAAGCGCAAGAAAACATCGGCCGGGAAGTGGCCGAGAAGCTCACCAGCTTCTTGCTCAGCGGTGTGACCAAGGGTGCGGTCAACTTCCCCGAGCTCCCCTACTCCGAGCAGGAAGAAGGTACGACACGGTTGCTGCACGTCCATCGCAACGTACCTGGCGCCTTGGCTACGCTGAACAAGCTGTTTGCAGAACATAAGCTCAATATTGCGAGCCAGCAGCTGCAAACACGCGGAGAAATCGGCTATGTGCTCACCGACCTGGCGGGGGGGCCTGTGGATGCTGCTCTCGAGGCCATTCGCAGTCACCCAATTACCGTGCGCTGCGACCGTCTGTAACGGGTGCATGTGTTTGCCGAGGTCTTTTCTGCGTAGTCGTGGGCCCACGCCCCCGCGCCCCGGTACTCG
>CAZMVM010000013.1:0-28481 GCA_964569785.1 uncultured Pigmentiphaga sp. | reverse complement strand
TGCCAGCTGTCTAGACACCGAAGCGCTTGCTCCAGTCGGCTTCCTTGAACCCGACACTCACCGTGTTATCAGCCGTAATGAGCACCGGCCGCCTGACAAGCGTGGGATGACGGGCGATCAGGTCCAGCCATTCGGATTCCGCGGCGGCCTGCTTTTCCGCATCCGACAACTGCCGCCAAGTTGTAGAAGCGCGGTTCACAAGCTTTGTCCAGCCACCCACCTGGGCGGCCCAATCGCGCAATTCTGCTTCCGTTGGCGGCTCGTCGCGGTAGTCGATGAAGTGGTAAGCAATGCCGTGGGCATCCAGCCACTTGCGGGCCTTTCTGCAAGTGTCGCAGTTTTTCAAGCCAAGGACACGTGCGGGGTTGTTGCTCATAACCTTGTTCCTGTAGTTGTTGACGAACCTGGAACCCGTGCCTCAAAGGATACGGGCCGAAGGCGTGGTTTCCGTGCCGTTAGGGCTATGCACCCTAATGGCGGCTGGAAGCTCTTGCCAGTGAGACTACGTGTTGGGAAACAGCCACAGCAGGGCTGCAGTCATTACCACGTAGCGGGTGAACTTGCCCGCCGCCATATAGGCTACCGTTGGCCAGAACGCAAAGCGCATCCAACCGGCGACGGCGCACAACGGATCGCCAATCGCGGGTAGCCACGAAAAGAACGCGGCACGCGGCCCCAACCGCTGCAGCCAAATCACGGCATAGCGGTGCCAGCGTTGCGAGCGGGGCGTCGCAGACGGGGCCGATGGGGCCGGGCTGGGATCTAACGCAAGGGAGGTTCTCCACGCGGAAAACATCCGGAAGGCTCCACAGCCCATGCCATAGGTGATGATGCCGCCTAATGTGTTCCCCAAGGTCGCGACAATCACTGCCGGCCAAAACATGTCGGCGGAAAGCTTTACGTAGGCGAAGACGGCCGGCTCGGATCCGAGCGGGAGCAACGTAGCCGATACCAGGCTGACAACGAAAATGGCTGGCAGGCCGACCGCGGGTAATGCGAGGATGGCCAACAGCCAGGCAACTGAGGCGGATACTGCAGGTTCCATGAGGACGCCAGTTTACGAGAAACCGGCAGCGACGGCATAAAGAACCGCACGAAGGTCACGATAGAGTCGAGAACGTTCATTCGAGACGTTCAGCATACAGGTTGTCACTAGCAGTATCATTACGGAATCATGGCGAAAGACTATTTAAAACGCATTCTGAATGCGCGGGTCTACGACGTTGCAGTCGAGACTCCGCTCGATTATGCCCCCCTGCTTTCTGAACGGCTTAATAACCGCATTTTCTTCAAACGAGAAGACACCCAGGAAGTCTTCAGTTTCAAGTTGCGCGGGGCCTACAACAAAATGGCCAACCTTCCGGCCAAAGCTTGTGAGCGCGGTGTTCTCGCAGCGTCGGCAGGGAACCACGCACAGGGCGTAGCGCTCGCCGCCCAGCGCTTGGGGTGTCGGGCGGTCATTGTCATGCCCATTACCACCCCGCAAGTGAAGATTGACGCGGTTCGTGCACTGGGTGCAGAAGTTGTTCTACATGGCGACAGCTATTCCGACGCAGCCCAACGCGCCCAAGAGCTCGAAGAAGAACAACAACTGACCTTTGTGCATCCATTCGACGACCCCGATGTCATCGCCGGTGCTGGCACTGTCGGCATGGAAATTTTGCGCCAGCACAAAGGTCCGCTCGATGCCGTTTTTGTTGCTATCGGAGGCGGTGGCCTTATTTCGGGGGTCGCAACCTACATTAAGCAGTTGCGCCCCGAAATAAGGGTGATCGGGGTACAAATGGCCGACTCAGACGCTATGGTACGCAGCGTCAAGGCAGGCCGTCGCATCACCCTGCCCGACGTCGGGCTGTTTTCCGACGGCACGGCGGTCAAACTCGTTGGAGAGGAAACTTTCCGCCTGACACGCAAATTCGTCGATGATTTCGTCATCGTCGATACCGACGCCGTCTGCGCGGCTATTAAAGACGTCTTCCAGGACACGCGCAGCGTGTTGGAGCCTGCAGGTGCCTTGGCGGTGGCAGGTGCCAAGCGCTATCTCATCGACCATCGCTGGAAAGGCAAGACGGTGGTCGCTATCGCTAGCGGCGCCAACATGAACTTCGATCGTCTGCGCTTCGTCGCAGAACGAGCTGATGTCGGTGAGGCACGCGAGGCGATTTTTGCGGTCACCATGCCCGAAGAGCGCGGCAGTTTTCGGCGCTTTTGCAAACTGCTGGGTCAACGGAGCGTGACTGAGTTCAACTACCGGATGTCCGATACTAAGGTCGCCCATGTGTTTGTCGGCATTCAAGTCAGCAAGGCCGGCGAGTCCGAGAAAATCGCGGCGACATTCGAGAAAAACGGATTTCAGACGCTTGATTTGTCGCAAGACGAGCTGGCCAAAACACACCTGCGCCACATGGTGGGAGGTCGCTCACCCGTTGCTAACAACGAGGTCTTGTACCGCTTCGAGTTCCCGGAGCGCCCCGGTGCACTGATGCGGTTCCTGAACAGCCTGTCGCCCGAGTGGAACATCAGTTTATTCCACTATCGCAACCATGGCTCCGACTACGGTCATATCTTAGTGGGCATTCAGGTGCCGCCTCAGGATATGCCTCAGTTTCGCGAGTTTCTGGTCAAGTTGGGATATCGTCACTGGGATGATACGGGCCACCCGGCCTACCAACTTTTTCTGCAATAAGGGCAACTGCAATCCGTGCAAGCCGGCTCGCGGCCCGCTTGAGCGCTACGTCGTGATGGATCCAAGCTTCTACGTGCAGCGGCTCGATCGCTCGGCCGCTTGCACTCGCTAGCAGGACAGCATCCAACGACACTAGCCGCGGCGGCTCAATCGCGCCGCCGCATCACAACCGCGGCGCCGAGAATCAACGTCACGAACAACAACAAGGGAGCATTACCCCACCGCACATAGGGTGTGTATCCCTGCGTGCCCTGCACCCGAGTATCCAATACACCCGCCATAAAGACTGGCAGCCGCGACTCGACCTCCCCACGGGCGTTAATGACAGCGGTTACCCCAGTATTGGTTGCCCGGATCGAGGGTCGGCCCGTTTCCAACGATCGCATACGGGCGATTTGCAGGTGCTGGGGCAGGGCCAACGACTTGCCAAACCACCCCAGATTCGTCACGTTTGCCAGAATGGTGCCACCGGGCGCACCGTCGGCGCTTGTTCGGACCGCCGGCAACAATTCCTCCCCGAAAACGTCCTCGTAGCAAATATTGAAGGCGATGTGCTGGTCGGCGATCTGGAATGGTTGTTGGCGTCGTTCTCCCCGGTCGAAATCGCCCATCGGCATCACCATAGCGTCGACGAACCAGCGGAACCCAAACGGGATGAACTCGCCGAATGGCACGAGGTGGCTCTTGTCATAACGCCAAGGCACGCGGCCATTGATCAGTTCATAGGGGTGGGTTTCTCCGGTGAATCCAATGACACTATTCGTGTGTACCGATCTGCCTTCGCCACCGGAGGTATGCAAGGCAATTCCAGTCACCAATGGCGCTTGCCAAGCGGCCGCGATCGCCGTCCATTGGTCCCACACTGGGGCTGGTACCTGGTCTTGAAACAAGGGGATAGCCGTCTCGGGCAATACGATTACATCGGGCTTGAAACCCGGATCGCGCGAGGGCTGTGCAGCCAACTGCAAGTGACGTTCAAGGTTTTGTACGATTAACGCCGGATCGAACTTGGCCGACTGCTCGACATTGCCCTGCACAAGTCGCACCGCCAGCGGTCCACCCGCAGGGTGTATCCCCCAATCGAACAACCGTCCGATCGCGCCCACGGCAATAACAATCGCCAGCGTCCCCGCCGCGGCCCACCGGCCCACGCCGCGCCACACTGCTATCCCGGCCAAAGCAGCAGAGCACAGTGCTGCCACAAAGGCGACGCCGTACACGCCGACCACGGGAGCCCATCCTGCAAGGGGGCCATCGACGTGCGCATAGCCAATATTGAGCCAGGGAAACCCTGTAAATAGCGTGCCGCGTAGCCACTCGCTCGCGCTCCACGCGGCCGCCCAGATCAGGCAGAGGGCGAGTGTGGCGGCAATGGAGTGCGGCGCGAAAGAAAGGAACAAACTACGGCGCAAAGCCGATACCGCCCCATGCGGCCCTGCCCCCGTCACGAACCTGGAGCCTGCACGGGACGATGTGCGCGGCTCACCGTCAGCTTGTGCGCGCGGCGTCGCCTGCTGCGGCGTCGCCTGCGTAACAGGCGTGAGCCAAGCGGCTAGCGCAGCGGCCAGCGCTGGGAAAAGCCCCAATAGCAAGGCGAACAGAACGACTGCCGGGGCCGCCAGCCAGACCGCCATGCGCCCATACACATGCAAGCTGATAAAGACCCAGTACAGCCCCACCAGGAAGTTGCCCACCCCAAAGCACAGCCCGCTGACGGCAGCAGCTCGTATACGAGGAGCTGACCAGGTACGAGCCACCAGCAGCCCCAGCAGGATGGCCTGCAAAGGTGCCAGCGCCCAACTCGGAAAGGGAACGGGCGCAAAGCTTAGGGCATGGAGTCCTCCTGCCAGAAACAGCAGGACGTTGATCACGACTTGGTTTCTACGCTGAGCCAAAGCGCGCGGCGGGCATCCGCCCGAATAACCTTGATGATGAGGTTATCGCGTTCGACGACGTCACCCCGGCGTGGAATGTGATCGAGCACATCGGCAAGCCACCCCCCCACGGTATCGTATTCGTCGTCTTCAAGGTTGCAGGAAAATGCCTCGTTGAACTTGTCGATATCGGTGGAAGCCATCACGCGCCAACGCCCTAAACCATCGGGGAAGATGGTTTGCTCGGCGTCCTCGTCATACTCGTCCTCGATGTCGCCAACAATCTGTTCGAGTACGTTTTCCATCGTGACGAGGCCTGCGACGCCCCCATGTTCGTCGACCACGATGACCAGATGGTTTCGATTGACGCGGAACTCCCGCAACAAAACATTGAGCCGCTTCGATTCAGGGATAAACACCGCGGGCCGAACCAGGCTTCGCACCTCGACGGTGTCATCCACCATGCAACGCAGGAGGTCTTTGGCAAGAAGGATGCCGATGATGTTGTCTTTGCTGTCTTCGTAGACCGGGAAGCGTGAGTGCGCCGCCTCGATCACCTGAGGCAGCAGTTCGGTCAACGGTTTGTTGATGTCGAGCGCGTCGATACGCGAACGCGGTACCATGACATCGCCTGCGGTAAGCTCGGAAACTGCGAGAGCGCCGGCGATAATGGTGTAAGCGTCGGTGTCGAGCAATTCGCGCTCGTGTGCATCCTCGAGCAGGGCCTTGAGTTCTTCCCGGTTCTCCGGCTCGCGCCGCATCAAGGCGGAGAGCCTCTCTAGCAACGATTTATGATGCGATTTAGCAGGTCGCGCAGTAGCCTGCGCTTCAGCTGGATAAGGATCTGACATAGTCCGCTAGGACTGGTTAATAAAGAGTTAGCATACCCGAATGCAACAATGGTGCAAAATGCCCCCTGCCGCGTCCTTCGCGGGGCCAGGAAGGTCTTGACCAACCCGGCTGGCGGTTGTGCGATTTGCTGCGGTATACCCGATTCCGGGCACCTTTCTCGTCGAACGTTTTATGCCGACCGTAACACAATCTCCCGACCCATCCTACGAAGACTACGCGGAGCGCCGCTTTGGTGGTGTGCAGCGCCTTTACGGACTTGACGCGACAGCACGACTCGCGGCAAGCCATGTTGCCGTTGTCGGACTGGGTGGCGTCGGCTCGTGGACGGCCGAGGCTCTGGCGCGTAGCGGTGTCGGAGCGCTCACCTTGATCGATCTCGACCACATCGCTCCGTCTAACCTGAACCGTCAGATTCATGCGCTGGAGTCCACCCTGGGGCAAGCCAAAGTCATGGCCATGGCAGACCGCATACGGGATATACACCCGCGCTGCCACGTCGAGCTGGTTGATGATTTCGTTGAGCCTGACAATATCGAGCACACGCTGTCCGGACGATACTCAGTCGTTATTGATGCGACGGATCAAGTGAAGGCCAAGATCGCCATGATTCTGCATGCGCGTCGCGGTGGATACCCTTTGCTGGTATGTGGCGGCGCAGGCGGCAAAACCAATCCCTTGGCTCTACGTGTAGGAGATCTGGCCCAAGCCACCCATGATCCGCTCTTGGCACGCATACGCCACCAGCTTCGCCAACGCCACGGGTACCCCCGCGGCAACACTAAAGCGGGCACTCCGTCCAAACGCCCTCCACGTATGAATGTACGGGTTTTGTGGTACGACGAACCAGTGCAACGGCCCATTACTGCAGAGTCCTGCGCCGTTGCGTTGCACGACGTGCATGTTGATACTTCCACCGGCTCGGAGCCCAGTCCGTTTCTCAATGCGGTTCATGCCGACGCCGCACACAGCTTGCAAGCACCCCAGGGTCTGTCGTGCGCCGGGTACGGTTCGCTGATTACGGTAACGGCCACGATGGGCCTGGTCGCCGCCCAAGAAGCCTTGAATATTCTGCTGGCCCCGGCTAGGCATGGTACGCCGCGTCTTAACACTAATCGTGCTACCGCTTAGCGTGCCTGGGCTGCGACGGCAATCAAGATAAAGAGCGCGCACTCAATACGCACGCTTCCATGTATCACTGCGGCCCGAACAACGACACTGCTCGACCAAGCCCCGGCCTTTTAACGCCAACCACCGGCACCGTGGGGTCGCTGCCTAAATGATGATTCGCCCATGCTGTGCCTACGTCTAATTGCTCAGTCAATTGACTTGCGCGTGCCACACCTTCACCCCAAACCGCGCCTGATAGCCCATATGGCGCGCAGCCACGCCTGTTCGGTCCTGCTCGACCGAACAGGCGTGTCTAATCAATTTCTGGGGTCACCATTGCCTACTACCTCCGGCTGACGCGCCATAAACTCGGCCAACACTCTTCCGGTGTGCGAATATTCTTTGGCTGCCAGCACTTCTTCGAGAGGCCCTTGAACGACAATCTCTCCGCCGCTGGTCCCGCCTTCTGGTCCCATGTCGATCAGCCAGTCAGCTTCCGCAATAACATCGAGATTGTGCTCGATAACAACCACAGTATTCCCAGCATCGACCAAGCGGTGCAGCACACGGATGAGTTTTTCGACATCGGCCATTGCCAAGCCCACGGTGGGTTCGTCGAGTACGTACAAGGTGTGCGGCAACCGACTCGCGCGACCGCTCCCGTGAACCCCTTCGGTGATGCGCGCCTTGGCCAACTCAGTAACTAACTTGATGCGCTGAGCCTCACCTCCGGACAGCGTGGGTGAGGGTTGCCCCAGAGTCAGATAGCCTAAGCCGACGTCTTGCATCAAGCGTAATGGATGATGCACGGACGGATGGTTCGCAAAGTATTCCACCGCTTCATCGACTTCCATGGCCAGCACTTCACCAACGTTCTTACCACGCAAATAGACCGACAATGTTTCCGGGTTGAAACGGGCGCCGAAACACGCGTCGCAAGGCACTTTCACGTCGGGCAGAAAGTTCATTTCAATCGTGCGCATGCCCTGCCCTTCGCACACCGGGCACCGCCCGTCGCCCGTGTTGAAGCTGAAGCGCGATGCCTTCCATCCACGCATCCGCGCTTCACTGGTGTCGGCAAATTGCTTACGCACCACGTCCCAGAACCCCACATACGTCGCGGGACACGAGCGTGGCGTCTTGCCGATCGGTGTCTGATCAACTTCCAGCACACGTTCGATGACCTGCCAGCCGTCGATTTGCGCGCAGCTCTGCCACTGGTGGAAGCCCTCGTCACGCGCAGCAACGGCACGGACCATATTATCTAGCAGTACCTCTCGCGCCAGAGTTGATTTACCCGACCCTGAAACACCGGTAACGACGGTTAGGCGCCCAACCGGCACTTGGGCCGTTACTTTCTGAAGGTTGTGTCGAACTGCATCTTTCACGGTAATGAAAGGCACCTCGTCGACGGGTCGCGGCGCTTGCAACGGATGCGGCAACGGTTGAGTCAGATAACGGCCGGTCACCGACTCGGGGGAAGTCATAATGTCGTCGATGCTGCCTTGGGCGACAACCTTTCCACCGCGAGTGCCGGCCCCCGGACCCATATCAATAATATGCGCAGCCCGACGTATGGTGTCCTCGTCGTGCTCAACCACCACCAGGGTATTGCCATGACTTTCCAGACGCTCCAGCGCATTCAGCAGAATGCGATTGTCGCGCGGGTGCAGGCCGATGGTCGGTTCGTCCAACACATAGCACACCCCTTGGAGATTGGAGCCCAACTGTGCGGCGAGCCGGATGCGCTGCGCTTCCCCTCCGGATAACGTCGGCGCAGCACGATCCAGGGCCAAATAGGACAGGCCCACCTCTTCCAGAAAGGCCAGGCGATTACGCAACTCGGCCAGCAGGTCGCGCGCAATGTCTGCCTCACGCCCCTGCAAGCGAAGCTCACGGAAGAAACGGGCCGCGTCGGCGACCGCCCAAGAGGCCAGGTCGGCGATAGAGTAGTCGCGCCAACGTACGGCTAGCGAAACGCGATTCAAGCGCTGACCTTGACACGTCGGGCACGGTGGGGCTTCACCGTCGTACCAGGTCGTCCAGACCGCTTCTTCGCCCGTCTGTTCGCTGTCAAACCCTGCCAGACTGACGCCGGTGCCGTAGCATTGTGGGCACCAACCGTGTTTGGAGTTGTACGAGAACTGACGCGGGTCGGGGTCCGGGAAGCTCATACCACAGCAAGGACACGCACGCTTGATGGAAAATGTCAGCTCTTCCGCGTCCGAGTTAATGGGCAAGCTTCGTCGCAGGTCGATCGAATGCGCCGACCGCTTTTCAGTGGGCGGATCGGTCAAATCGACCGCAACTCGCATCAAACCCTTGCCGTGCTCAAGCGCAGTCGATACCGCGGCGCGCAGTCTTTGTTCATCGTTACTCGCAACGATCAGATCGGCCACGGGCAAATCGATGTTGTGTTCCTGGTAGCGGTCCAACCGAGGCCATGGGCTAACCCGAATGAATTCGCCATCGACCCGTAAGTGGGTATAACCTTTGCCCGCCGCCCACTTGGCGAGGTCGGTGTAATACCCCTTTCGTGCGGTCACCAGCGGGGCCAGTATGCCAATGTGGCGACCTTTATGCTCACGCATAATTCTTGCCACAATGGCGTCAAAGCTTTGCGCTTGCACGGGCACGTTGCAATCCGGGCAATATTGCGTGCCCAGCTTCATGTACAGCAAGCGCAGAAAGTGATGGATCTCTGTCATCGTGGCAACGGTTGACTTACGACCGCCACGGCTCGTGCGTTGCTCGATGGCCACGGTGGGCGGGATGCCAAAAATCGCATCCACATCAGGGCGACCTGCCGGCTGCACGATCGAACGCGCATACGCGTTCAGCGATTCGAGATAGCGGCGTTGCCCCTCATTGAACAGGATGTCAAACGCCAGTGTCGACTTACCCGAACCGGACACTCCGGTAATCACCGTGAAGCGATCACGCGGGATAACGACATCGATGTTCTTCAGGTTGTGCTCGCGTGCATGGCGAATTTCGATCGCGCTGCCGCTCTGTCGGTGCGCCAGCGCGCCTTGCGTTTTCGCGCCGCCGCATGGCGGCGGGTCCTCTTGCGCAGCGAGGTCCGCAGCAGACAACGCATACGCGCGGGATGCCTCGGCCGTCTGCAGTAGCGTGGTCTCGTCCTTGGCACCGGCCAATTGATCCGCGTATGCCTGCAACGCCTGACCAGTGTATGTACCGCTGCGCATGACGTCTTCAGGAGTACCTTGAGCTACCACTTCCCCGCCCCGGTCGCCTCCCTCGGGGCCCAGGTCGATGATCCAGTCAGCAGCACGCACAACGTCCAGGTTATGCTCGATAATGACCAGGCTGTGCCCGGCTTGCAACAGCTTGCGAAAAGCCTGCATCAAGCGCGCAACGTCGTCAAAATGCAAGCCGGTGGTGGGCTCGTCAAACAAAAACAAGCTGCCCTTACGCGCCAGCTTGCCGGTGCTGATGCCACTGCGCGCTGCCTCTGCCAAATGTCCGGCCAGCTTCAGGCGCTGCGCCTCTCCGCCCGATAAGGTAGGAACCGGCTGCCCGAGCCGAACATACTCCAAGCCCACGTCGGCTAGCGGTGCGAGACTGGTTTCAACGTCTTTACGCGAGCGCCCGCGCGTGTCGTCGTCGAGACGGAAGAACTCGATCGCCTCGCTGACCGTCATGTCGAGCACGTCTGAAATCGACACTGCCCGGCCATTGCGCTCTAGACGCACCTCCCGTACCTCGGGACGGAATCGCGTGCCGTCGCAGTCGGGGCAGCGCAAATACACGTCGGACAGGAACTGCATTTCAACGTGTTCGAACCCGGTACCACCACACGTGGGGCAGCGTCCATCACCGCTATTGAAACTAAACGTGCCCGCGGTATAGCCGCGTTCGCGCGCTAGCGGCGCTTCCGCAAACAGTTTCCGGATTGCATCAAATGCACCCACATAGCTGGCCGGATTGGAGCGTGCGGTTTTCCCGATGGGAGATTGATCAACCAGCACGACATCAGCGATCGCATCGGCACCCAGAATGCGCTTGAAGGCGCCCGGGGTCTCGGTGGGCCTGCCCTTGAGCTTGCAGAGCGCGGGATACAGCACATCTTGCACTAGGGTAGATTTGCCTGATCCCGATACGCCGGCAATCACGACCATGCGTCCGAGCGGTATTTCCACCGTAATATTGCGCAGATTGTGCTCACTGGCTCCCTCAACCACGAGGCGTGGGGTCTCCGGCTTGACGGGCAAGGGCCGGGGAGCGATGACGTGCTCGCGCCCCGAAAGATAACGGCCGGTCAGCGTATCGGCGGCGCGCAACTGAGCTGGCGTCCCATTGAAGACAATGTGCCCACCGCGCTCGCCCGGACCGGGCCCCATGTCGATGACCCGGTCGGCAGCGAGCATCACTTGCGGATCGTGTTCGACCACCACGAGCGAGTTACCCGCGTCTCGTAAACGGTGCATGACCTCTACCACGCGGTGCATATCGCGAGGGTGCAGGCCTATTGAAGGCTCATCCAGCACAAAGAGGGTGTTGACTAGCGAAGTTCCCAGCGCCGTGGTGAGGTTGATTCGTTGTACTTCGCCCCCCGACAAGGTGCGGCTTTGTCGATCCAAAGTGAGATAACCGAGTCCGACATCGCAAAGAAACTTGAGCCGTGCCCTGACTTCTTCCAGTAACAACTCGGTGGCCGCATCCATCACCCCATCGAAGCGGAGGCGGTCAAAAAAAACACGCACCCGCTCGATGGGTAATAACATCAAATCGTGTATGCAGAGACCAGGCAGCTGCGCCAGGGTGCTGTCACTCCATTCAACATCCGCAGGACGAAAACGCCGGTACCGGCCTTCTTCGTCGGCCAGCGCTGCTTCTGCGTCTTCCCAGGTTCCCACGCGCCACAATAAAGCCTCGGGCTTAAGCCGCGCACCCTTACACACCGTGCACGGCGTGTAGGCACGATATTTCGACAACAGCACGCGTATGTGCATTTTGTAGGCTTTACTTTCGAGCCAATCGAAGAATCGCCGTGCTCCATACCACTGATGCTGCCAATTACTATCGCGCCCTTGCCAATGAGGGGTGCCATTGATCACCCAATCACGTTCGCGCTGCGTGAGTTCGTTCCACGGCACATCCAGGCGAATGTTTTCCTCAGGCGCGTAACGTACCAGGTCGTCCTGGATTTCCTTGAAGCTCGGACTTTGCCACGGCCGCACCGCACCTTCCCGCAGGGTTTTGGTTTCGTCCGGCACCACCAAGCCATAATCGATGCCGATAACGCGGCCAAACCCCCGGCAGGTCTCACAAGCCCCCAAGGGTGAGTTAAACGAGAATGTACTGGGTAGCGGCGGTGTATAGGTCAAGCCGCTCACGGGATCGTGCAGATGCTCACTAAAGCGCAGCACAGCAACATCGTTCTCCCCGCCGTGGTCCAGGACGCGCACGTCCACCCGTCCTGCCCCGATTCGTAGGGCGGCATCGAGCGCGTCCATGACGCGGGCACGCTCGGCGCGGAAGAACCGGAAGCGATCCTGCACCACGTGCAGTAATAGACGCGCTTGCTTGCCCTTGCCCAGCCGCTCACGACTATGCACCCGGGTGTAGCCTTGACGCTCAAGGTAGCTGCGGATTTCGTCTTCACTGAAGTTGCCCGGCACCTCGATGGGAAACGTGATTGCAACCCGCGCCTCACCATAGGCCGGCAGCTTTTCTTTCAGTGTCGCGTAGATGCTCTCCGGATTATCGCGCCGCACTGGCTCTCCGGTTACCCGGTCGTACAGCGTCGCCGCCCGCGCGAACAACAGCTTTAAGTGGTCGTTCAATTCGGTCATCGTGCCCACAGTACTGCGAGAGCTACGAACCGGATTTGTCTGATCAATTGCTATCGCCGGAGGGATGCCCTCGATACGATCCACCTGAGGCTTATCCATGCGGTCAAGAAACTGACGCGCATAAGGCGAAAATGTTTCTACATAACGCCGCTGTCCTTCCGCGTATAACGTGTCGAACACCAACGAAGATTTGCCCGACCCCGAGACTCCGGTTACCACGATGAGTTCGTTGGTGGGCAAGCTCAAGCTGAGATTCTTGAGGTTGTTTTGACGCGCCCCTGTGACGCGGATGGAAGGGTGAGATGCCGAAGATTCAGAGCGCGAAGACATGTACGCTTCCTAGCGAAACACCACCGTGCGATGCCCGTTCAACATGACGCGGTGCTCGACGTGACTACGCACAGCACGGGCCAATACCTGGGATTCGATATCACTGCCCACCTGGGTAAGATCGGCAACGGTCATGGTGTGATCCACCCGACGGGTGTCCTGCTCGATGATGGGGCCTTCATCAAGGTCTGAAGTGACATAGTGAGCGGTAGCGCCGATCAGCTTTACCCCACGCTCATGAGCCTGATAATAAGGTCTTGCACCTTTAAAGCTGGGCAGGAAACTATGGTGGATGTTAATGGCCCGCCCGGCCCACGCTGCGCATAGCTCCGGCGACAAGATCTGCATGTAACGCGCCAGCACGACGAGATCGACATTCAATTCGTCGGCGAGCTTTCTCAGCTGCTGCTCCTGCTGCGGTTTGGTCTCGGGTGTGACCGGCAAGTGGTGGAAAGGTACGTTGTACATCGCCGCGAGCGATGCGAAGTCGGGGTGGTTGGAAACCACCGCGACAATGTCCACGTTCAGTTGCCCGCTGCTGGCCCGGAAGAGCAAATCGTTCAGGCAGTGCCCCTGTTTGCTAACCAGAATCATCAAACGGGCTGCGCGTTGGGCGTCGTGAATTTTCCAGTCCATGGCAAATGACTTGCCCAGGTCGCCAAACCGACGCGTCAACTCGTCCAGACTCCCGGTCGGTGGCAAGTCGAAATGCACGCGCAGAAAGAAGCGGCCACTATCGCTGTCGCCGAACTGTTGCGCATCCAGAATATTACAGCCGTGCTCGTACAGGACGCCGGTGACGCGGTAAACAATACCGATTCTGTCGGGACACGAAAGCGTCAGGATATAGTGGCGGGATGACATGTTGAGTGCAAACGTAAAAAAACAACCGAAATAAACTTGGACAACAAACAAGGCGACCGCCGGACTTGCGCAACGAGCGCATCGCCTGACGGCCGCGAATTGAACGGGCAGCTAGCCTAGATGAGTCTTGAGCGGAATCTCCGGATCCAGCAACTGCTCGCGCGGCGGGTTTTTGCCCGACTCAAGAAGCTTGCGGGACGCGATATGGTCGACCGGATTATTCACCGATTCGACACATACCAGTCGATCGTCAACAAAATGCAGCACCGAAAAGCTGCCCGGACGATTGCTGGCACGGATGAAACGCTGCGTCCCCGAGGGTGCTAACCCGGCGATCTGCAACCGCAAGCTACCCTGATCCGACCAGAACCATGGCAAGGCGCTGTATTCCGCCGGTTTACCCAATAGCACACCCGCAAGTGTACGCGCCTGATCATTCGCATTTTGCACCGACTCAAGGCGCAGCGGACTACCCCACGGTGCGTAGGGAAACGAGGTGCAGTCACCAATCGCATAAACCGCCGGATCTGAGGTGCGCATAAAGCCATCGACGACGATACCGTTCCGGCATTCCAGACCTGCGGCTTCTGCCAGACTGGTTTCGGGAACGGCACCGATCCCCGCCACCACCAGATCCACCGGGTACCGCTGCCCGTTAACCTGCACAGCAACGGCGCGCTTGTCCTGAACATCAACGTGCTCCACCGGGGCGTTCACGTGAATTTCAACCCCTGACTCTGCGTGAACCCGATGTACGTACTCCGACACCTCGGGCGAAACAACGCGTGCGAGCAAGCGCGACGCGGCTTCGAACACTGTCACGGGTTTATCGAAATGGCGCGCAGTGGCAGCGATCTCGAGCCCAATGAACCCGCCACCCAAAATGGTGACCGACTGCGCCGCAGCCAACGCTTCGCGCAGACGCGTCGCGTCGGTCGCATTGCGCATATAGATGAGATTCTCCAAGTCGTTCGGCACGTTGGGCAGGCGCCGCGGCCGGGTGCCTGTCGCTAGCACGAGCGCGTCATAGCTGAGCACTCGGCCTGACGCCAAGGTGACAGTGCGCGCAGAACGGTCGATGGCTACCGCCGGATCCCCTAGCAACACGTCGATACCGGCCTCGGTGTAAGTCGCCTCCGCACGGAGCAGCTGCGTTTCCGCATTCGGGTCTTTCAGGAAAGTCTTGGACAGAGGCGGACGGTGATACGGCAGGTGGCGCTCTTCACATACAAGTGTGATATCGCCGGGGAGCTTCCCCTCGATCAAACTGACGCACAGCTGTGCCGCAGCGTGCCCGCCACCGACAATAACTACTTTCTGCATGAAGATCTCCGTGATTCGGCGCCCCCGTACGGGTGAGTGAGCAGCCAGAGCATGAAAACGCCAGCCAGTATATGCCAGCCCCTGACGAGCCCGGAAAGGTCCTTCTTCCCCGCTGTATGCCAAGCACGTAAACTGTTTGTGTCCATCTCAAGGTAACGCTTATGGCCGCTCCTCTAGAAATTGCTCTTTCCGGTGGCGTTTCGGTCAGTCTGCTGCCCGCCATGGCGAACCGGCATGGCTGCATTACGGGCGCTACGGGCACCGGCAAAACCGTCACCCTGCAAGTCTTGGCGGAACAGTTCTCACGCATTGGCACCCCGGCATTTCTCGTCGACGTCAAGGGTGATCTTAGCGGCATTAGCCAGGCAGGCCAGCCCAATCCCAAACTCCGCGAACGGCTGCAGTCGCTTGGCCTTCCTGAGCCGCTTTGGCAAGCCTGTCCGGTTACCTTCTGGGATGTCTTCGGCGAGCGGGGGCACCCAGTGCGCGCCACCATCTCTGACATGGGCCCTTTACTCCTGTCTCGCCTGCTTAACCTAAATGAGACCCAGTCGGGCGTGCTCAACATTGCGTTTCGTGTTGCAGACGAAAATGGCTGGTTACTGCTTGACCTGAAAGACTTGCGCTCAATGCTGCATTACGTATCACAGCATATCACCAGCCTACGCACCCAATACGGGAATATCTCGCCCGCATCGATCGGTGCAATTCAGCGCGGGCTGCTGGCCCTGGAAGACCAGGGCGGCTCGCTCTTTTTTGGCGAGCCTATGCTCGAGATCGACGATCTGATGCAAACCCGAGACGGGCAAGGGGTCATCAACATTCTTGCCGCCGACAAGCTCATTGGATCCCCGCGTCTCTATGCCACTTTCCTGCTTTGGCTGCTGGCTGAACTGTTCGAACGCCTTCCCGAAGTTGGCGATCCGGAAAAGCCCAAACTCGTCTTTTTCTTCGACGAGGCCCACCTTTTGTTCACGGGTGCACCGCCTGCGTTGCTCGAGAAAATCGAGCAAGTCGTGCGGCTGATTCGTTCCAAAGGGGTCGGCGTCTTTTTCGTGACGCAAAACCCCCTCGATATTCCCGACCGGGTTCTGGGACAACTCGGCAATCGTATTCAGCATGCGTTGCGCGCTTATACGCCCCGCGACCAAAAGGCAGTGCGCGCAACCGCACAAACGATGCGAGCGAACCCTCAGCTTGATCTCGAAGCGGCGATCACTCAGCTGGGCGTGGGCGAAGCGCTCGTTTCATTTTTGGATGCGAAGGGCATACCCGGAATTACGCAGCGAGCATGGATGTTGGCCCCTGGCAGCCGGATCGGACCGGCATCTGAGGAAGAACGTGCGACCATCATGTCCGAGTCTCTTTTGGGCCGCATCTACAACACGCCCGTCGACCGTGAATCGGCCTACGAAATTCTGCTGCGCCGTGCCGCAGAAAGCCAAAGCGCGACGACCGCGACCCCTGATCCGGCGGCTGCCCCACCCGGAGGCCCCAGGTGGGGCGGTGCCCTGAACGACTTTTTGTTCGGCTCCACGGGGCCCCGAGGCGGACGACGCGATGGTCTGGTGCAAACGGTCGTAAAAAGCAGTGCACGCAGTGTGACAAACCAATTGCTTCGCGGCATTTTGGGATCGCTACTGAAAACTAAACGTCGCTAGTTGGACGTCTTCGCGGTGCGAAAGCCGACGACGCCCGCGGCGTTCAAGCAGCACTAGTCGGTGAAACGTCTCGCACGGGGTCAGCAGCCCATGAGCCGTTATGAGTCTTTCATGACAGCACTGGAAACCCCGGCGAATTCATCAAGAATTGGACAGTCAGGACGCTCATCGCCATGACATGTCGCGGCCAGGTGACGCAAGGTCTTGCTCATGGCGTGCAGCTCTGCCGCCCGGGACTCTAGTTCTTCTACATGGCGCAAGGCTAACGCACGCACATCTGCGCTCGCTCTCGTACGATCGCGCCAGAGCGCCAGAAGTTCACCCACCTGCGCGACAGTGAAGCCCAGATCCCGCGCACGACGGATGAAACGCAACTCGTTGACATCGTTCTCGGAATACACACGATATCCAGCACGCGTTCGAGCGGCGGGTTGCATTAACCCGACGTCTTCGTAATAGCGGATCATCTTCGCCGACACACCACTCGACTGTGCGGCCTCGCCAATGGTCATGCGCTTTAGTGATGCGGCGCTAGTCATTGTTACCTCCATCGTTTCATCCTGCGTCAGGTACCATCCGCAGCCCATATGCGCTACGAGCGCCATCATCAAACATGTCCTGTGAATCTCGCGCTGATCGCTTGACCTTACCATCGTGGGAAGGTTTAGAGTCATACTTATATTGGCAGCAACGGGCTCTGAGGGATCGCACGAACCGCCCCAGCTCGCATGCATCGCATTCCCGGGCAACGCAGCCCAACTACCAACACCGAGCACATTATGGCCGCCATTTCCAACCCCGCACCACTGACTGGAACGCCAGAATCAAGTCATGACGTCAGTCTTTCTATTGAAGGCATGACGTGTGCCTCATGCGTTGGCCGCGTTGAACGGGCGCTTAAGGCAGTGCCCGGTGTGACCGACGCTCGGGTGAATCTTGCTACCGAACGTGCCGACATCACAGTGAACACGCCTGACGCTACTGCCGCCGCGGTGAAAGCGGTTCAAGACGCAGGCTACCAGGTTGTCCCCCAAACATACACATTTGCGACAACGGGCATGACCTGCGGATCGTGTGTGGCGCGGGTCGAGCGAGCGCTTAAGGCTGTACCTGGTGTAACCGCCGCAACGGTCAATCTCGCCAATGAAACCGCTCAGGTGACCACCACCGCTGCAACCCCAGCCACCCTCATCGCCGCAATCGAAAAAGCGGGATATGAGGCGCGCTTGATGGACACCGATGTCGGCAGCACGACAGAAGACGAGCGGCACGAAGCGCAGCGCTTGTCGCTACTGCGTTCGCTCATCGTCGCCGCCGTTCTGACGCTCCCGGTTTTTATCGTCGAGATGGGATCCCATTTCGTGCCCGCTATCCACCGATGGGTCGATACCATGGTCGGTATGCAGAACAGCTGGTACGTACAGTTCGTTCTCACCACCCTGGTGCTGATGGGCCCGGGCCGGCAGTTTTATCGCATTGGCATTCCTGCGTTATTGCGACGGGCACCCGATATGAACTCGCTAGTGGCCGTGGGCACCCTTGCGGCCTATGCATATTCAGTGGTCGCCACCTTCATGCCGCAGTGGCTACCCGAAGGCACGGTCAACGTCTACTACGAAGCCGCTGCAGTTATTGTCACGCTGATTCTGCTTGGCAGATATCTCGAAGCGCGCGCCAAAGGGCGCACGTCCGAAGCGATCAAGCGACTGATTGGTTTACAGCCTCGCACCGCCACGGTGCGACGGAACGACGATTACGTTGAAGTATCGATTGCTGATGTGCAGCCCGGAGACATCGTGCTGGTACGCCCGGGCGAGCAAGTTCCTGTTGATGGAGAGGTGGTCGATGGCAACAGTTACGTCGACGAATCCATGATCACCGGTGAACCCATTCCTGTTGCCAAGGCAACGGGTGCACCGGTCGTTGGGGGCACGGTAAATCAGCAAGGATCGCTGCATGTCCGGGCGGATAACGTGGGGGCTGACACGGTGCTCGCCCAAATCATTCGTATGGTTGAGCAGGCACAAGGATCCAAACTGCCCATTCAAGGCCTCGTCGACAAGGTCACGATGTGGTTCGTCCCCGCCGTGATGCTTGCGGCCCTCCTCACTTTCATCGTGTGGATCGCGGTGGGCGGAAGCACCGCACTGACCTTGGCATTGGTGAACGCCGTGGCGGTACTGATCATTGCCTGTCCTTGCGCGATGGGCCTGGCCACCCCAACCTCGATTATGGTCGGCACCGGCAAAGGTGCCGAGCTCGGCATTCTGTTCCGCAAGGGAGAGGCGCTGCAGTCGCTACGAAATACCCGGGTGATTGCGGTCGACAAAACGGGCACCCTGACCAAAGGCAAGCCCGAGCTGACTGATTTCATCGTCGCCCAACCATTTGAGCGCGATCGAGTCTTGGCCTTGGTGGCCGCCGCTGAAACCCGGTCCGAGCACCCCATCGCGCAAGCCATCGTTGCAGCCGCCGCACAGCAAGGCTTGAACGTTCCCACAGTGACCGCATTCGAATCGATTACCGGTTTCGGCATTCGGGCCCATATTGACTCAACCCACGTCGACGTGGGTGCCGACCGGTATATGCGAAAGTTGGGTCTGGATGTGAGCGTCTTTGAACAGGAGGCAGAGCGCTTAGCCGGCGAAGGCAAAACCCCGCTTTACGCTGCGATCAACGGTCAATTAGCGGCGCTCATCGTGGTTGCCGACCCCATCAAAGACAGCACCTGGGAGGCCATTCGAAGCTTGCATGATTTAGGGCTTAAAGTGGCAATGATCACGGGTGACAACCGTTATACCGGTGAAGCGATTGCGCGTCAGCTGGGCATCGATGAAGTCGTTGCGGAGGTACTTCCCGATGGCAAGGTCGATGCCGTGGCACGCTTACGGCAACAGTATGGCACCCTCGCCTACGTGGGCGATGGGATCAACGACGCGCCGGCTTTGGCGGCCGCTGACGTGGGCATCGCGATCGGCACCGGAACCGATATCGCCATAGAGGCCGCCGACGTCGTGCTGATGTCGGGCGACCTGCGCGGTGTACCCAAGGCCATCGCCCTATCGCAAGCTACCATTCGCAACATTCAACAAAACCTGTTCTGGGCTTTTGCCTATAACACCGCCCTGATTCCAGTTGCCGCTGGCATTCTGTACCCGGTTTCCGGCGTCTTGTTATCACCAATATTCGCAGCGGCCGCCATGGCCTTATCCAGTATTTTTGTGCTGGGCAATGCGCTGCGACTACGTCGCTTTACGGCGCCTCTTTAACATGAGTGGCCGTCTCAAGGGATAAGAAAGCCTCTGCGGTATAAGCCAACACCCTGAAGCACAACCAAGGCGAGTCATCGACTCGCCTTTTTTGATGCTTTAAACCGTTCGGGAAATGCACACGCCACTGCCACGTTGCTCTCCTCGAAAAGGAAGCTTACATGCTAGAAACCGGTAAGCATATATCCGCGGTTTCGTATGAGTTTGTGAAATGTCTAATCAAATAAAAATTCGTTCGCAGACACTGCCAGCTCGTTCAAAATTCAACGCTCACAATGTTTATCGAATGTATTATGAACGGAGCGTTCTCCATGTGGCTAATTAAACTTGCACGCCCTGCTGCCCTCACCTTACTTGCCGTATCTGGATTCGTACTGATGAGCAGCCCAGCGGCCCTTGCTCTCACCGCGCACACACTGCTCAACGTTTCCTACGACCCAACGCGCGAGCTGTACCGGGAAATCAACCAGAGGTTTATCGAGAACTACCGTGAGCAAACCGGCGTCGAACTGACCATTCGTCAATCACACGGCGGCTCGGGTAAGCAGGCGCGCTCTGTCGTTGACGGGCTGGAAGCCGATGTAGTCACACTCGCTCTTGCGTACGACATTGACGCGATCGCAGCACGAGGCCTGATCGATCCTAACTGGCAAGCGCGCTTACCTTACAACAGTGCGCCTTATTATTCGACGATCGTTTTTCTGGTGCGTAAAGGCAATCCAAAGCAGATATATGACTGGGTCGACCTAACCCGCGAGGGGGTGGAAGTCATTACCCCTAACCCCAAAACGTCTGGCGGTGCCCGCTGGAATTACCTGGCCGCATGGGCCTACGGATCGCGGCATCACCAGGGTGACGAAGCCCGCACCAAAGAGTTCGTGAGGGCCATTTACCGCAATGTTCCGGTGCTCGACACCGGCGCGCGCGGCTCGACAACCACCTTCGCCGAGCGTGGAGTAGGCGATGTTCTTCTGACTTGGGAAAATGAAGCTCACCTGGCGGTGCAAGAACTTGGCCCCGACAGATTCGACATCATTGTGCCGTCGCTTTCGATCCGCGCCGAACCTCCCGTAGCCTGGGTGGATAAACACGTTGAAAAAAAAGGCACGCGGGCTATTGCCGAAGCTTACCTGAAGTTTCTATATAGCGACGAAGCTCAGGCGATTATTGCGCGCCATCACTACCGCCCCAGCTCAGCCGGGATCGCTACGGCTCACAGCGCGCAATTCCCTGCGGTGGAGCTGGTGACCATAGACGATGACCTTTTCGGTGGGTGGAAAAGCGCGCAAGAGAAGCACTTCAATGATGGCGGCACATTTGACGAGGTGTTTAAACCGGGTCAGCGTTGAGGCGCTGGTGTCAACTGATGGCCAGAAATGCGCATGTTGCACGCAACCGGTAGACCCCTCGAGGCGGCCGTCGCAGGCCCCCTCTTTAAACACACGTACCGCGCCACGCTTGTTCTCGTGAAGCGTCCCGACATATCACCATGAAGCTGCCAAGTATGTCGTACACCCAATCTTCCCTATCACCCTTACCGCCCACCAGCACACAGTTGCGTAGTCGGAAATCTCGGCCCTTGCCGGGCTTTGGTTTCACACTAGGTTATACCTTGTTTTACCTGAATTTATTGGTCCTTATTCCCTTGGCCTCGTTACCGCTGAAGAGTTGGGACCTGGGCTGGGAAAGCTTTTTGCATACAGTGACCGAACCACGGGTAGTTGCATCGTATAGACTTACTTTTGGTGCTTCATTACTAGCTGCGGGCATCAATGCATTCTTCGGCTCGCTGCTTGCCTGGGTACTCGTTCGCTATCACTTCCCCGGTAAAAAGCTAGTTGATGCACTGGTCGACTTACCCTTTGCACTCCCGACAGCTGTGGCGGGCATCGCTCTGGCAGCGCTGTATTCGAAGAATGGCTGGATAGGTCACCTGCTAAATACCTGGTGGGGTCTGCCGGTGGCCTTTACCCCAATCGGCATCGTCATTGCCTTGATTTTTATCGGCATCCCCTTTGTTGTCCGCACATTACAACCCATACTCGTCGATCTCGAGCGCGAGCTGGAGGAGGCCGCCGCGAGTCTGGGTGCAAACCGCTGGTACATCGTGCGACGCATCATATTTCCCGCGCTTACACCCGCCATATTAACGGGTTTCGCCCTGGCATTCGCACGCGCCGTCGGTGAGTACGGATCTGTCATTTTCATTGCTGGCAACATGCCCATGGTCTCCGAAATTGCGCCTTTACTCATCGTTGCTAAGCTGGAGCAATACGATTACGCTGGCGCCGCGGCCATTGCCACCGTGCTACTGACCATTTCGTTTCTCCTGCTGCTACTTATCAACGGTCTTCAGCTCTGGCACGCCAAGGCAGGAGTTCGCGCATGAACTCAACCCATCCGCGCTGGCGGACAGAACCCCTCGCGGTACGTCTGATATTGATCATCACCGCTTTGGGATTCGTAACTTTATTCCTCGTGCTCCCGCTTGTTCTGGTGTTTAGCGAAGCACTGCGCAAAGGATGGTCGGTTTATGTAGCCGCGATACTCGATCCCGACGCACTCGCTGCCATCCGCCTTACACTGTTAGTCGCCGCCATAGCCCTGCCCTTTAACTTGCTGTTCGGTTTGGCAGCGGCGTGGGTCATTACGCGATTCGCGTTTCGCGGCAAGCAATTGCTTATCACCCTTATTGACGTGCCGTTCTCGGTATCACCCGTCGTCGCTGGCCTCGTGTTTATTCTCTTATTCGGCAGTCAAGGATGGTGGGGCGAGTGGTTGCAAAGTCATGAGATCAGAATCGTTTATGCAGTACCTGGCGTGGTTCTGGCTACCTTGTTTGTCACCCTACCTTTTGTCGCGCGCGAATTGATTCCTCTTATGCAGTCACAAGGCAGTGATGAGGAGCACGTCGCGCGTACTCTAGGCGCCAGCGGTTGGTATACCTTTCGGCGCATCACTTTGCCAAACATCAAATGGGCCGTCATTTATGGTGCGATACTGGCCAACGCACGGGCCATGGGCGAGTTTGGCGCAGTATCGGTTGTATCAGGTCATATTCGTGGAGTAACCAACACGATGACGCTACATGTAGAAATTCTGTACAACGAATACCAGTTTGCCGCCTCATTCGCCGTCGCCTCCCTACTTGCACTGCTGGCTTTGCTCACCCTGGTTGTCAAACAGCTCATCGAGCGGGAGAACGCACAACCCTCGTTGAAGCAGCCCGCCCAGCCTGCGAGGCTGCCCCCATCAATGCAATGGAAGGTGCCAGCGTCTGCGCCGGAGATCTCGCCGGCCACTCAGGGGAGTCAACAGCCATGAGTATCGAGGTTTTGAACATCAGCCGGAGATTCTGCCGCTTAGCCGCACTCAACAACGTATCGCTTCGCGTCAATACGGGCGAGCTCACTGCCCTCATCGGGCCTTCTGGTTGCGGCAAAACCACGCTACTTCGTGTCATTGCAGGTCTAGAAAACCCCGATGACGGTCGTATCCTCATCATGGATCAGGACGTGACCCATGTCGATGTGCAGCAGCGACAGATCGGGTTCGTATTTCAAAGCTATGCATTGTTCCGGCATATGAATGTGTTCGAGAACGTTGCCTTCGGCTTGAGAGCGCGCCCTAGATCACAGCGTCCTACCGAAGTCCAAATACGCCGACGGGTCCACGATTTATTAAGCCTGGTACAGCTAGAGCGTTTCGCCCATCGCTATCCCGCCCAGCTCTCGGGGGGACAACGCCAGCGTGTGGCGCTGGCTCGCGCACTCGCGATTGAACCCCGCATTCTCTTGTTGGACGAGCCCTTCGGTGCACTGGACGCAAGCGTACGCAAGGAGCTGCGCCGTTGGCTGCGTAAGCTGCATCGCGAGCTCGATATCACGACCGTTTTTGTCACCCACGACCAAACCGAGGCACTGGAGGTGGCTGACCGGATCGTCATCATGCAAGCCGGCCGGGTCGAGCAAAGCGGCACCCCCCGCCAAGTCTGGGAGAACCCAGCGACAGCTTTCGTTTGCGGCTTCTTGGGTGACGTCAACCGCCTGGAGGGACATCTTTTCAACGGCGTTTGGCAGGGCCATTCGCTCAGATTACCGGCACCCAGCACCAGTCACGAGGCGATGCAGCCGGCCGTCGCGTTTATCAGAGCGCACGATTTCGACATTGCTCAGGGCAATGCCAGTACGGGAGGCCTTCCCGCGCGCTTAAGGCACGTGTACATTGCTGGCGCTCAGGCACATCTGGAATTTGCGAGGCTACACGACGAGACCTCTATGGAAGTGGCGCTTCCCCTTGGCCAGTACGTACAACTGGGATTAAATCTCGGGCAAATCGTTCAATTGGTGCCTCGTCACGCTCGAATATTCACGATGACTCCCCCGTAACCGCACGATGCGCCTTCGCCACCCCTGTGTTGCCGATGAAAGCTTTTGTGACTGTATAGAAGGGGTGGCGCAGGCCAAGAACACGACACTCATGGACGCCGTGGCCTAGGCCTAACCCTCTGTCCTTTCTGGATCAGATCAGCTAGTCTTGTGTGTATAAGAAACCATTCCGCGGGGCATAGCGGTTCTTGAATCAGGAGGCACTATGTTAAATGTGCAGTCGCACCCCGGCACACCTTTGCCACTCCCATGTCCCCAGTGCAATCACAAGCAGCGTGAACAAGTTGCTCGGTTGCGTATTAATCCGGATGTCACCTGCAGCGGTTGCGGTATCACGTTTTCAGTCAGCGAGGCGCAGTTAGAAGCGTTTCTGCGCATGCGCGAACGCCTGGGGCGTTAAGACTCCGTGCA
The DNA here is from genome assembly GCA_964569785.1 of uncultured Pigmentiphaga sp. Taxonomy (GTDB): domain Bacteria; phylum Pseudomonadota; class Gammaproteobacteria; order Burkholderiales; family Burkholderiaceae_B; genus Verticiella. Next base: position 3,897 of record CAZMVM010000013.1, on the reverse strand, counting down.
GCAAGCTGTGGCTACCCAACGCATACCGCAAGTTTCAAGTTACTCACATTATTCGATCGGGCCCTGCAAGCCTTCTACTAGCACGTGAGGCGTATCCGAGGGCGCGGCCTCCACCCGGCCTCGTACGCCGAAAGCCGTCGCCAGGTTCCGTGGCGTGATAACCTCGGCGGGTTTTCCTTCCGCCACCAGACGACCCTCGTGCATCAACCAGGCATGGTCCAATTCGCGCAGGGCGGTGTTCATATCGTGCATGACAATGACCGTCACCAGCGCACGCTGACGGGTTTCAGTGCGCAGAACATTCAACAAATGGAATTGATAGTTCAAATCGAGCGCGGCAAACGGCTCATCCAGCAATAGCACCTTGGGCTCACGTATCAAAGCCTGAGCCACCGCAACCATCTGCTGTTGCCCGCCGGACAACTCATCCAGGTAGTGTAACGCAAGGTGATGGATCTCTAAATACGCCAGTAATGCCACAGCTTCGTCAACCTGCTTGGCGTCAGCCGTGTAACCTCGACCCTCCTTGCCCGCGCCCGCAGCGACCAACAGCGATTCGATCACCCTCAGCCTGCCCCCCGACGCAGAGTTTTGCGGCAAATACCCCACTTCGCGCGCCCGTCGGCAAGCGGGCGCCGTGAGCAGGTCCATACCGTCGAGCTGCGCTGTACCTGACGACACCCGGGCCAATCCGACCAACCCCTTGAGCAGCGTTGATTTTCCACTACCGTTAGGCCCTAATAAAGCCGTCAAGCTTCCGGGTTGCAGCGGTCGTGCAGAAAACTCTCGAACTACGAGGCGACGTCCATACCCAACACACAAATTCTGCACGCTCAACATGGATAACAACACCTAAGGAGCATAGGGCGCTGCACCCTCCCGGGAACTCGGGCATCACCACGGGACGCATGGTAAGCCAAGCGCCCTGCGGATACATGACCGGTCAGACACGCCCTATGCTAGAACGGCGGAACACGACTGCAACAAAGAACGGGATGCCGATCAGGGAAGTGACAATGCCGAGGGGCACCACCACACCGGGAAATATTATTTTTGAGGCTGCAGAGGACAGGCCTAGAATAACCGCTCCGACCAGGGCACTGCCCGGCAGAAAGTATCGGTGGTCTTCACCGAAAAGGTGGCGCGCTATGTGCGGCGCTACCAGCCCAATAAACCCAATCGTGCCGGCAAAGGCTACTGCAACCGCCGCGAGGAGGCTAATGCGGAACAACGCGGCAAGCCGTACACGGCGCACATCCAGCCCAAGACTTCCCGCACGCAGTTCTCCCATGCGCAAAGCGGTGAGCGCCCAGGCTCGGCGCAACGACCAAGGGGCGATGCCTGCGCAGACGAATAAAACCACTCCAACGGCAAGCCACGAGGCACGGTCGAGGCTCCCCAATGTCCAGAACACGAGACCTTGCAACGCTTCTGCACTAGCAACGAACTGAATCAGGGAGACAAGGGCGTTGAAGGTGAACACCAACGCAATGCCAAACAAGACGACGTTAACCGTGCTTGCACCACTCCACCGCCCGGCCAGATCGAGCAACCAGGCGCATAGCATAGCGAACAGAAAAGCGTTGGCCACGACCAGCCACTGTGTTGCGATGCCCGGGATGCCCCATTGGAAAACCAGGGCCAGGGAAGCTCCGAGGGCTGCAGCAGAGGACACGCCCAACGTAAAGGGACTGGCTAACGGATTGTTGAGAATCGTCTGCATTTCTGCGCCAGCCAAGCCAAGCGCAAAGCCGATCGCCAGAGCCAGAAGGGCTTGCGGCAATCGAATTTCCCACACGATCAACGCGGCAAGGGGATCAACGGCTTCCGAGTGCCCCAGGGTGCGGAACAAATCGGCGATGCCAATGGCAGCTGGCCCGGCAAGCAGATCGAGGACCGCCACCCCTACGATGGCCAGCGCAAGTACGGTCAAACCTATCCGGCGACGCGACACCAGCGCACGATACGCAGCGGCGACCGACGTCGTGGTGGAGGTGGATGGGTCTGGAGGAGCACTCGCCAAAGACAAGACAGCAACTGAAGGCCAGAAAACGCAAAGTCTAGACTGAACTTGCTTGCGCTACCACCCTAAATGGGACGGCCAGAAATGATAAGGGGGCTAGCGTGCTAAACGCTAACCCCCTTGAAGGAAAACTTGGCGGAGCGGACGGGACTCGAACCCGCGACCCCCGGCGTGACAGGCCGGTATTCTAACCAACTGAACTACCGCTCCTTAAGTGGAGGCAAACCTAATTGCGTAACCACAAGAGAACGCCATTATGCACAGAAATTTTCTTAACGTCAAGCGATGTTACCGCTTGGCACACGGCCACGGAATATGGCCTTTCTGACCTCCCTCTTTGTTTCTCACGCCACTGCGTCCCATTGTCGTTCAAAGTCCATGTCCTGAAAGTGCTGCACGATAAAGTCGATGAAGGTGGTGGTCTTTCGCGGCAGGAATTTCCGGCGTTGATAGGCAATGCTGATCGGGATCTCCGGCAAGTGCCAGTCGCGCAGAAGCGACACGAGTCGCCCTGCGGCGATGTCTTCGTATAGGACGTAGTTGGGCTGAACTACGATGCCCTGGCCAAGCAGGGCTGCCGCCGTCAGGATGCGGCCGTCGGTTGCTTCCAAGTGGTGCTTAATTTCGACGCGCAACGTTTCACGGCCGCGCGTGAATTCGAGGCCATGCCTAGCTTGGTTGTACGAGTACACAAGCAGCTTGTGGTGCGCTAATTCCTGCACACTCTCAGGCTCGCCGTAGCGCTTTAAATAGGAAGGTGCGGCGGCAACGATCAAGCGTGCACGGGCCAGCGGGCGCACCACCACATTCGCATCCGCGTTGTAGCTGCGCACGCGGAAGGCTACGTCGATGCCGTTGTCAATCAAATCGTAGTAGCGGTTGGCAACCAGAATTTGAAACTCGACATTAGGGTGCTGGGCGTTGAAGGTAGGTAGCACGGGCACGACGTGCTTGAGACAGAATGAAGCTGAGCCAGTAATGCGCAGTACACCTGCTATTTCGCTCTGGGCGGCATGCAACGACGCTTCTGCCTCATCGACCGCCGCCACCGCAATCTTGCATTGGTGATAAAAGCTTGCACCGAGTTCAGTTAGGGCCAGGTTTCTCGTGTTTCGGTCTATCAACCTGACGCCCAATCGCTTTTCGATGGCCGCCAGCCACCGGCTTGCCGTTGAAATCGGAATGTTCATAAGCTCGGCTGCTTTCGACAAGCTGCCTTGTTCGGCGGTGTGAATGAACACCTCCATTTCTCTTAAGCGATTCATTCCTGATTTCCAAATTTGAGAAAGAGTTTGCCAGAACAATCATATATTTCCATGGTTGCGAAGCATACACTTCTGCCCGGTGCGCAGATAGCGGCGCAACGGAATGAAGGAGAACGTATTGAAGATCGTGATCGCTGGAGCTGGGCTCGGCGGGCTGGTAGCCGCTGCGTCCCTGTTGAAGCAAGGCTTCCAGGTCAGCGTCTATGAGCAAGCTGACACACTCAGTGAAGTTGGTGCGGGTATTCAGGTAAGCGCCAGCGCCGTGAAGGTTTTGTTCAGCCTGGGATTGCGCGATGAACTCGAAAAAATTGCCGTGCGCCCTCAGGCCATGCACTTCAGACGCTACGATACCGGCGACCTTCTAGGCAGTATTCCGTTCAAGGATCGCGAAAAGGAATTTGGTGCCCCTTATTACCATATTCATCGCGCCGACCTGCACGAAATCATCGTACGCCAGGTTCTAAAGCTGGACCCTGACTGCATTCATACGGGAGCTAAAGCAGAGGCGTATGAAGAGAGCGCAACAGGCGTCACGCTACTGCTGGCCGACGGCTCGCGCGTGACGGGTGACGTTCTTGTCGGCGCCGACGGCATCAAATCAGCCATTCG
>CAZMVM010000012.1:32530-37389 GCA_964569785.1 uncultured Pigmentiphaga sp. | reverse complement strand
TTCGGCCGCAATTCTTCCGAGCACGCCGCGTTCGTTGCGTGCGATGACGTCAACACGAACATTGAAATGATAGGCTGTTTGTTCGTCCCATGCGACGTTTTCGAGCCAGCGTTCGGGATCACGCGCGCGCAATCGCTTCGCGGTTGGGCAATCTGCAGTATGGATCACCAGACCGTGTCCCAGGCGAATAAACGCGACGAGGGCGTCTCCGGGGATCGGTGAACAACAGCTTGAGAACTGCACCGACTGGCCTTCGTTCCCCTGGATGAGAATCGGTGCGCTGCGGGCGGCCGTCACTTCGTCAACGGCGGCGGCGGTGGTGGCGATGACATCGGTTTCGGGCGCGAAACGGCGCGCAACTACCGCCGCGAGTCGCTTGCCAAGTCCAATGTCGGCAAGAATCTCATCGCGTGAATTGGCGCCGCTGGAGCGCGCCAATTTGGCCCATACCGGATCCTCGGGCGGCGGCAGGGTGAGCCCCAAGGCGAGCAATTCTTGGGTGAGGAGACGTTCGCCAAATGCGACAGAATCGGCATATTTGACCGTACGCAGATAGTGTCGAATCTCCGAGCGAGCGCGTCCGGTTCGAACGAAGTTGAGCCACTGCGCGTTCGGACGAGACGCCATCGAGGTAATGATTTCTACTGTGTCACCGCTTTTTAGCTCGGTGCGCAGCGGTACGAACTCGCCATTGATTTTGGCGGCGACCGCTTGATTGCCAATATCCGTGTGAATGAAGTAGGCAAAGTCGATCGGCGTCGCTCCGCGCGGCAGGGAAATGATCTTGCCACGCGGCGTGAAGACATAGACTGCGTCGGGGAAAAGGTCGACCTTGACGTGCTCGAGAAACTCGTTTGAGTCGCCGGTTTGTTGCTGGATGTCGAGTAACGACTGCAGCCACTGATGGGTTCGCTTCTGTAGGTCGTTAAGTGAGACATCGGCACTTTTGTAGAGCCAATGCGAAGCAACTCCGGATTCGGCAACCTGGTGCATCTCGCGCGTGCGTATCTGAAACTCGACCGGAGTCCCGTATGGGCCCACCAATGTGGTATGCAAGGACTGATAACCGTTCAGCTTCGGAATCGCGATGTAGTCTTTAAACTTGCCCGGCACCGGCCGATACAGTTGGTGCAGCGTGCCCAGGGCAAGATAACATTCGGGTTGTGAATTTACGACGACCCGGAAACCGTACACATCCAGCACTTCCGAGAACGATTTTTTTTGTTCCAACATTTTTCGGTAGATGCCGTACAGCGATTTTTCGCGACCGTATACTTCGGCATCAATACCTGCGGCAGGCAGAGCCGCTTCAACGGTTTCCGTGATTCGGCTGATCGCATCGCGCCGGTTTCCCCGGGCTGCCATCACTGCCTTGCGCAGCACGTTGTAGCGGTTCGGGTAGATGGCCTCGAAGCAGAGATCTTGAAGCTCTCGGAAGAGGGCATTAAGCCCCAGGCGGTGCGCAATTGGCGAGTAGATTTCCAGCGTTTCGCGGGCAATGCGTCGTCGTTTCTCGGGAGACACCGCAGCCAAGGTGCGCATGTTGTGTAGACGATCGGCCAGCTTGATCAAGATGACGCGTACGTCGCGCGCCATGGCCAGGAGCATTTTGCGAAAGCTTTCCGCCTGCTGCTCGGTTCTGCTGGCGAACTCGAGGCGATCGAGCTTGGATAGCCCATCGACAAGCTCGGCTACCTCGCTGCCAAAGTGCTCGGCCAACTCTTGCTTTGGGACGTTTTGGTCTTCCATGACGTCGTGCAAGAGCGCAGCCATAAGTGCTTCGGCGTCGAGCTTCCAGTCGGCGCAAATTTCAGTAACGGCAATAGGGTGGGAGATGTAGGGTTCGCCGCTAGCGCGAAATTGCCCGAGGTGGGCAGCGTCGGAGAACTTGAAGGCCTCGCGTACCCGCTGAACATCGGTGGGGCCGAGGTAAGAAGAGACTTTCTGGGTAAGCGGCGCAATGCTAGCCGGAGCGGCGCTTGAGGGCACCACAGTGCTAGCTTTGGACGCAGACCCAGAGACCATTGCGATATATGCCGGATGAGATGTTTACTAACTCTGGCGGCGGGGCTGATGGCACCGCCCTGCCAAATGGTTCGACCTATTCAAACAGCTAAAGCGTAGGGGCTTTTATGCCACTACTTGCTAAGTTGTTGTTCAGGTGGGTACTTTTCGCAACATTTCAAGGCCGGTCAACCCGGCTGCAATTTCACGCAGAGCAGTCACCGCCGGCTTGTTTTTGGATTCGATACGAGGCATGTGTCCTTGCGCGAGTTCGCGTGCACGATACGTCGCAGCGAGCGTAAGCTGAAAGCGATTCGGGATTCTTTCGAGACAGTCATCGACTGTGATCCGAGCCATGTGATGTCATCCTTCGAGTAAGACGGAGCCAATGCCCCATAGGGTGCAAACGCAGTTGCAAGCGGCAGTTACTACAGTTCGCACGTTCAATTACAGTTCGCACGTACAATGCCTGGCGCCATGGGCCTAGGCAGGAGACTGAGGTAACGGAATACCTAACTGCGTAAATAAGGCACGGTGGCGGGCAGCTTGCGAGGCGAAGCGTAACCGACACGCGCGTATGACTTCAGAAAGTTCCGTCAAAGCCTTGCTAAAGTCTTGATTAATAATAACATATTCGAACTCGACCGCATGCTGTAGTTCGGCTGCGGCAGCCTGGATTCGGCGAGCGATTGTTTCGGCTGAGTCCTGACCTCGTTGGGTTAACCGTTGCTCCAAGACCTGCAACGAAGGCGGCAAGATAAAAATGCCTAATGCGCCAGGGTAATGTTGTCGAATTTGCCGCGCGCCCTGCCAATCGATTTCCAGTATAACGTCTTGGCCCTGCCTGACCATTTCCGTGATCCAGGGACGGGGGGTACCGTAGAAATTGCCGTGGACGCACGCCCACTCCAAAAGCTGGCCCGAATCACGCATGCGCGTGAATTCCTCGACGGAAACGAAGTAGTACTCGCGCCCGTTGACCTCACCCGGCCGAGGCGCCCGCGTCGTGCATGAGATCGAAAGGTGCAGCAAATCGTCTTGCGCCAGAACTGCATTCACCAGACTGGATTTTCCAGCCCCGCTTGGCGCGGTAATCATGAAAACATTGCCTGCTGCTGGCATGTGTCGAGACGTAGTCATGGCGGGATTTTAGCCTCCGCGCGGCTCTTCGGCTCGGAGAATTACAAGTGACTCCACAGCCTCTTTGTACAACCCAGTATTATTGATAGATTCGTCATCACGTGGTGGGCCCTTTCTCGTTTGAGCAGGGCATTCATCGGGCGATGATCGGCTTGCTAGTTGCAAGGTGATATAGACCGATTCTTGTTCCGTAGAGGAGGCTGCTTTCATGGCCGATATCCAGGCGCACCCGCATCCGTCGTCGCTGCCGCACGCGCAGAGTAACGTGTCGGCGGTCGAGCTGCGCCCCGCGGCAAGTGTGATCTTATTGCGAGACACCGCTGGTGGCATGGAGGTGTTGATGTTGCAGCGCACGCGCGCCGCAAGCTTTGTCCCGGGCAACCATGTGTTTCCAGGTGGTGCTGTCGACCCGAAGGATTACAGCAATGCGGTGCTCGAGCGATGCCACGGCTACGATGACGCGGCGGCCTCCCGCATCTTGGGTCTCCCGCGTGGGGGCTTGGCGTTCTGGATCGCGGCCATCCGTGAATGCTTTGAAGAGGCGGGGCTGCTGTTGGCGGGACAGGGAAGCCACCCGCTTGCCAACCTCAAGCATCTGCCACATTGGGAGGAGCTGCCGTCTTGGCGTCATCGTCTGCATCGAGGCGAGGCCAGCATCCTAGACTTATGCCGGGCCTTCGATTTGCAACTCTGCGTCAATCAGCTTCGATACTTTAGCCATTGGATTACTCCGCTCGGCAATCCACGTCGGTTCGATACTCGATTTTTTGTAGCGCGCGCACCGGAAGAGCAAACGGCGCGGCACGACGGGCTGGAAGCGGTCAATAGTGTGTGGGTGCAGCCTAAGGAGGCGTTGGAACTGCACCACGAGGGCAAGTTTCCACTGGTGTACGCAACCCGTTCCACGTTGCAACGCCTGGCCGAATTTTCAGCCGTTGAGGCTGTCCTTGACTATGCCAAGCGTCAGCGCAAGGTGGCTACCATTATGCCGCGCATCGGCAGCGGACGTGCGGGTAGGCGGGTGATAGGGCCCGGCGAGCCGGTTTATGCGGAAATCGGAAAAATAGAGCAATTTTGGCCGGGACAAGCGTCATACGAAATCGTCCCGGGAGTGCCCACACGGCTTTCCCCACGCTTGTGGCGATTGACGGCGCCGAATCCAGGCTACATGACGGGCCCCGGTACGAATACCTACATTATTGGTGATGACACCGGCGTCACGGTCATTGATCCAGGCCCCGACGATCGCGAACATTTGCACCGCATCATGGATGTTGCACCGGGACCCATCCGCGACATTCTGGTCACCCATACGCACTCCGATCATTCTCCGGGCGTGCGGTATTTGCGGCAGGCAACCGGTGCTCGGACAATTGGTTGGCCCACCAATGTGCCCACGCAGGACATCACTTTCAATCCCGACTATCAACCGGAGCATAACGAGGTCTTGATTACGGCCGGTGCAACACTCCGCGTGCTGCACACTCCGGGGCATACAAGCAACCACCTGTGTTATTTGTTGGAGTCCGAGCGTCTGCTCTTTACCGGCGACCACATCATGCAAGGTTCCACGGTGGTGATCAGCCCCCCGGACGGCAACTTACAGGCTTATCTGGACTCGCTTCAAGCCTTGCTTCGTGAGGATCTCGACTGGCTAGCTCCGGCCCACGGGTTTCTGATGGATCAGCCGCAAAAGGTCATAAACCAACTGGTCG
>CAZMVM010000012.1:0-32520 GCA_964569785.1 uncultured Pigmentiphaga sp. | reverse complement strand
TCGAACATCGGTTGCGGCGAGAAGCCCTCATATTGCGAGCCTTGGCCGGATCGGAACCGCTGCATGAAGAGGTACTGTTGGGTCGCGTCTACACCCAGTTGCCCCCTCCGCTGGTGCGAGTGGCTGCGCGTACGTTGCTCGCACACTTACTGAAACTGGAGGCGGAGAACAAGGTGCGCCGCGTCGAAGCGGAGTATTGGGAAGCCATTGTCAGCGCTGATTAACGGAGTCTGTCACGTCACTATCTGCGCTGCGCGGCACAGGAGTCAGCAAGACTATGGCTTGTGCCCGGCTCGGGCCATCGTTTAAGAGATCCCGGAGGGTCTGGCGGTCAAGTACTTGCAAAAATGCGCTTAACGCCTCACGGAGCACGTGGGTAAGCTGGCAATTTCCGGAGAGTCGGCACGCATCGTCTTGTGTGAAGCATTGCACCAGATCGAAGTCGGGCTCGATCTCACGGACGACCTTCCCCAAGTTGATATCGCTGGGGCTTCGTGCGAGACGCATGCCGCCCCCTTTGCCGCGCTGAGTTTCCAGATACCCCAACTTCGCGAGTAGGTGGGTTACCTTGGTGAGATGGGCATGTGAAATGCCATGTGATTGGGCGATCTCGCTAATGGTACACAAGCGCCCCGGGTTCGCGCCCACATACATCAGTATGCGTAAGGCGTAGTCGGTAAATACGGTAAGTCGCATGAACGGCGTTGGGCGATCAAGACAGGCGGGGCCGACACATCATGGGCGTAAAGCGCCACAAATATAGAGCAAAGCAAAGCGTCCAGGCGAGCGCCGAAACATGTAATAAGCCTTGGCTAAAGCTGGATGGCAGTAAAGCGGCGAAGCGGGTTACTACCGCAATGAGCATACAAACGTAACTAACTACCATACTGCGGTCCAGTTGTAGGGGACGCCCCAGATGCCCTAATGCCGTGCGAGTAATCATCCCGATAATGAGCACGGAGAATCCCCCGACCGCGATCACGTGAATGGGTACCGCCGGCCGCGCAATTAGATTCAAGAGTTGGGCAGCCGCCGTTAACAGGCCGATCGCCAACAATCCGTACCCAAGATAAAGAATCCACAGCAGCGGCATGTGCAGCACCCGGTACGGACGCCACGCGGCGAGTTGCCAGAGCGCAATCAAGCCAGCAGCAGCCAGGCTCAGAGCAGCGAGTTGCGGTAATTGCAAGACAACGAACACGACACCGGCAGCGCAAAAGACCAGTTGTATTTGCCCGCTTCGCGTCATCATCGGAATATTCAAGTTCGTGACGCGACGCATTGCGAAGAACGGAATGACCCGCCGTGCAATTAAAAGGGCAACCAACGTCATCACCAAGAGTCCGGGCTGAAAATATTGCATAACGGCAAGATAGCTGCCGCGGTAGACCGCGTACAAATAGGCCCCGTTCGCAAGCGCTAACAATACGAGCAGCCACGGCAGCGCGTAGTTACGGCGGTTCTGGGAACGCACAATCGCTTGCATCAGACCTGCCGCAGCGACAACGAAAAAAGTGACATCGCATACCGCGGCAATCTGGAACGCCAGGGTATGGTCGATGAGAAAGCCCACACGGGCAGCTGCCCAGAGCCCGCAGCTAAGGCCTAACCATTTCGGGGGGAGGGGGTTGATGCCTGTCCAGTTGGCGCCTGCTGTCGCAAGGAAGCCCACTGCAATGGTAGCCACAAAACCCCAGAGCATCTCGTGCGCGTGCCAGAGCATGCCAGACATGGGCCCGTGCAGCAGCTGTGGTGCGAAAGTCCAGACAGTAACCGCAACAATGGCCCACAAGGACCCGGCCAAATAGAGCGGCCGAAATCCCAGGCTGAGCAATGCAGCCAGGCTACCACGCGCGGAACCCTCGCTGGGCTCGTGAAGATGGGTAAGCTCTGCCATTGCAGCTGCCCCAATGCGGCGTTAGTGGACGGCGAGATCAACCGGCAAACGATCCGGATAGTTGAACGTTTGATACCCGAGCCACAGACTACGCGCGATTCGTTTCGCCATCGTATTCGCGCGTTGCTCCATCGCCGGATTGCCAAGTTCCGCGGTGGTTTGCGCAAAGAGCTCTACCCAACGCTGAAATAATTGCGGATCCAGATTAGGTAGCGCCGCATGTTTGGGCATGGGCGTACCGCTATAGCGCGCGGTGCCGCGTAGCAACGATGACCAGAAATCGACCATCTTGCTCAAGTGCGCAGGCCACTGGTCTGATGCGATTTGAGCATCGAAGACTGGGCCCAGCGTGGCATCAGTGCGCACCTTGCGATAGAAGCTGTGCACCAGCTCAGACACCTCTTCTTCGGTGCAGACAGGTTGAACCATCATAAAAGCCTTCCGGTTAAAGATGTATTCAGAATATATGTTTTGGTAATTGATCGCAAGCACTGACTTGGCCGCTGTTGAGTCAGGTCAGCGCCCCGGCGTGGAATACGTGCCTAAGGCCCGACACATCCCATCCAACCCAGCCGGCGATACGCCCTGCGCGATACTATGAGCTTTCCTCACCTTGTCTTGAGCAAACTTTCGTTGAATTCAATCTCATATCGTTCCACAATACGGAAGCGTGTATCAAGCGGAGGCGACATGCCGCAAAGGCTCGCAGCGTGCGGTCCAAAACCACGTGCGGGATCCGCCGCTTGGTTCAAAGCGCGATACCGTTACGAAATGGCTGCTTCATACCTTGCACCGGCTCCTGTAGGTGCCCAAGTGCTTCATTTCGCTTTGTCAGCCCTATTTATTGAGGATTTACTGTGAGTATTCCGCTCAATCCGCCGTTTCGGGCCGATCACGTCGGCAGCTTTTTGCGTCCCACCTACTTGTTGGAAGCTCGCGAGAAGAGGGCAAAGGGTGAAATCACCCCTGAACAGCTGCGCGAGGTCGAAGATCGCGCCATCGCAGAAATTGTGAAGTTTCAGGAAGACGTCGGCCTGAAGAGCATCACCGACGGTGAGTTTCGGCGCACCTACTTCCACATCGACTTCCTCGAACAGCTTGGCGGTGTTCACACCGACGTGCCGGTCACCGTGCGAAAATCCGACGGCACCGAAGAACTAGCGCCGCCAGCGATCCGGGTGGTGGATAAAGTGCGGCATGTGCGAGACATCCAACTGGCCGACTTCGAGTACCTGAAAAGCCAGATCTCTGCGCCGGGCTGCATCCCCAAGGTCACCATTCCTTCGCCGACTATGCTGCATTTCCGCGGCGGACGAGGAGGGATTAGCAAGGATCACTACCCAGAGCTCGACCCTGAGTTTTACGACGATGTCGCGAAGGCCTATGGTGAAGAGCTGCATTCCCTGGCTCGTGCCGGGTGCCGGTACGTACAGATGGACGACACTAACCTCGCTTACCTGTGCGACGAAAAAATGCGCGAGGCGGCCCGGCAACGCGGGGACGACCCCAACGAATTACCGCACCGCTATGCCTGGTTCATTAACAAGGTGGTCGCGCAAAAGCCAGAGGGCATGACCCTGGCCATCCATTTGTGCCGTGGAAACTTCCGCAGCACACACGCAGCCGAGGGCAACTACGAGCCAGTGGCCGAAGCCCTGTTTTCAGAGATGGAGGTCGATGCGTACTTCCTTGAGTACGACGATGAACGGTCGGGAGATTTCCGGCCGCTGCGCTTCCTGCCGAAGAATAAACTGGCCGTACTCGGTTTGGTTACCACAAAGTTTGGACAGCTCGAATCGAAGGATGATCTCAAGCGCCGTATTGAGGAGGCCGCCAAGTATGTGCCTCTAGAACAGTTAGCGCTATCACCGCAGTGCGGCTTTAGCAGTACGGTCCATGGCAACAAGATCGCCTACGAAGACCAGCGTCAAAAGCTGCGGCTGGTCATCGAAACCGCTCAAGAAGTATGGGGCGAAATCTAAACACACTTCGCTCCCGCCGGTAGGGGACGGCGGCAGGCTGTAAGGCGTTCAGCTATTATTAGGGCGCTTCGCTGAGGAAGCGCCCAACACGCGCCTTGCCGTCCGCTCCACCTACTGGTATGTCCCGTCGCATCATTGCTCACCTCGACATGGATGCGTTCTACGCATCGGTCGAACTGCTCCGCTATCCTGAGCTTAAAGGTTTGCCGGTCGTGATCGGCGGTCGCCGCCTGCGTCCACCCACTCGTCGCACCGACGGTACGCTAGTGTTCGAGCAGCTGCGCAATTATGTGGGTCGAGGCGTTGTCACCACGGCGACCTACGAGGCGCGCGCCCTTGGCGTTCACTCGGCCATGGGGATGATGAAAGCGGCAGCGCTTGCACCCCACGCTTACGTATTGCCTGCCGACTTCGACGAATACCGCCGTCAATCACGACGGTTCAAGGCCGCCGTGGCAGAGCTCGCGCCCAAGATAGAAGACCGCGGCATCGACGAAATATACATCGATTTCAGTGCTATTCCGGAAGCGCAAGAAACAACGGCCAACGATTCGCTCTTCGGCGCAAAGCGCTTGGCGCGGCGTATTCAGGCTCGCGTCCGAGAAGCGACGGGCCTGAGCTGTTCGCTCGGCGTCACTCCCAATAAGTTGCTTTCGAAACTGTGTTCTGATCTGGATAAGCCAGGCGGCATCACCGCGGTTGACTTTGACGACATACCTCGCGTTATTTGGCCTTTACCGGCAGCGCGGATCAATGGGGTAGGCCCCAAAGCAGCAAGACGTTTGCGCGCGCTGGGTATCCACACGATTGGTGAACTTGCGGCGGCAGACGAGGCCTTTCTGGTGCGTCACTTTGGCTCTCGCTTTGGTAGCTGGTTGCACAACGCCGCTCATGGGCGCGACGACCGCCCGCTAGAAACAAGACGGCAACCCAAATCGGTCAGCCGAGAAACCACTTTTGAACGCGATATGCATGTGCGGCTCGACAGGGACGTGCTCGGCCAGACATTCACGCGCCTCTGTGAACGAGTCGCCGACGACTTGGCCCGCAAGCGGCTTGCAGGGCGAACCATCGGCCTGAAACTGCGCTTTGACGACTTTCGTACGGTCACGCGCGACATCACATTGCCTCACTTGACCGCCGATGCACGAACGATACGCTACGCTGCTGGGTTGTGTCTCAAACGAGTGGAACTGGTACGGCGGATACGTTTGCTCGGAGTGCGGGTGAGTACTCTGGAAGCTGTTGATGCGACCTGGAGCAACGACGGCAAGGAAATATGGGGCCGCGGCGAATCCCTACCCTTGTTCGATCTTCACTCCGAAATGGCCGATTAGAAGGGCGCGTCTCTAACGAATCGATGGGCTTAGGGGCGCCCCTCGGCATGAGAGTCTTCAGGTATACAGGCAAGCGTTCTTTGCCCAGCAAGGAACTCAAGAGTCGCTGCCGGTCTCGGCTGTCTAGTCATCCGGTTGCAACAATTTTTCGACTCTGCGTTTAAATACTGCCATTTCCCTCTCGGCTTGCTTGTCGCCTTTGGCTTGGGCAACGGCAATGCCCTGATCCCAGGCCTTTAATGCGTCGGCAAGACGACCTGCGGCCTGATACGCCTTGCCCAGCGCATTCCAGGCAGCAGAGTACTGGGGATCAAACTCGATACATTTTTCCAGGTGAAGGACGGCGTCTACCGGCTGATCCGCAGCCAGATACTCTTTGCCTAAGGTGAAGCGCACCAGCTGCCCATCTTTACCTTGGGCAATCATGTTTTCAAAGGTGGCGATTCTGTCCATGTTCTATCCTCGGATCACGCGGCGTTCGGTTCGCGAAGAAATAGGATTCACGTTTCAGGTAGCATGCCTGTTTCGTTTCATACGCAATATGAGTACTACAGCATGCAGGGAGTCAAGCGACGCGTCGTTTACGTAACACTGTATGAGATTATCGCTATTCTCATCGTGACGGTTGCTTTGTGGATGCTCGGACACGAGTCGGGTCACGCCGGGATTGCCGCTATTGTGTCGTCTGGCATTGCCATTGTCTGGAACGTCACGTGGAACTGGCTGTTCGAGCGATGGGAAGCGCGCCAAAGCAAAAAAGGGCGCAGCATTCGTCGACGTATCGCGCATGCGGTCGGCTTTGAAGCCGGTCTGGTGCTCGCTATCGTGCCATTCTTTGCCTGGTGGCTGAACATTTCGCTATGGGAAGCCTTGGTGCTCGATGCCGGACTGATTGTGTTTTTTCTTGTCTATACATTTGTGTTCAATCTGGCTTTCGACACGATCTTCGGCCTACCGACGTCGGCGTTGCCAGTGCCGGGGGCAGATGATGATGCGGCGCGGCTACAGTAAGCCGCCGATGAGCGTCCATGCTCAAGGAACGACGTGCCAGCCCCCTCGAGGCCAGCGTACGCTCATTTGAACGACCACCAACCTTCCATCAGCAAGTGGCAGTGGATAAATCACCACACAGTGGATCAACCCATCTCGGTGTACGGGGCCTATCAATCTAGGTGGAGATAGTTTTTGGATAAGCGGATATATCTTCTTTCGGCCATTGCTTTCGTTGTGGGAATGGTCGAGTTGGTAATCGGGGGGATACTTCACCTTATCGCAGAAGATTTAGGAGTCAGCATTGCACGTGCTGGCCTGCTGATTACGGTCTTTGCACTCGTCTTCGGCCCCAGTGGGCCCATCCTGCTTTATCTCACCGGGCGCGCAGACCGCAAGCGCGTAGCTCTCGCCGCCTTGTTTGTATTCCTGGTCGGTAACCTGGCTGCCGTGGTTAGCACCACCTATGGTGCAGTGATGATCTCGCGCATCCTGCTAGCGGCTAGCGGCGGGTTGCTCACCGTGCTTTGCCTGACTGTGGCCGCCCACATTTCCAGGCCCGAGTACCGAGGAAGAGCGATTGGGTTGGTCATCATGGGTATTAGTGGGTCGATTGTACTTGGGCTGCCTATTGGCGTGAGCCTGGGACACGCGTATGGCTGGCGCAGCCCGTTCTTGCTGGTGGCTCTGTTGACGGCCGTGCTGATTCCGATCGTGGCTGCTTACTTCGGCACCATGACGACGCAGCCGCCTCTACCCCTCAAAGCGCAGCTGCAGGCTTTACGCGCCAGGAACGTGCTGGCGGCGCATTTAACGACGTTCTTCTTCTTGGCCGGTCACCTCACTTTGTACGCCTACTTGACCCCATTTGTGATCTCGACGGTGGGGTACAGCGGTCAGCTGATCACGCTGGTGTACTTCATCTACGGCATTGCTGCGGTAATAGGAGGCGGCCTCGCTGGTGTGGCGGCTGACAAGTTTGGTGCAGGTCGGACGGTGATCAGCGTCATCGTGTTGCTAGCGATTTGCCTATTGATCTTTCCCCTTGTCGCCCACATACCGGGGATGTTTTGGATCTGTTTAGCGACCTGGGGCGTACTGAGCTGGGGGTGTCAACCGCCCATTCAAACTCACCTGGTACAACTGTCGCCCGAGACGGCCGATATTCAACAAAGCTTGAACACCGCTGTTCTGCACCTGGGCATTGCCCTGGGGACTCTGGTGGGCGGAGCAGTCATTCATCACGCGTCCGTCGCGCACAATGCGTGGGTTGGCGCGGGCGTCATCCTGATTTCGCTGGTGACCGTTGCGATTAGCTTACACGGCACGCATGCACGAAGGCTCGGCTGAGGGGCGGCTTTATACAATATCGGGCAGTACAACGCTCCGGCTACACGTCGATCGTCGTGTTTTCGACGAGTAGGACACGTCACCGCGCGGGTAGCATGCGCAGCGGATTGGTTGGCCGGCCGTCGTGCCGCAACTCAAAGTAAAGCTGCACCTGGTTGGTGTCTGTATCGCCCATCTCGGCTATAGTTTGTCCCTGACGTACACTTTGCCCCTCGGCTACCAGCAATCTGCGATTGTGAGCATAAATAGTGATGTAGTTCGAGGCATGCTTGAGAATCACTAAGTTGCCGTATCCTCGCAGCCTGTTCCCCGCGTACGCCACTGTGCCTCCTGCCGCTGCCCGTACGGGTGCACCAGCGGAGCCCGCAATCGCAATTCCCTTGGACGATGACCCATTGAACTGCCGTATGACTCTGCCATCGGCGGGCCACACCAACCCGATGCGCTTCGGTGGTGCAGGGTCGGGCCGCGGCGGCGATGCTGGAGTACGCGCCGGCGCGCGGGCAGGCTTGGCTCGTTGTGTATTGGTTGGCTTTGAGGCGCCGGCTGAAGCTGTCTTGGGGGGGGCAGCCTTGGGGCGTGAGCCAGTGGTGGCAACCCCGGCGGGCGGCACGACGCGCAGCAACTGTCCCACGGCGATGCGATTGGGGTTGGACAGTCGGTTCCAGCGTACGAGATCTTGCACGCTACGCCGGTGTTTGCGCGCGATACTGTACAGCGTATCCCCGCGCTCGACGCGGTGATAGCCGGGTTGAACGGGAGTCGAACTACACGCCACCAAAAGGAGCAGAGCGCCCGCGACCAAACACACCCGCGCACGACGCAGCCATTGTGTGGAAAAAAGACTGGGCGACACAGTGCGTTCAGGGGTTGCTTCCAGGGGCATCATTCGATGTTTTGGGCCTGTTCTCTTAATTGCTCGATCAAGAGCTTCAAGTCGACCGCGGCGCGGGTCATTTCCAACGCTCCGGCTTTAGAACCTAAGGTATTGGCTTCCCGGTTCATTTCCTGAAACAGGAAGTCCAGCCGCTTGCCCACCGAGCCCGAGGTTTTCTGACTGGGCTTAGAGGTGACGCGATTAGCGGCCGCGGACGGTCTCGTGCTGTCATTCTCGGAGCTACCGAGAATACGTTCCAGTTCTACCAGATGTGATTTGAGCCGAGAAAGTTCCTCGGCAACGTCGATACGCAGGCTAAACAACGAAGCTTCATTGGCGATGCGTTCGGATAGTTCGGCGCCGGTAATATGTTGGAAACCTCCGGGGAAGGCCGCCTCTACGGTCTCGCGTAGTTTACGTGCGATCCGTGCCTGATAGTCACTGACAATCGTTGGCAAAACGGCTTCGAGATCGTCCACAATGGCACGGATGGCGGCTGCCTGCTCGCGCATCATTTCGGCCAGTCGAGAGCCTTCCGCCGCGCGCGCCATTTGCAACTGTTCCAACGCCTGTTCAGCCGCCTCCAGCACCGTTTGGTCGCGTGCAGCTTCGTCGACCGCTTCACGAACGACGCCCGGCCACGCTAACACCTCTGCCAAGCGCGGGGCCTGAATATCAGGCAGCACGGCTCGCACAGCGCGCAGTGTTTCCGCCAACGCCGTCAGCGCGCTCGGATTTAGCGTGCCGCCTTCCATGGCTTGTAAGTTAGCGGTGATACGCAGTTCGACCTTGCCGCGCTGCAGACCCCGTGTCAGGCGCTCGCGTAGTTGCGCCTCCAAATGCCGAAACTCCTCGGGAAGGCGAAACTGCAAATCGAGAAATCGGCTGTTGACACTCCGAATTTCGATGGCAACAGTACCGTTCGGAAGGGTGGCCACCGCGTTGCCAAAGGCGGTCATGCTGCGAATCATAGGGGCTCGTACAATAAAGGTTTCCATTTATGCAAAGGACTCCACCAGCACCGGTTCCAAGGGAAACTGACGGATTACGGTGGCAGACTCTTTGCGTCGTACAGGTTGCATCATAAATGACACGATCCAATCAGGTCGAAACTGTGACCGATCATCATACCGGCGGCAACGTCGCCCGGCCCTCTGGACGCACGCCGTCCATGCTCCGTCCCGTACGAATCCAGCGCCATTACATTCGTCATGCCGAAGGTTCGGTGCTTGTAAGCTTTGGCGACACCCGCGTCATTTGCACCGCCAGCGTAGAAGACGGGGTGCCGCCATTTTTGAAGGGGCAGGGCACCGGGTGGTTAACTGCAGAATACGGAATGCTTCCGCGCGCCACTCATACGCGCGGTTCGCGGGAAGCTGCACGGGGCAAACAAAGCGGTCGCACCCAAGAGATTCAGCGTCTCATTGGTCGCAGTTTGCGCGCGGTAACCCATCTTGATGCTCTCGGCGAGCGCACTGTACATATCGACTGCGATGTTATCCAGGCCGATGGGGGCACACGCACCGCGAGTATCACCGGTGCATTCGTCGCGCTGGCGGACGCCATGCAATTGCTGGTGCAACGGGGCGAGATTGAGGTTAACCCTCTGCGCGATCATGTTGCTGCTGTCTCCGTGGGCATGTACCAGAACCACCCGGTCCTTGATCTGGATTACCTCGAAGACGTGGCGTGCGACACCGATATGAACGTCGTGATGACAGGCAGCGGCACTTTGGTGGAAGTGCAGGGAACCGCCGAAGGGGTTCCATTTTCGCGCGCGGAAATGAACGCAATGCTGGATTTGGCCGAGCAGGGCATCGCGGAACTCGTTCAGTTGCAAAAGGCGGTGCTCGCGTCATGAGTAAGACCAGACTGGTCGTAGCCTCGGGCAATCCGGGAAAGCTGCGCGAATTCGAAGCCCTGTTGCAACCTCGCGGCTTTACTCTCATCCCACAGCAACAGCTGGGGGTGAGCGAAGCAAGCGAACCCCACGAGACGTTTGTCGAGAATGCTCTCGCGAAAGCACGACATGCAAGTCGTGCCACCGGGCTGCCAGCCCTGGCGGATGACTCCGGGCTTTGCGTACCAGCACTCGCTGGAGCGCCTGGGGTGTATTCTGCGCGGTATGCTGCACTTCGAGGAGGTGAGCATTCGGATGCAGCAAACAACGCGCGACTGGTGGAAGAGCTAAGAAATCACACCGATAAGCGGGGCTATTACGTCGCTGTGCTCGTGTTGATGCGTGCGCCGGATGATCCATTCCCCTTGATCGCAGAGGGTACTTGGGATGGGATTATCGTTGACACCCCGAGCGGGCAACACGGCTTCGGGTACGACCCGCACTTCTTTCTTCCCGAAGAAGGCTGCACGGTTGCCGAGCTCCCCCCCGAGCGTAAGAACGAACTCAGTCATCGTGCCAAGGCGCTGCACAGCTTGCTGACGAAGTTGGACGTTTACGCCTGATTCACATCTTTTGTTTCGGTTGCAGTGTCCGAAAAGCGCATTATCCCCATCAAGCCAGACTCAACGTTCGGCTCTCGCGCACCAGCCGTGACTCAGCCGGCAGGTGCTTCCATTCAATTGGACAGCTTGCCACCACTTGCCTTATACATCCACGTACCCTGGTGCGTGCGCAAGTGTCCGTACTGCGATTTCAACTCGCATGTGGCACCCGAGCAATTGCCCGAAGATCGCTTTCTTGAGGCGCTCGAAGCCGATCTGCAACAAGCTCTTCCTCTCATTTGGGGACGACGCGTTATCTCCATTTTTATTGGCGGGGGAACGCCCAGCTTGCTCTCAGAGTGGGCCATGGACCGCTTGCTCGCCATAGTGCGAACACATCTCGCTGTCTTGCCGGGCGCGGAAATTACCGTCGAAGCCAATCCCGGTACGGTAGAGGCACAACGTTTCAAGGCCTATGCTGCCAGCGGCATCACCCGGATCTCGGTGGGTATCCAGAGCTTCGACGATCGGTTTCTCCCGCGTTTGGGACGCATTCATGATGCTAAGCAGGCCCGCTTCGCGGCGGAGGCGGCACTGCGGGCAGTTACACGCGTGAACTTCGACTTGATGACGGCGCTGCCCGGCCAGGAGCTGGACGACGTGCAGCGCGACATCGAGATCGCCTTGGGGTATAACTGCGACCATTTGTCCGTATATCACCTCACCATGGAGCCGGCAACCGTGTTCGCGAAGTATCCACCGTCGAACTTGCCCGACGACGATGTAGCGGCCGAGATGCAAGAGCTGGTGGGCCAGCTTCTGGCAGATGCGGGCTACGACCATTACGAAGTCTCCGCCTACGCCCGTTCGGGTGCGCGATGCGCCCATAACGTTAATTATTGGGAATTCGGCGATTACCTGGGCATCGGACCGGGCGCGCATAGCAAACTCTCGTTTCACGATCGCATTGTTCGGCAAGCGCGACTGCGCAACCCCGACTCTTATATGGAACAGGTCCTACACCGTGATGGATCACATCTCGCCGAAGATCGTCGCCTTGAACCCGACGAGTTGCCATTCGAGTTTATGCTGAATGTGCTGCGGCTGCGGGAGGGCGTTCCGACCGCATACTTTAGTGAGCGCACCGGCCTTGCATTGACGGCCATCACGTCTCAACTCCAGCGCGCGAGCGAAAAGTGGCTGCTCACAAGCGACCCGGCTCGGATTGCGCCCAGTGCCCTGGGATGGCGCTTCCTGAACGACTTGCAGAGCATGTTTCTTTAAGCCAACGCACCTGTCTAGCGTCTCACGCCAATGCACTATTTTGGTGCAAAATGCACACATAACGTGCGTTTTTCTTGCTACGCTGCTGTAACTCCGTGCGTCGCCCTTGTATTCGGGGCATGAATGCGAGCAATAATGTGCTTCTTTTTGCCCTCGCTTGGCGCCATGCGTGTGCTTGAGCTTCGCGCCCCTGCGCGCTTCCTTAGCCCGTGATCCGGGCGAACTCGATCAAATTGGCATAGCTCTTGCATTTGGTTATTCGCGTTTTGTTTGTCGTTTCCAAGTCACCCTACCGACCGCCACACTTTTCCAGGAGTTTCCATGGCATCGCATAAGACGGTACTAGACCTGATTGCCCAGCATGAGGTCTTGTTTGTCGATTTACGCTTCACCGACACGCTGGGCAAAGAGCAACATGTCACGGTGCCAGCGCAAAAGTTCGATGAAGATAAGCTGGAAAATGGTCACGCGTTCGACGGCTCCTCAATTGCAGGATGGAAGGGGATCGAAGCATCGGACATGCTGTTGATGCCCGACCCGGCAACCGTTAGGCTTGATCCGTTTCGCGAGCACACGACGTTGATTCTGACGTGTGATGTTGTCGAACCAGCGGATCTCAAAGGCTATGACCGCGATCCCCGTTCCATCGCGAAACGTGCCGAGGCGTATCTGAAGTCGAGTGGGCTCGGGGATACCGCCTATTTCGGCCCCGAACCCGAGTTCTTTGTGTTCGATGGCGTCAGCTGGGACATCGCGCCCGGGGCAAGCTTTTTCCGCATTAAGTCGGAAGAGGCACCGTGGTCGTCGGGCATTGAATATGAGCATGGCAATTCGGGACATCGTCCTCGTACTAAAGGCGGTTATTTTCCGGTTCCACCCACCGATTCCTTTCAAGATTTACGCTCGGAAATTTGCCGCCTTTTGGAAGAGCAGGGGGTGCCGGTCGAGGTGCATCACCATGAAGTTGCGTCGCCCGGCCAGCTTGAAGTGGGCACAGTATTCAACACCTTGGTGCGGCGGGCCGACTGGAACCAGATCCTAAAATATACCGTCTGGAATGTGGCCGATAGCTATGGTAAGACGGCCACCTTCATGCCCAAGCCGGTTGTTGGGGACAATGGCTCTGGGATGCATGTGCATCAGTCGGTCTGGAAAGACGGACAAAATCTGTTCGCCGGAAACGGATATGCCGGGCTGTCGGAATTCGCGCTGTACTACATCGGCGGCATTATCAAGCATGCACGTGCCCTGAATGCCATCACTAATCCCACCACCAATTCGTACAAGCGACTGGTGCCGCATTTTGAAGCTCCAGTGAAGCTGGCTTATTCGTCACGCAACCGGTCTGCTTCGATCCGCATTCCCTATGTCAGCAACCCCAAAGGGCGTCGGGTCGAGACCCGGTTCCCCGACCCAATGGCCAATCCGTACCTGGCCTTTGCTGCGTTGTTAATGGCAGGCCTCGATGGCGTACTGAACAAGATCCATCCAGGCGACCCGGCGGACAAGAACTTGTACGACTTGCCTCCCGAAGAAGATGCGCAGATTCCGACGGTATGTCATTCGCTTGAAGAGGCGCTGCAAGCATTGGATAGCGATCGCGAGTTTCTGACGCGAGGCGGGGTATTCAGCAACTCCATGATCGACGCGTATATTGCGTTGAAGATGGAAGAGGTCAGGCGTATGCGTATGACAACGACGCCGCTCGAGTTTGAACTGTATTACGGGCTATAACCATGTCTTCGTCCAGCCTGCCTGCTGTGTATCGACCTGATGCCGACGCGTCGATGCAATTGGCATCGCTGGACTTGCTTGCAAGCGCCGTATTGTTGGTGCAAAGCGATGCAGTGATCGCTTATGCGAACACGGCTGCCGAAGCGCTGTTTGAAGTATCCCGCAAGCACCTTGAAGGGCAGCTACTGTACCCGTTTTTCGAACCCGTCACGCATCTGCAGACCTCGGTGCGAGAAGCGCTGGACGATCACTTTGCGCAAAAAACTCTGCCCTTGATGCTCGCGTCTCCGGGGCGTGAGGCCAAGCCAGTGAGTGCGAGCCTGGTTGTTTTGCATGGGCAACCATGGCCGCTCTTGCTCGAGCTACGCGAAGAAGCCCAACGCCATCGAATCGCGCAAGACCTTGAAGCCCTGGAGCACGCCGCAGCAAATCGCGAATTACTGCGTAACCTGGCGCACGAGATCAAGAACCCGTTAGGGGGTCTGCGGGGCGCAGCTCAACTGCTCCAAGCCGAACTCGACAAACCCGAATTCACCGAATACACGCAAGTCATTATTGCGGAGGCCGACCGACTCCATCGGCTGGTGGACCGCCTACTGGCGCCTCAGCGTCGTCAACGGCACGATGTGGTGCTGAACATTCATGAGGTTTGCGAGCGCGTGGCGGCTCTGGTTCAGGCGGAGTACGGTAACGCCGTTTCACTCGTGCGCGACTACGATATTTCAGTACCCGATTTGTTGGCCGACCGCGAGCAGTTGATCCAGGTACTGTTGAACATTATGCGTAACGCCGCCCAGCTGTCGGACGAGCTTCCCGGGGAAAGGGAAGTAAGAATCATCATACGTACGCGGGTGGCCCGACAGGTCACTTTGCATAGGCGACGTTATCCGCTCGCAGTCACGGTAAGTGTCATCGACAACGGACCGGGGATCCCAGAGGAAATTCGCGCGCGCATTTTTCACCCGCTGGTTACCGGACGAGCGGGCGGGACCGGATTGGGCCTGTCGCTCGCACAAACCCTGGTGTTGCAACATGATGGTTTGCTGACTTGCGAAAGTGAGCCCGGCCGCACTGAATTTCGGATGATCTTGCCACTGCGGCAACCCCACGAGAAACCGTCATGAACACGATCTGGATCGTCGATGACGATCGCTCAATTCGGTGGGTAATCGAGAAGGCACTAGAACGCGCCGGTATTTCCAGCCTGAGCTTTGCCGATGCGAATCAGGCCCTGGCTGCACTGGAGCGGGAAACCCCGGCAGTTCTGGTCTCGGATATACGCATGCCGGGGCCGGACGGACTGCGTTTGCTTAAAGCTGTAAAGCAACGCAATCCCGATATTCCTGTCATTGTCATGACAGCGTACTCCGACTTGGACAGCGCGGTTGCATCGTTTCAGGAAGGAGCTTTCGATTATCTACCGAAGCCCTTTGATGTTGATGAGGCACTTGTACTGATTCGTCGCGCGCTCGACAGCAATGTGGTACAGAACAACGCTCAGGCACGCGCTGGAGCAGTGTCGACGCCCGCAACAGCAGCGTCAAACATTGGCATGCTCGGGCAGGCTCCAGCTATGCAGGAGCTGTTTCGCGCCATTGGCCGCTTGTCGAAATCGAACGCCACAGTATTGATTACCGGAGAATCGGGGACAGGTAAGGAACTGGTGGCGCGGGCCTTGCATCGCTCGAGTCCGCGGGCTGATGGCCCCTTCGTGGCAATCAACACAGCGGCCATTGCACGTGAGCTGCTTGAGTCTGAATTGTTCGGACATGAAAAAGGGGCTTTTACGGGCGCCTATACACGCCGCATTGGCCGCTTTGAAGAGGCTGAAGGCGGAACGCTGTTTCTGGACGAAATCGGAGATATGCCCGCCGAACTGCAAACACGACTGCTGCGGGTCTTGGGAGAGGGCAGTTTTTACCGGGTGGGCGGGATCTCTCCTGTGCATGTGAACGTACGCATTATCGCTGCTACCCACCAGCCATTAGAAGAACGCGTACGGCAAGGATTATTTCGAGCAGATCTCTATCACCGTTTGAATGTCATCCGTCTGCGCTTGCCCCCATTGCGCGCCCGACCTGAAGATATCGAGTTGCTCACCCGAAATTTTCTCGAGCAGATTGCGCACCGCTTAGGCGTAGAACCCAAGCAGATGACACCAGAAGCCATGATGGTGTTGAAGCGATTTCCATTTCCGGGAAATGTGCGTCAGCTGGAAAACATCTGCCACTGGCTCACAGTGATGGCCGCGTCACCGTGGATTGACATCAGCGACTTGCCGCCGGAAGTGCGTAATGTGAACACTGAGTTCCCGGTCGTCGAAGCAGACATGACTCAAACCCAGTCGCAGGGCGTCGAACGAGATGCGCTTGCGGGGAACAGTCCGATGGGGACTGCTCCCCTTGCCGAGTTCTCCACCCCTTCACGGGACACGTCCTGGAAGCATGCACTGCTCGTGGAGGTGCGCCGGCGCTTACAGGCTGGAGAGGCAAACGTACTGCAAACCCTCACCCGTGATTTCGAGCGAACACTCATTAGCGCAGCACTCGAATTGAGCTCGGGCCGACGCGTGGAAGCAGCCACCCGACTCGGTTTGGGACGCAACACCATTACACGCAAGATGCGTGAGCTTGGGCTCGATGAATAGCATTGAACCCAGTTCCGCCAACGCCTCAAGCCCGTTCCAAGCGGTGAGTCGGAAACTGCGCGTTGGGGCGCAGGCCGTGGCTAACGTCCGCGGAATCGTGGCGGACGCTTCTCGGCAAAGGCCAGGCGTGCTTCCTGAACGTCGTCGGTAGCAAGCAGCCGCTGTTGAATCCGACGCTCTTCTTGTAAGAACTTTTGCGGGTCTGGCCATTGTCGGCTAAGCAGACCGCGCAAGGCGCTAAGCGCGAGCGGCGCCCGTTTCAGCAAGGTACGTGCGACCGCGTGCGCGCTTTCGAGCAAGGCGTTATTGTCAGTGACCAGTTCGACCATTCCCCAATCGTGGGCCTGCTCGGCGTCGACAACTAACCCCTCGTACATCATGCGCCGTGCGCGGCCCATGCCGATGCGTAAGGGCAAGGTGTAGACGAGCCCGGTATCCGGAATCAGACCGATGCCCGTGAACGGAGCGCAAAATCGAGCATTTTTGGCCGCAATGATGTAGTCGCAGGCTAAAGCAAACGAAAGCCCTGCGCCATACGCATTGCCGGATACCGCAGCCAGCGTAGGCTTGCTTACCTGGGTTAGCAGATTGAAGCAACGATGCAAGACATCGAGCCTGAGCTCTCCATTGGGACCTGGCGCGGTGTCTTTGAGATCGGCCCCCGTACTGAAGTGCCCTTGGGCCCCGGCGAGAATGATGGCGCCCACATCGCCATCGCGGTTGAGCCGCTCGAGCTTGTCAGCCAGTTCTAGCAGTAGGGCAACGTTGAGCGCGTTCATACGTGCGGGGCGATTCAAGGTTAGCGTCGCAACGCCATCTGCCTGACTGCACAGAACGAGCGCGTCGGGCACATCGCTGGTACCCGGTGCTGGGGGTGTTCGCCCTTTCGGATGGTTGGCAGCGGGAAGGGTGGCATCAGTCATGATTGAAGACGGTCAGCTAGGTATCAAATATCCAGAGTGGCAATCACGGGCGCATGATCAGATGGCTGCGTATTCGCTCGTGGATCCTTATCGATTGTGCATGCGCTGCAGAAGGGGCGCAAGGCGTCAGACAGCAAGATCAAATCGATGCGTAGGCCGGCATTGCGGCGGAAAGCCATCATGCGATAGTCCCACCAACTAAACATCTTGTCTGGCTGCTCAAACAAACGGAAGGCATCGTGGAGCCCCAGGTCACACAAAGCTTTGAGGGCGTCCCGCTCGGGTTGTGAGACGTGAATCTTTCCTTCCCACTTGGCGGGATCATGTACGTCGCGGTCTTGGGGTGCAACGTTAAAGTCCCCAAGCAATACCAAGCGAGGGTAAGTGGTCAGTTCGGCCTGAATGTAGGCACGAAGGGCAGCAAACCATTGCAGCTTGTACTCGAATTTGTCACTACCAACTTCCTGGCCATTGGGACAGTAAACGTTTACCACACGAATATCGCCTTCTGAAGAAGGAAACGTCGCAGCGATCAATCGCTGTTGCGGGTCCTCGAAACCGGGGATATTGCGCACGACATCGCGAGCTTCGACACGCGAAAGTATGGCAACGCCGTTGTAGGTGTTCTGGCCGGCAAACGCAGCGTAGTAACCGGCCTCCCGAAAATCATCCACCGGAAAACGCTCATCGGGCAGTTTCAGCTCTTGCAAGCAGAGAACATCCATGGGGTTAGCCACGAGCCAGTCGAGTACCTGCGGCAAACGCACTCTGAGCGAATTGATGTTCCAAGTGGCAAGCTTCATTCGTCGTAAAACCTTTCTCAATTGCAATCAAAAAGGGCGCGTAGGAGTCCCAGCTTAATTTTCTGTATATCCGAGACGCGCGTGCTTCCGGGGATCCGCGTAGCGTCCTGAGAACCTGTTCGTTCAGCGGTGGCCAGCCGGCCGCGTAACAACCCAGTGTACCCGGCCCTCGCCAGAGCTGCGTGAAACTAAGGCATCTCACCACTCTCGCGCCCGGGCTTCGTGCCGGGAGAGCCGGGCGTATCGTAGCGCAGGCAAGCAAGCATCACTGTGTCCCTGTGCTGCTTGAGCGCGGGGAGGGCAGGGCGGCCTGCTCGTCGATGTGTACTCGAACACGGCTCCGGCTGAGCCAAGCGCCCGCGACGCTGGCCTGGATCTGCGCAGACAGTGGCTTAATGCTTCAGGTGATACACATACTGATTGATGAGATCGAAGCGGGACGTCACCTGAAGCTTGCGATAGAGCTTCTTGCGAAACGTTCGGACCGTATTGGCAGAAATGTTGAGATCAAGAGCAATCGCTTCGGTGCTGAGACCTGAAATAAGACGTTTGAAGACGTCGTGCTCCCGCGGAGATAAGCTCGCCAGCCGTTCGACGCGAGCGTTCAAGGAGACCCCGGGCGCCAGCTTGCCCGAAGCTACGGTTAGAACGTAATGTTGACGAAACAAGGCCGCCACGACGTGCATGGCGCGATGCAACGCCTCAATATCGTGCTCCGAAAATGGTTGCGACCTGCTCGTCCGATATAAATAACAAGCGAGGCGCGTGTGTTGCCATCGCGTCGTGACGGCGATGCGATCGGCCATCCGGCCGCGAGAAAAGAAATACTCTTTGTATACCGAACTGGCTGGCACGGCCGGGTTCATGCGCGCCAAGCGAGGCAGGTCGGTCGCGTCGTCAGCCTCGAGAGTGGGATCCATTTGGTAGTAGGCGTCCAGGTAACGGCGCGTCAGTGCGTGGGCCAATGTTTTGGACAAACTGCCTACATTGCATATTTCTAGCCCCGCACGGTGCGGAGCCTGCGCGAATCCCACAAGCTGATCGACGGGGCATATCTCTTCATTGAGATAGCCATGAAGCTTGGTTCCAAAATCGTTGGTTCCGACGGCAAGGACCAGACCGGCTAAGCCGGATTCTGGATGAACGGATGAATTCGAGACCAGTGTTAACGCCTCGGGAACGCGACTCATAGCGCTATTTCCTTGCAGTGTGGTGGGTCGTGGGGTGGTAGTCGCGTGCCTGCTGGCAGCACCCCACGACTGTGTTCCAGGTGAACCCTCGTTCGGGCTTACCGCTGGAACCTTGCCCAAGCCGAATTACGGCACACACGGCCTTGCGATAACTGCGGGTGTAGCCTACCCGGAAGCCGCAACGCTAAATGTTCGTGTCTCGGGGGAGAGCCCCTTGCGCTGGCGTGCTTCTGCTTCGGCGCGCGCTTTGATGTACTTGCGCATTTCCACAGAGGCTTGGTCGCTAGCGACGGAAACTTCGAAAAAGCTCTCGTCAGCACTCTGCAATATCGGCTCGAGCCTTTCCAATCCGTCCACGTCTTCATAAAACGCTTTGAATAACTGATCGTGCATAAATTGCGTGACCCAGTCTTGATCCAGGGCGAAGTCTCTGCCGTGCACAATGAAGTAATGCGTGCTGCCGTGGGTTTCCGGGGTAGGGATATGAGCTGTTCGAATCGAGTACTCGGGTCGGTTTTCGGGCGGCAGGGCGTTATCGTAGAACCGCACGGAAACACAGTGCAGCGAGGGCGCTAGGAACTCGGAACGTACGATACGAGCCGCGTTCGGATAACCTTCCATCCCAGTGGGTTTTGCCCACACGGGCGGCAACGTGGTTGGAACGACATCACGCAAGAGTGCAAACCGATCGGGATGCAGTTCGGCGCGAAACTTCGCCGCCGCATAATCTGGCGTGCCAAACGTCTTGGCGTGCAGATAGCTTAAATGGGTAAGATCCAGCAGGTTTTCATGCAGGCTGACGTAGTTGCCTTTCAAGTGAATATAGCCTTTGGAACATACCCAATCGTCGGAAGCGACCCAATCGTGGGGTGGCAACCGATTGGCATCGGCGGGTTCGTCTCCCATCCAGATCCAGATTAAAGGGCCGCGTTCAATCAGCGGATAAGCATGAACGCCAATCCCACGCGGGCACCGCGGCTGGGAAGGCACTTCAATCAAGTTTCCTTGGGCGTCGTAGCGAAAGCCATGGTAGCCACAGACGATGGTATCTCCCTGCAGCTGCCCGGCGGACAAGGGGTACGAGCGATGGGGGCAACGATCCTCGAGGGCGACCGGCTGCCCTTCCTCGGTGCGATACATCACCACATTGCGGCCCAATAACGTACGGTTGAGCAATGAGCGGCCGACTTCATCGGCAAAAGCGGCCACATACCATTCGTTGTAGATGAAGGGGGTATTGCGATCGGCCATGCGTGCATTCGCCGCTTGGGCCGCCCGGATGGTTTCGGGAGTGGGTCGTACCATGTGATGTCTCCTGCCTGTGCTGCCGAACCGGCGCCGGGCCGACGCCGTTCGGCGTATACAAGTTGGTGGTTCGCGCAATCGGCTACAGATTGACCGAAACCCGCGTGCAGCAGCGTGACGTTTAGTGTATTTGGGTCGCCTTATCGGGGCTATCACCCTTTGGGGTGAAACGGGTAAACCCTGAGGGAAACCAGGGTCACCCAGGAGAGCAAGACTTCCAGGAACACGCTGGGTTAGCAACCGGGACTATTCTTGGCTTGAGCGCGTCGCAGGCGTCAGTCTCCGGACTTGGCTCAGAAGACGGTTTAAAAGCGCCCCGATCAAGCAACCCACTGCAGCGCCACCTATGTCGGCCAACAAATCACCGAACTCCGCAAAACGGTACGGGGTGAAGGATTGAAGCAGCTCGATCAAGCTGCCATACACGACCAACACCAGGATGATCCACCGGGCTCGCCGGGGGTATGCCAGTGTCCCCAGTGCTCCCAGTACGCCAAACGCCAACACATGGTTGGCTTTGTCCCAACCGGTGCCAGGCAGACTCGTGCCTGGCGGCACCAGCGATGCAATCAATACGGCAATGGCAGCCGTGAAAAATATCAGCCGCATTGCAACCCTCTCCTTTGGTCGATTCTTCGCCATTGTTATGTAAGGCGGGCGTCGCTAAGCGGCCATGCCGTGATGGCGCAGCAACGGCTCGATCGACGGATCGCGCCCACGAAAAGCGCGGAACGACTCGATCGCCGGACGACTGCCGCCAACGGCCAAGATCTCGCGGCGAAAGCGCTCACCCACTTCCGGTAGGAGGCGGGTCGCTGTCGCATTCGATGCGTCGCTGGCGGCCTCCTCAGCGACTTCTTCGAAGGCCGCGAACGCGTCCGCAGACAACACTTCCGCCCATTTATAGCTGTAGTAACCAGCCCCATATCCGCCCGCAAAAATGTGGGAAAAACTATGCGGCGTTCGATGCCATTCGGGTGGGAAAATGACTGCAACTTCTTCGCGTACCTGATGCAAGATACCCATCACGGTTTCGATGTCCGGCGCGTGTTTGTGCTGATGCACCAGCATATCGAACAGAGCGAATTCAATCTGACGCACTGCTGCGAGCCCGCTTTGAAAGTGTCGTGCTGCAATCAGCTTCTCGTAAAGCTCACGGCTGATGGGCTCGCCGCTTTCCACGTGGGCCGAGAGCCGTTGCAAGACATCCCATTCCCAGCAGAAATTCTCCATGAATTGTGAGGGCAGTTCGATCGCGTCCCATTCAACACTGGCAAACGGAGACGCACCGATATCGTCGACTTCCGAAAGCAAGGCATGCAGCGCGTGCCCCATTTCATGGAAAAGAGTGATGACATCGTCGTGGGTCAATAACGAGGGCTGATCGGCCGTGGGCGCAGCAAAATTACAGGTCAAGAAGACAACCGGTGTTTGCAAGGCGTTGGCGGTCCGTCGGCGGTTGCGATCGATATCGACCCAGGCTCCACCTTGTTTGCCGGAGCGTGCGTAGAGGTCAAAATACAAATGGCCCGCGAGGCTTCCGTCGGTGTTTTCCACGCGCAGCACTTGCACATCTGAGTGCCATACCGGGGCCTGGACGGAGCGCATGCTCACGCCAAACAGCGTGTTCACGATCTCGGCCATGCCGTCGAGTACACGGGGTAGCGGGAAATATTGCTTCAGCTCTTCTTCTGAGTACTTAAATTTCTCCTGGCGCAACTGCTCCGACACAAATGCAACATCCCAGGGTTCGAGCGTGTCCATGCCGAGTATGGAGGTCGCGTACGCCCGCAGTTCTTCGATATCGCGTTGCGCGTAGCGCTTTGCGCGCGCGGCCAGGTCGCGCAAAAACTCCAGGACCTGGGCGGGAGTTTCAGCCATGCGCGTTTGCAGTTGGCGCGTGGCAAAGTGTTCGAAGCCCAGCATGTTCGATTCTTCGGCACGTAGGGCAAGCAACTGTTCGATCAAAGTCGAGTTATCAAATCGCTTGTCGCCCATATCCGAAGCACGCGTACCATAAGCTTGGTACATACGTTGGCGTAACGCGCGGTCAGTCGCGTACTGCATCACGGGAATATAGCAGGGAGCCTGCAAAGTAAGCTTCCAGCCAGATCGCCCTTCGGCCTGCGCCGCCGCCCGCGCGGCATCGAGCACACTGGAGGGCAAGCCGTGGAGTTGTTTAACGTCCTCTACATACCATGCCCAACTATCGGTGGCGTCGAGAACATTTTCGGAAAACTTCTGGGAAATCTGTGCTTCCTGCTCCGAGAGTTCGGCATACCGGGCGCGCAGGTGTTCTGGCAGTTCGACGCCGCTGAGGCGAAAATCCCGTAACGCCAGTTCAATGATACGTTGTCGATGCGCCGGCAAGGCCGCGAATTCCGGGCTTTCACGCAACCGCTTATATTGCTGGTAGAGCCCCTCGTGCAAGCCGACCCAAGTGGCAAACTCAGTCACCAGGGGCAACGCCTCGTTGTAGGCAGCACGCAAGGCTGGCGTGTTCACAACCGCGTTCAAATGCCCCACCGCCGACCAGGCACGCCAAAGGGGTTCGGTCGCATCATCCAGAGCGTCTACGATGTTCGACCAGGTTGCCGGGCGCTTAGGATCGGCAACCGTTTCAACAGCTGCACGTGCTCGCTCAAGCAATTGCGTAATTGCCGGCATTACGTGTTCAGGCCGAATCGCTGAATAATCTTGTAAATCACCCGGAGAAAGCAGCGGATTGGTCATAATTGAGTGCTAATGAAGAAGAGGCGCCAGAAGGCTTTGCTTCGACGCTTGGCTTGTACGAAGGCATAGACGCGCGACGAGAACAACGCTGTCCATAGACACGTGGGGTCGCAAGCCGGGAACCCAAGCCCGTCCGGCGCGCAATTCGCGCGCCTGGTCAAGGCTTAGGGATTGGCTGCCGCCCGTTGCGCAGCTTCTAGGGTGTTTACCAGCAACATCGCGATGGTCATTGGTCCGACTCCGCCGGGAACCGGGGTGATCGCACCCGCAACCGGCAGCGCTGAATCGAAGTCGACATCGCCACGCAATTTGCCTCGACTATCGCGATTGATGCCTACATCGATGACCACCGCGCCGGGCTTAATCATGCTGCCATTCACGATTCCCGGTTTACCCGTGGCAACCACGAGGACATCGGCACGCCGTGTGTGCGCACCGAGATCACGGGTCTTGGAGTTGCATAGTGTTACCGTGGCTCCAGCTTGTAATAACAACATAGCCATCGGCTTGCCAACAATGTTGCTAGCACCCACCACTACAGCTTCGGCACCCCACAGGTTGACGTCTTCGGCCTCAAGCATCTTCATGATGCCGTACGGCGTGCAGGGGATAATGCCAGGGCGCCCCGTCATGAGCATGCCCGCATTTGAGACATGAAACCCGTCCACATCCTTGGCCGGTGAGATGGCCTCGATGACGGCGTGTGATGAGATGTGCGGAGGTAGCGGAAGCTGGACCAAAATGCCGTGGATCGAGGCATCGTTGTTTAACGCATGGATTCGCGCCAAGAGTTGCTCTTGGGAAAGGTCGGCGGGCAATTGCTCGAGTACCGAGTGAAAACCCGCCGCCTCGCACGCTTTCACCTTGTTCCTCACATACACCTGCGAGGCCGGGTCATCCCCAACGAGAATCACGGCCAAGCCCGGCCGGGTTCCCTGTTGAGTGAGTGCGGCCGCCTGCTGCGCAACCTGCTCGCGTAGCGTGCGCGCCAGTTCAGTACCGTTGATGATGCGTGCGCTCATAAATGTGAGAGTTCCTTTTGATACAGCTACGCAGGTTAATGGTTGAGGGCGACCTTCATTAGATCGGCCACCGTGGCCACCTGCAGTTTTTCCATAATGTTGGCGCGATGCGCCTCTACCGTTTTGATACTGATGCCGAGATCGTCGGCAATTTGCTTGTTCAGCCGACCTGCAACGATACGCTCAAGCACTTGCTGCTCACGCGAAGTTAACCGCGACAGCATGGCTTCACGCTCCTGGCGCTGGGCCTCTTGTTGTTGCAGCTCTTGCGCCTTCACAAACATATTGGCCACGATCGCGCGCAAATCGGACTCGTTAAAGGGCTTTTCGAGGAAGTCGACGGCGCCCTTTTTGATGGTTGACACAGCCATGGGGACATCGCCATGGCCAGTGATGAATACGATGGGCAACGGGGCCTTGCGAGCTATCAGCACTTCCTGCAGCTCCAGGCCACTCATGCCGGGCATGCGCACATCCACTATGAGAACCCCCAGCACGGCCGGGTCGTACGCTTCCAGGAAATCCTCCGCGCTGGGGTAATCGCGCACTCGATACCCATTGGCTTCGAGTAGCCAGCGCAGCGAGTCGCGCACGGCTTCATCGTCGTCTACGATATAAACTGTATTCGACGTATTGAGAGTTCTCATGCGAGGTGCTCCTTCTGTGTAAAGGCTAAAGCCGGTACGTTGCCGGCTTCCGATTGCTGCTCCTGATCTGTGACGTCTCCGCCCACTGAATCAGGGTCAGTTGAATCGACCGCCGTGGCGGTTGGAAAATGAATCACCGCGGTAGGGTCGGTACCCGTGTCGTCTGACGAGCCACTCTCGGTGGCCGTCACGGTCACCAGGGTGCCCGGTACGATGGGCAATGTAAACGAAAAAATGGTGCCGCCGCCAGGGTTGGGGACTGCCCACAATCGACCATGGTGCGACTCAATAATGGTGCGACAAATGTTCAGACCCATACCCATGCCTTCACCCTTGGTGCTAAAGAAGGGTTCGAACAGCCGGGCCTGATCCAGCTCTGCAAGCCCGTGCCCCTGATCTGCGACAGAAACCTCCAGAGTTTCCCCTTTGTCGGTGACCGTTACGACAATTTCGTGACCACCGCTGTCCTCCATGGCATCCATGCCGTTCTTGATCAGGTTGAGCAAGACTTGTTCGATGAGGATGGGGTCGGCCATCGCTTTGGGCATGGTCGAGGGCAGCCGCTTAACGATATCAATGCGGCGTTTTTGGGCATCGATTTCGGCAAAGCCCACCGCGTTATTGATGACACCGGTAATATCAACGGGCTGACGGCGGGGCTCCGATCGCTTCACGAACTCTCGAATGCGGCGAATGATCAGACCAGCGCGTTCAGCCTGAGCAGCAGTCTTTTCCAGAGCCGGTAATAGAACTTCTGGATCGATTTCGCCGGCACGTACGCGCGCCACCACTCCCATGCTGTAGTTCGCTATCGCGGTTAAGGGCTGATTCAGCTCGTGCGCGAGTGAAGAAGCCATCTCACCCATTGTGATCAGACGGCTAGTCATTTGTATTTTTTCCTGCTGCCGCAAGGAAGCCTCTTCTTGCGCGCGTCTTTCTGTAATGTCGCGGGCGACCTGCATACGAACGCGCCGTCCATCCGTCCAGGCAAGCATGCGGTGGTGCACCTCGAACCAGCGCTTCACGGTGGGCGAGTAAACCTCAACCGCCTCGTCGGTGTAACGTCCGCGCCGACCGGCGAGCAGCTGAGCATGCCCGGTGGCCTGGGAACCAAAAATGCGACGATAGGTTTTATTCGTGAACAGCAGTTCGAGCCCTTGGGGCCCATCAGCAGTAACCGAGATCGCGTCGTCAAGGCCCTCGAGCACCGTCATGAACCGTTCGTGGGCGGCCGCCAGCGTCTCGCGAATCCGCTTCGATTCGGTGATATCGGTCAGTGAAGTCATCCAACCCGTTTGAACCCCGTTACGGTCAACCAAGGGCGAGACATACATACGGGTGGTCAGACGCGACCCGTCGCGCCGTTGCGCCTGCATTTCGAGGCCGCTGGTGGGTGCGTTCCCGGCGAGCAGCATGTCCATCATGCGTTGATGGGCAGCGTACTGCCCAGGCACCCAGTAGGGGAAGGGCGGCTTACGACCGATGAGATCTGACTCGTTCCAGCCTATGATGCGACAAAAGGCTGGGTTCACATACGTAATGCGTCCCTCCATGTCGAGTACCCGCATGCCCGTGAGCATGGAGTTTTCCATTGCGCGACGGAACGCGGTTTCGGCGATGAGTGCGGCTTCGGCACGCTGTCGGAACAGCGTATGGCGCCAGAGTGCGATCAGGCTCCAGATAATGACGACAGAAAGCGAGGCCACCACCCAAACCAGAGTGCGGTGGGTGTCGGCCGTGAGGATAAGGTAGGGGTCTTCAACCTGGTCGAGCCAGATGATGACCGTTGCCATGACACCCAGCAACGCTGCCAGGGCGATCATGGGCGTCAGCCAATACAAATAGCGGCGCCTGCGCGTCGTTTCCTGGTAAGCGGCGAGGGTGCCTGTCGCTTTTTTCGAAGCCATGTCGCAAGTTTAATAGGTGTTGCCCAAGTTGAATTTCATATTGTGCAATAAATCTTCGCAATATGAAATTTTATTTGATACGGCCCCGAGCAACACTTAGAATCGGGGCAATCACAAACGACGGGAGACCGCTTCATGTCTGCATTGCCTGCCCATATCGCCCACGATGACGATGCCCAAGAAACTCAGGAGTGGCTCGATGCACTCGAGGCTGTCCTCGAACGAGAAGGCCCAGAACGTGCACATTTCCTGCTCGAGCAGCTCATCGACCTAGCTCGTCGCTCGGGTGCCAATATCCCCCTTAAAGCAACGACGGCTTACGTCAATACCATTCCGCCTCATCTTGAGGCGTGCT
Source organism: uncultured Pigmentiphaga sp. (assembly GCA_964569785.1). Taxonomy (GTDB): domain Bacteria; phylum Pseudomonadota; class Gammaproteobacteria; order Burkholderiales; family Burkholderiaceae_B; genus Verticiella. The sequence continues at coordinate 5,095 of CAZMVM010000012.1, read as the reverse complement.
CACCGGGCCGCGCCGACCTTGAAGAGCGCATTCGCTCGTTCACTCGCTGGAACGCAATGGCCATGGTGGTACGTGCAAACCGACATTCGCCTCCTGATGGCGGCGATCTCGGCGGCCACATTGCCTCGTTCGCCTCGCAAGCTACCATGGTTTGCACCGGACAGAACCACTTCTGGCATGCTGAATCCGAGGATCACGGCGGTGACCTTATTTATTTCCAGGGGCACTCCTCACCCGGGATGTACGCTCGCGCCTACTTGGAAGGGCGTCTCACCGAGGAGCAGCTCGACCACTTCCGCCAGGAGGTCGACGGCAAGGGGCTGTCATCGTACCCGCACCCCATGTTGATGCCTGACTTCTGGCAGTTTCCCACAGTATCCATGGGGTTAGGGCCGTTGATGGCCATCTACCAGGCCCGCTTCCTTAAATACCTGCACGCACGAGGTATTGCCGATACAAGTAAGCGTAAGGTATGGGTATTCTGCGGTGACGGTGAAATGGACGAGCCCGAGTCGGTCGGTGCCCTCAGTCTGGCCGGACGCGAAAAGCTCGACAACCTTATTTTTGTCATCAACTGCAACTTGCAGCGTCTTGATGGCCCGGTACGCGGCAACGGCAAGATCATTCAGGAGCTCGAGTCCGAATTCCGCGGAAGCGGCTGGAATGTGATCAAGCTGATCTGGGGCGGTTACTGGGATCCGTTATTGGCCTACGACAAAGAAGGCATTCTGCGCCGTGTCATGGAGGAAACCGTCGATGGCGAATATCAGGCCTACAAAGCCAACGACGGAGCGTTCGTGCGGAAAAACTTCTTCGGGAAGCATCCCAAGCTACTCGAAATGGTAAGTCGCATGACCGACGAAGACGTATGGCGCCTGAATCGGGGCGGCCACGACCCTCATAAGGTATATGCCGCATTCCACGCCGCCGTAAACCACACGGGCCAGCCCACCGTCATTTTGGCGAAAACCATTAAGGGCTACGGAATGGGTCGCATCGGTGAGGCCAAGAACCCCACCCACCAGCAGAAGAAGCTGGACCTGGATTCGATCAGGCACTTCCGCGACCGTTTCAATATTCCCATTCCGGACGACAAACTGGAAGACGTCCCGTATTACAAGCCGGACCCCGACTCGCCCGAGATGCAATACATGCTCGAATGCCGACGGAAACTGGGCGGATACTTGCCGCGCCGTCGTACTCGGGCTGACGAAACGATCCCGGCGCCTGAGCTGTCTGCGTTCAAGGCGGTGCTCGAACCCACGGCGGAAGGCCGCGAAATTTCTACCACCCAGGCGTTCGTACGAATCCTGACCCAGATCTTGCGTGACAAGCAAGTCGGTCCGCGGGTGGTACCCATTGTGGCCGACGAAGCACGCACCTTCGGAATGGAAGGATTGTTCCGTCAAATTGGCATCTACGCGCCCGAGGGGCAGAAGTACGTTCCGGTCGATAAAGACCAGGTAATGTATTACCGTGAAGCCAAGGACGGTCAGATTCTGCAGGAAGGTATCAACGAAGCGGGCGCGTTCAGTTCCTGGATCGCTGCGGCCACCTCGTACTCCAGCAACAACCGTATCATGGTGCCGTTCTATATCTATTACTCGATGTTCGGCTTCCAGCGGATTGGCGATCTGGCGTGGGCCGCCGGCGACATGCGTGCACGTGGTTTCCTCCTGGGTGCCACTGCGGGCCGCACCACCCTGAACGGTGAAGGGTTGCAACACGAAGACGGCCATAGCCATGTGTTGTCTTCCACCATCCCCAACTGCGTTTCATATGATCCGACATTTGCGCACGAAGTTGCTGTCATCATCCAGCACGGCCTGAAGCGCATGGTCGAGCAGCAGATCGACGAGTTCTACTACATTACCCTCATGAATGAGAACTACCCGCATCCGGGATTGAACCCCGGTGACGAGGAGGGCATCATTCGCGGTATGTACCTGTTCAAGAAGGGCGAGGGCAAGGCGAAGGCGCCTCGGGCACAGTTGCTCGGTTCGGGCACGATCCTGCGTGAAGTTTTGGCGGCGCAGGAGCTGCTGCACGACGACTGGGGTGTTTCAGCCGACGTCTGGAGTGTGACGAGCTTCACCCAATTGCGGCGGGATGGGCTCGACTGCGAACGGCACAATCTTTTGCACCCTGATGCCAAAGAGAAGCAAACGCCGTATGTTACATCCATGCTCGAGGGCACGGAAGGGCCGATCGTTGCATCGACCGATTACATGAAGATCTTCGCAGATCAAATCCGTGCCTTCATCCCGCAAGGACGCCAATACCGGGTCTTGGGAACCGATGGCTACGGTCGTTCGGATTTCCGCTACAAGCTGCGGCAGCACTTCGAAGTTGATCGTTACTTCGTCACGCTGAGCACGTTGAAGGCATTGGCCGACGAAGGGAAGATTCCGGTAGCCAAAGTCGCTGAGGCCATCAAGAAATACGGGATCAACCCGAACAAACCTAACCCGCAACATGCCTGATCGAGGAAGTCACGGATGACACAACTAGTAGAACTCAAAATTCCTGACATCGGTGACTTCAGCGAAGTCGAGGTCATCGAGGTTCTCGTTGCCGAAGGCGACACGGTCGAAGTCGAACAAAGCCTGATTACCGTCGAATCCGACAAGGCTTCGATGGAGATTCCGGCTGAGCGGGCCGGTGTTGTGAAGTCGCTCAAGGTGAAAGTCGGCGACAAGGTGTCCGAAGGCTCGGTCATTCTGGAGCTCGAGCCCGTGGAACAAAGCGAAGCGGCCGGGGACACCGCTGCGCCGGCTGACGATAGCGCGGCATCGGGTGCGCAAGAACCAGCCGCAGCGGCTGCCTCAAGTGCCCCTGCGGCCGTCGAGCCGGCGAGCGCTGCTCCGCAAGCCGCGTCGACGAATGCTGAACCAGCAGCTGCTCCTACGGCTGCACAGGAGCCCATGCTGACGCTTATCGATAAGCGCCCGCCTGGTAGCGCGCCTGGAGCGGGTCGCCGCACTCCGCCAGTTACCGGCTTGCAGGACACCAGTGCGCCCAAGCCCCATGCGTCTCCGTCCGTGCGGAAGTTCGCGCGGGAACTGGGGGTCGACCTCTATCTCGTACCCGGAACTGGTCCGAAGCAGCGCATCACTCACGACGACGTGCGCAATTTCGTGAAGCGGGCTTTGGCGACGTCCAGCGCTCCCGCGGCGAGCACTACATCCGGTGATACGGGCGCTGCTCTGGGATTGCTGCCTTGGCCAAAGATAGACTTTGCCAAATTTGGGCCGATCGAGACGCAGCCTCTCACGCGCATCAAGAAGATCTCCGGTGCGAACCTGCATCGCAACTGGGTCATGATTCCCCACGTCACGAACAACGACGAGGCGGATGTCACCGAGCTCGAGGCCTTGCGTCAGCAACTCAATCGGGAGAACGAGAAAAGTGGCGTGAAAGTTACTTTGCTGGCCTTCTTGATCAAAGCGGTCGTGGCGGCGCTGAAGAAGTTTCCCGAGTTCAATGCGTCGCTGGATGGAGACAACCTCGTCCTGAAACAGTACTACCACATCGGCTTTGCCGCAGATACCCCCAACGGGTTGGTGGTGCCGGTAATCCGCGACGCCGATCAGAAGGGCATTCTCGAACTAGCGCAGGAAACGGCCGCGCTCGCCAAGAAGGCGCGTGAAGGCAAGCTGTCTCCCGGCGAAATGCAGGGGGGCTGCTTCTCAATTTCGTCCTTGGGCGGAATCGGCGGTACACACTTCACACCCATTATTAATGCACCTGAAGTTGCCATCTTGGGGGTTTCGCGCACGTATCACAAGCCGGTCTGGGACGGCACAAGCTTTGTGCCGCGCTTGACGCTCCCGCTTTCGCTGTCTTACGACCATCGTGTCATTGACGGCGCAGCAGCGGCCCGGTTCAACGCGTATCTCGCCGGACTATTAGCCGACATGCGTCGGGTTCTCCTTTGAGCCTAAGGAAAATCACAATGAGTCAAACTGTGGAACTCAAGGTTCCCGATATCGGAGACTTTGACGAAGTTGAAGTCATTGAGATACTGGTCGCAGAAGGGGATACCATTGAAGAGGAACAAAGCCTGATCACCGTAGAATCGGACAAGGCTTCAATGGAGATTCCAGCCGCACGCGCAGGCATAGTGAAAGCGTTGCGGGTCAAGCTGGGCGACAAAGTGTCCGAGGGCACGGTCATTCTCGAACTCGAGCCTCGCGAAGAAACCAGTACAGAGACCAGCGCAACCCCAAGCGACACAACCCCCGATTCAGCCGCACCCTCAGCGCAAGTCGCTGATTCGGCGGCAGCGGCCACCGCGTCTGCTTCTCCGACGGATCAGGGCGCAGCAGCACCGCTAGCTCAAGCACCTGCCACAGCGTCTGCGCCCGTCGCCTCACCGAAAACCGGGCAACCTGCCGCTCCAGCGCCAGCCAAACAAACCACCGCCGCGTACGAGGAAGCGGCAAGAAACTCCGACTTGCAGTGTGATCTGTTGGTACTGGGCGCTGGCCCGGGCGGTTATTCAGCAGCATTCCGTGCGGCGGATCTTGGCCTGAATGTGGTGCTGGTCGAACGCTATACCACACTCGGTGGAGTTTGCCTGAACGTCGGCTGCATTCCTTCCAAGGCTTTGTTGCACACGGCGGGAGTCATCGAACAGGCGCAGGCTCTTGCATCACAAGGTATCACCTTCGGTGCACCCAAGATCAACCTGGCCGCTCTGCGCTCTTTCAAGGAAGGCGTCGTCAAGAAGCTCACCGGTGGCCTGGCTGCCATGGCTAAGATGCGTAAAGTCACGGTGGTGCAAGGCTCCGGAAGCTTTACTGGTCCCCACCAGCTGGTTGTTGATGGCACCGAGCGCAGATCGATAGCCTTCAGATCTGCCATCATCGCGGCCGGCAGTGAGTCAATCAAGCTGCCGTTTCTGCCAGATGACGAGCGCGTCGTCGACTCCACGGGCGCACTTGAATTGCGCACGATACCTGAGAAAATGCTGATCATCGGCGGCGGCATCATCGGCCTCGAAATGGGAACGGTATATTCCGCGCTGGGCAGCCGCCTCGATGTGGTCGAGATGCAGAGCGGCCTGATGTTAGGCGCCGACCGCGATCTGGTG
>CAZMVM010000011.1:22631-38126 GCA_964569785.1 uncultured Pigmentiphaga sp. | reverse complement strand
TTGCTTCACACGGCGCGGGTCATCGCCGAAGCCGAACTCATGGTGGGGCTGGACAGCGGGATCACCCATTTGTCCGCGGCGTTGGGACGGCCGACGATCGGTATTTATTGCGCCACTCCCGTGGTTCGTACTCCGCTGACCGGCCCTGGGTTATGTGTAAGCTTGGGCGATCGCGGCAAGCCGCCGCAGCTCCAAGAGGTCTTGGTAACGACCGAAAAAATGCTGGCTGAAATTAGACATGCCGACGAGAGCCCACGTACGGCAGCGGTTCAGCCTGCCTCGGCGAGTTACGCAATCTGAACAGTTTTCAACCACTTTCGAGCACGCCCCAATCTGGCGCAAGAACCGGTGCGACGCCTGTATACCTTACTTTTGTACGTGAGTGCCCCTATCTTCTGGTGGCGGCTATGGCGACGAAGCCGAAGCGAGGGCGGCGCTTGGCAGGTGTTGGGGCGCGCTCGTTTTGGTTGGTACAACCATCGCCCCGTGCCCGGGGCCGTGTGGGTGCATGCAGTCAGCCTGGGTGAAACACGGGCTGCACAGCCTCTTATCAACGCTTTGTTAAAGCGCGGCTGTCGCGTGCTTTTAACGCACACGACAGCGACTGCGTGGGCTGAAGCCCAGCGTGTTCATGGTGCGGCGATAACAGCGGGTACGTTGATCCAACAATGGCTCCCGTACGATTTTCCGGGAGCCATGCGCCGATTTTTCGCAGCCTATCAACCGCGCGTGGGCTTGCTCATCGAGCGTGAGGTCTGGCCCAACCTGACGGCCGAAGCGGCGAAAGCGGGAGTGCCTCTGGTACTAGTAAGCGCGCGCTTGTCCGCACGCTCCAGCCGTCAAATGCAGCGTTTGCACCTGCTCATGCGTCCGGCGTTTGCGCGCTTGCAAGCTGTGCTGGCTCAAACCGGCGACGACGCGCAGCGGCTACTGGCGTGCGGCGCTCGATCGGCCCAAGTCGTGGGAAATCTCAAGTTTGATGTCGAGATTCCGGGCGAACTCGAGCAGCGTGGCCGCGCATGGGCACAGCGCGTACGTCGCCCAATTATTTGCATTGCCAGCACGCGCGACGGTGAGGAGACGCTGTTTATTCGGGCTGTGGCCGAGCTTAAGAAATCGCAGCATCGTTCATATGGTGCGAATCAGAACTTAAATTCCATACCGCACGGCAACCATCCCCGTGGCTTCGAACGTTGCAAGGAAAATTGGAAGGACATTTCCGAGGCCGAGCCAATCTTCATGCTCATTCCTCGGCATGTCGAGCGTTTTGATGAGGTCGCACAACTATTAGCGGCGCAAGGCGCGCGGTTTATCCGACGTACAGAGTGGGAAGTCGCCACGTCCGTGGTCCATGTGGATTGGATACTAGGAGATAGCACAGGAGAAATGGCCACCTATTATGCGGCCAGCGACATCGCCATCATCGGGGGTAGCTTTCTGGATTTTGGCGGACAAAACCTGGTCGAGGCATGTGCCGCTGGCCTTCCTGTCATTGTTGGGCCATATACCAGAAACTTCGCGCAAGCGGTGGAGGACGCGATTCAAGCAGGCGCTGCCGAGCGTGTCCCCGATGCAGCAACCGCAGTCAGCCGGGCAATGCAGTGGCTATGCGATGCGGAAGAGCAGGGGCAACGTATCCGCGCTGCGCGAGAATTTGTTGATGCAAATCGCGGCGCTACGCAGCGGGTGATGAAAGCCCTGGCGGCATGGCTATGATCCACGCGGCGTAAACCCGTTGCCAACAGGCCTCACCATGTTCGGGAGCCAGCTTCAACAATGATCGGCGTAGGCGCAGCATATTTTGTTCGAAATCTTTGGGACCAAGCCCGCCTTGACGCCCACGGTCGAAGTCGATAAGCCAGAGGGTGCCGTTGGCATCGCGCAAAATGTTGTGAGCATTCAGATCGGCGTGCCACACGCCGGCGCGGTGAAAGCGGGCGATGGTTTGGCCAACCCCTTCCCAGGGAGCTTTTTGGGGGTTTTCGGTCAGTAGTTGGGCGAGCGTCCGCGCGCCCTCTATGCGTTCTATGAGCAGCGCCTGACGGTAGAGCAGGCCATGGCGCCACCATCCGGCGGCAATGGGCGCAGGTACAGGCAAGCCTTGCGTACGTAAGGTACGCAAGAGCCGGTACTCACGTACACAACGTGTTGACGCGGCGCCTTGCCAGACGTACCAGCCGGTGTCGAAGCGTGAGAGCCACCCACCCCGGCGGTAGTGTCTGAGCACCCCGTTTCCGAACGGCCCCGTGACGAACCAGGCTGCACCCCGCCCGCCACGCCCCACGATGGCTTTTGCTGCTGCTCCGTAACTGTCGGGGTCGAGCAGATTGAGCGAAGACTGAGGGCCACAGCGCGCAGTATCAACCAATAGACCCGCTTGGCGTTGTCTACCGGAAGGGAACGAATACTGATGATCAGGCCCCCAGGCCGACGATTGGCTCATGTTCAAATTGTACGTTGTGCCCGTTGCCTCCGCCCGAAGACAAACCCTAAATCGGGAATACCCTCATCACGCTGAAAGAGAATTGACGTTCGGGCAATAAGCGTTTCAGTCGCGCTCAGAACGTTCCGCTCAATTTTCGTGCCGCGCGCACCACGGGCTCAATGTGTTCCCGATTAAATCGGTTGGCTGGCGTGGTAAGAGTTAAAGCACCTGCCAACGAGCCATCGGCCTTGAACACCGGTGCAGAGATCCCCGCCACTTCTGCGACACGATCGCCGATGCTGGCGACGTAGCCGTCGGCCTTGATTTGCTCGTAAACGTCTGCGTTTCGCTCGTATTCGGGGCTGGTAGGTGGTTCTCCGAACGCAATGAGTATGCGCCCACCCGCGCCGCGTTCGAGTGGAAGCCGATCTCCGGCCTGTATGTGGTCGCGGATGGGGTGAGGAGAATCAATGCGGTACAGACACACGCGCGCATTTCCCTGCCGCACGTGGTAGGCGGCGCTTTCGCCTGTTTCATCGACCAAGGTTTGAAGCACCGGCAGCAGGATAGCTTCGAGCGAAGTTGAAGCTGCATAAATTGAGTAAAGGCGAGCAACCTCGCTACCCAAGACCCAATTGCCGCGGTAGGGGCCCTCTTGAAGCCGGTGGACCAGGTGGGCGTGTTCGAGTGATGCGAGCAGGCGTAATGCTGTGCTCTTGTATAAGCGCGTGCGCTCGGCCAGTTCAGTAAGGCTTAAGGGCGGATCTTCACGGCGAAAGGCGGCGAGCAGGGACAGGGCGCGATCAACGGCCGCGACACCGCCAGGAGCGGGCGCGCTATCGGCAGTCGACGGTTGCTGTGCTTTACGCGGCATGTGTTACCTCAGACGTTGAACTCCGCTTGCGAGGAGAGATCGGGCGCATCAATACACCCATAGGCATGATCCGCCGACTGGGGGCGCTGGAACAGCAGGTCAAGCACGAAGTGCGAATATTGCTGCACACAAGGCGGGAGCAGCCATGGGAGACAGAGGCAAAACCGTGCTTGTTCGTATGAGTATGGCTTAACGGGCGTGCTGGGCCGACGTGCAGGCGTGCGGCCGCGCGGCTTGACAGCCGATGATGCCCATGGGAAGATTCCATACAGAAGAATTCTAGTTCTATCTTATAGAACTGGTCAAGTTTTCGTGGCGATGGGCTTGGGAATGCCGATCGTCTGTTTACACATCAGAAAAGACTACATCCATGAAACTTGCTCGCTTTAACGAAGGCCGTGTGGGCGTCGTGGTCGGCAACCAAATTGCAGACGTCACCGAGTTTCTCGGGGTCGATCCCACCGAGTTTCCGCCGGTAGCCATGGTTCGGGTTATTGCCGAATTCGACCGCCACGCCGCCCGGCTAGAAGAGGCAGCGAAGTCGGCACCGAAATTCGACCTCGATGCCGTCAAGCTGCTTACCCCCGTTCCCTGGCCCAATAAAGTTGTCGCGTATCCCGTGAATTACCACGACCATGGGCGTGAGATGCAGGCCGACTACCGCGCCACCCATCAGGGCTTTTTCCTTAAGCCCAACTCATCGTTGTCCGGGGCAGGGGAGCCGGTCGTGTTGCCTGATCTTCCCGGTCGGGAAGTGCATCACGAATGCGAGCTGGCCATCGTGATTGGCAAGGGCGGACGCAATATTACGCGCGAAAACTGGAGTGATCACGTGTTCGGCTACGCCTGCTTGCTCGATATGGTGGTGCGAGGGCGCGAAGAGCGTGTGGCGCGTAAAGCCTATGACACGTTTTGCCCGGTCGGCCCGTGGGTGATTACTGCGGATGAGGTGGGCGATCCCACTAACCTGGAAATGAAGTTATGGGTCAACGATGAGTTGCGCCAACACGCGAACACGCGCGATCTCGTCTTGGATATCCCGGGCATGGTGGAAATGGCCTCGGCCGTAATGACGCTTTATCCCGGTGACATCATCGCCACAGGAACGCCGGCTGGCGTAGGGCCCGTGGAAGCTGGAGACAACATCCGCATCAGCATCGAACGCGTTGGCGAGATGACCGTGCCTGTCGTGCAGGGTGAAGGTGGGCGCACCTTCATTTTCGAGAAACCGTACGTCCCTCAAATTATCAAGCAATCATGAGCAACACGAACCTGGATACGCTCGAGAAGCTCTATGCCGCCTTTGATGCGCTTAGCATGGAAGGCGGCTGGCATCGTCGCAGCCCGGCTCTCTGGCCCGGGCCGCGTAAAACGCTGGTGCCCTACCGTTGGCGTTACGCCGAGGTGCGCCCCATTCTTGACGCCGCTGGCGAGCTGGTCGATACCGAACATGCAGATCGTCGCAACCTGACCATGACCAACCCGGTCGAGGGAAATATTTATCCCACTGTGCGTACCCTGGTTGCGGCTTATCAGATGATCAAACCGGGCGAAGTGGCTTATGCGCACCGCCATACGCCCTCGGCGTTGCGAATCATCCTGGACGGTCATGGAAGCTATACCACAGTCGACGGCACCCGGGTTGAAATGCGGCCGGGCGATGTTTTGATTACGCCAAGCTGGTGCTGGCACTCGCACGAAAATGTAGGTACAGAAGACTGCTATTGGGTCGACGTGCTCGACGTGCCGCTGATTCACCTGCTTGAGCCGATGTTTTTCGAACGCCATCCCGATCGGCTGGAGTCCGATGTGGTCGACGTGCCAGAGGCCAACCTTGCGTTTCGCTGGGAAGCTAGCCAGGCGCAACTGGAAACAGCCTCACCCTGCCCGAACGGTATGGCAGAACGTCAAATCGAGCTCGGCTCTCCGGCCATGGCCACCATCGCAATTCACGTTCAGAGTCTCAGTGGCGGGTACAAATCGGCGCGTCAGCGAACGACTGCCAATCAGATCTACACCGTGTTGCAGGGTAAGGGACAAAGCATTGTCGATGGTGAAGTTATCACTTGGGAGCGCGGCGACGTGATGGCGATTCCCGCTTGGCGGCCCTACGAGCACGAAGCGTTTGAAGACACTTATCTCGTACGCGTGAGCGACGAGCCGTTGTACGCGGCAATGAACTTGTTACGAAACGAGCCGGCTTGACGGCGACCGGGGTTCTAGAGCGTCACTCTGGTCTGGAGGCTGGAGGTGGTGCTCGGCACGTTGACCAACATGTTGCGCTGTTGCTGCCCGCGACATCAAAGCCAACGAATTGGGAGCCCCCCTATGCAAACACAGATGGCTCTTGTTTGCACTTTTTAATCTGGAGGCAGTATGCGTACTTTGAAACTGTTCTTAGCGTCGATGGTGAGCGGCTTGATGGTCGCTGGTTCAGCGTTGGCCCAAAGCAATGATTATCCTTCTCGCCCGCTAACCATCATCGTGCCCTATGGTGCGGGTAGTATGGTCGACACCACCACGCGACTGGTGGCCAAGGAACTAGGCCAGAGGCTGGGTAAACCGGTCGTCGTTGAGAATCGTACGGGCGCCAATGGTGCAATCGCCATGAACGCCCTTCAAAATGCTCCGGCAGATGGCCACACGCTCATGGTTGATACTCCGGCCATGGCCATTAATCCCAGCGTGTTCGACGTTAATTACGACCCGCATAATGATGTCGTCCCCGTAGCACAATTGATGTCTCTGCCATTTGTCGCGGCCATCCATCCCGATGTTCCAGCGAATACGCTCCAGGAGTTCATCGCGTATGCGCAGGCAAATCCGAACATGTTGAACATCGCGCCTGGCGGCACCTCGACCTTGCTCGCTTCTGAACTTCTGAAGCTGCGTGCCAACATCGATATGGAGAACATCATTTATCGTGGCGCCGCTCCCGCAGTGTTCGCCGTGTTAAAGAACGAGTGTCAGGTTGCGGTATTTGACATCGCCAATCTCGCTCCGCACATCGAGACCGGTGCCTTGCGTGGCCTGTTTATTTCTGGTGATCAGCGCTCGCCCGCATTGCCCGATGTTCCAACTGCAGCGGAAGCCGGCCTGACCGGTTTCGACGTGAGTACCTGGTTTGGCTTGTTTGCCAAGGGCGACACCCCGGCCGAGATCGTCGAGCTTCTGAATGCACACCTGATGGAGATATTCGATTCTCCGGAATATGTGGAGTACGTCAAGAATCGCGGCGCAACCATTACCAAGATGAGCACCGCCGAATTCAAAGACTTTTTCGACAACGAAGTGCGTCTGTGGGCGGAAGTGGTACAAGAGTCTGGCGTGACGTTCGAACCGTAAACCGTACCCCAGTGATGTGACCGTCACGAGGAAGCAATTGAAATGAGCAAACAAAACTCTCGCATCGTCATCGCTGGAGGCGGCATCGCCGGCATGTCCGCTGCCCTTGCCCTACTGCGTCGTGGCTTTGATGTCGACGTTTACGAGCAGGCGCCAGAACTGAAGGAAGTGGGTGCCGGCGTGCAGATCAGCCCGAATGGCTGTCGCGCCCTCGACGCCCTGGGTGTGTTCGAGGCAGTCCGCAGCGAGTCTGTCGATCCCGAGCGCAAGGAGTTTCGCTTGTGGAACACAGGCAAATCATGGTTGATGTTTGATCTGGGTGCCGAGGCTATCACCAAATACGGCTACCCCTACCTAACGGTTTATCGCCCCGATTTGTTGGCCGCCCTGGTGGATGCTGTCGAAGCGTTGAAACCGGATGCCATTCATCTGGGACAACGCGTCGCCGGATTCAGCCAGAATGAAAACGGCGCCACCTTGCGTCTGGAAGACGGAACCGAACAATCAGGCATTGCCCTGATCGGTGCCGACGGGGTGCGGTCGGTTATTCGTAACCAGCTTTGGGGCGATACCAATCCCACATACTCCGGCATGGTTGCTTGGCGGGGAGTCATTCCCATGGAGCAACTGCCCGAACGCTTGCAGACGCGCAAGGGCTACACTTGGATTGGGCCGGGTGGGCATGCTGTATCCTATCCGTTGCGACGCGGTACGTTGATGAACTTTGTCGGTACTATCGAGCGTAAAGACTGGGTGGGCGAATCCTGGAGCTTGCAGGGAGATGCAGAAGAGTGCAAGCGTGATTTCGCAGGTTGGCATGAAGATCTCCATGCAATGATCGACTCGGCCCCCACCTTATTCAAGTGGGCGCTGATGGTGCGCGAACCCATTCCAAAATGGACGGAGGGACGAGTAACGCTGGCAGGAGATGCTGCACATCCTACCCTTCCGTTTCTGGCGCAGGGTGCGGTTCACTCCATCGAAGATGGCGTCATCTTGGCCCGGTGCTTCGAGAAATACGCGCCCGATGTGCCGCTTACGCTGCAAAAGTATGAAGATGCCCGCATCGAGCGCACCAGTCGCATGGTACGGGGCGCCACAGCCAACACTGATCGCTTCCATAGCGCCGAACTCGCGACCGAGGAGGGCGCCGAGAGTTATTTGAAACGGGAGTGGAGCAGAGAGCCCATTGCTGATCGGTACGACTGGCTCTATCGCTACGATGTTCAAAGCGTGCCGGTCTAAGCGTTTGGATAACCTACGTGGATACTCAGAAATCTGTAGATACTTCACGCCCTGAAGCGTGCGCGAATGGTGTTTTGATCAGCGAGGTAGGGCCGCGTGATGGGCTGCAAAGCCTTAAGGTCACCATGCCCACGGATGCCAAGTTGAGGTGGATAACGGCGTTATACGAAGCGGGCCTGCGTGAAATTGAAGTGGGCTCATTTGTTCCACCAAAACTGTTACCGCAGTTGGCCGATACGGCTGCCGTCGTGCAGCACGCACTAACTTTGCCCCACTTAACGGTGATGGCACTCGTGCCCAATCTGAAAGGCGCTATTAACGCCATCGAAGCAGGTGTACACAAAATTACGCTGCCGCTGTCAGCAAGTGTGGCCCATTCATTAGCCAATGTGCGTAAGACCCCTGAAGAGATGCTGGAGGAAGTGCGTCGTATCGTTCAGCTGCGTAACGAGACGGCGCCCTCAGTGCACATTGAAGTGGGCTTGTCGACTGCTTTCGGCTGTACATTGCAAGGGGTTGTGCCAGAAGATGACGTCATTCGACTCGCTGTTCAGGCAGCGCGTGCCGGAGTCGATGAAATCGGTCTTTCTGATACCACCGGTTATGCCAACCCCGCACAAGTGCGAAGGCTGTTCCGCCGATTGAAGGCCGAGGTGGGCGACAAGGCGGGTGCCGCTCATATGCACAATACGCGCGGCCTTGGACTCGCAAACTGCCTGGCTGCCTTTGAAGAAGGGGTTCGTACGTTCGATGCCTCCCAGGCGGGACTCGGCGGTTGCCCCTATGCACCCGGCGCCTCGGGTAACGTGGTAACCGAAGATCTGGTGTTCATGTTCGAAGCGATGGGTATTCCAACCGGTGTCGACCTCGATCGATTATTCGAAGCCCGTGCGGTGTTGCAGGCCGGCGTACCAAACGAACCGTTGTACGGGATGACGCCGGAGGCCGGGCTGCCGAAGGGGTTTGTCGCGGCCACTCCAATCAAACATAGTGCAGGTAGTTTGAATGACTGATAAGCAGGCATTGCCGTTAAGTGGCATTCGTGTGGTCGAGTTCACCCATATGGTCATGGGGCCGACCTGCGGCTTGATTCTGGGCGATTTGGGTGCCGAGATCATCAAAGTCGAGCCGGTAACGGGTGATAATACCCGCAAGTTGCTGGGCTCTGGAGCAGGTTTTTTTCCGATGTTCAACCGCAACAAGAAGAGCATCGCGTTGAACTTGCAGGAGCCCGAAGGTCAAGAAGTCGCGCATCGACTAATTGCTACCGCCGACGTCGTTAGCGAGAACTTCAAGCCCGGCACCATGAAGAAGCTTGGCCTCGATTACGAGACCCTTAGCCGATTTAATGAGCGTCTGGTCTACGTGAGCCACAAGGGGTTCCTGCCGGGTCCGTATGCACATCGCACTGCGCTGGATGAGGTGGTACAAATGATGGGCGGGCTTGCCTATATGACGGGCAGACCGGGTGACCCTTTACGCGCTGGCGCAAGCGTCAACGACATTATGGGCGGCATGTTTGGCGCTATCGGTGTGATGGCGGCATTAATGCAGCGTAGCAAAACCGGACGCGGCATGGAGGTGCAGTCGGCCCTCTTCGAGAACAATGTTTTTCTCGTGGGACAGCACATGATGCAGTTCGCGGTCACGGGCAATGCGGCAAAGCCCATGCCGGCGCGTATTTCCGCTTGGGGCATTTACGATGTGTTCAGTGTGCGCGACGGTGAGCAAGTTTTTCTCGCGGTCGTAAGCGACACGCAATGGCAGCTGTTCTGTGACGCGTTCGGGTTCGACGACCTCAAAGCTGACGAGCGTCTTGCTACCAATAATATGCGGGTGGCGGCACGCGACTGGATGATGCCGATTGTGCGCGAAAGACTGGCCAGGTACTCTGCTGCCGAAGTCAGCGCGGTTTTCGAGCGGGAGGGCCTCCCCTTTGCGCCCATCGTCCGCCCGGACGAGTTGTTCGATGATCCGCATTTGAATGAAACGGGCGGGCTGGACAACATCATGCTGACAGATGGGCGGGCAACCAAGGCACCGCTGCTGCCCATTACACTCGACGGAGACCGTCCGGGCGTCAGGATGAACCCGCCACAGTTGGGCTCGCACAGTCGTGAATTGCTGGTCGAGTTGGGGTACGACGACCCTGCGATTGATCAATTATTTGCGCGGAAGGTGGTCGCGTCGCACGCACGTGTGGACGCAGAATGCACCAACGCCTAAAGTGGTTCGCCTGCCCGTGCGGCAAACGAAGTTGCGGTACTGATTGCGTCGATCTTTAGGCACAATTCAAGTTCTTCGCCGGCCCCGATACTCGTAATAGTGACAGTGGTCCCGCTGCCGACAGCGGGTGCACCATCATTCAATACAGACGTTTGTCGCTACTAAAACCAGGGCGATGCAGGTCGTGTTCGTGCCCTCTTTTTCCACGAGCGAAAGCGCGGCTTACGGCGTGCGTGGCCGTAGTAAGCGGTTAATCGATTCGAGGTCGTTCTCGCTCAGTAGACCGGCCGCTGCTTTCAATCTCAATCCCGCCATCAGGGTGTTGTAACGCGCCTGCGCCAGGTCGCGTTGCGTGGCAAAAAGCTGCTGCTGGGCATTGAGCACGTCCAGGTTGATCCGCACACCGAGTTCGTAGCCGGTCTCATTGGCTTCGAGGGCTTTGCGGCTCGATTGCTCGCCCGCTTCAAGTGCGCGAATTTGTGCCAGCCCACTAATCACACTGAAAAAGGATTCACGCGCTGCGTGCGTCGCTTGCCGGCGTGCGTTTTCGTATTCGTAGCGACTTCGCTGCTGCAAAGCGACTGCTTCGCTTACACGCGACGAGGTGAGTCCGCCCGAATAGATGGGTATGGTGACCTGGATGCCGATACTACTGCTGGTGCCGCGTGCCCGACCGGGGCCAAATCCGGCCGCTGCTTGCGCCCCTTCGGGGCGATGTGGGGTGCTGGACTGGCTGAAGTCCGCGACAAGATCGACTTGAGGATAATATCCAGCGCGTGCGATCTGGATATCTTTCTCGGCGATAGCCGTGGTAAGTCGAGCCACAACGACGTCCAGGCTGTCAGATTGCGCGCGATCTACCCACGCATCGACGCGTCCCGGTTCGGGGGGCGGGATGGCGGCCTCGGGGGGTAAAGCGCTTAAATTGCCCACGGGTTGCCCGATAATTTGTTCCAGGGCGTCGCGGCGAATGTCAAGCGTGTTAATGGCCTGTAGTAACTGCGCCTGGACGAGATCGTACCGTGCTTCCGCCTCATAGGTGTCGGTAATGGTGGCGGTGCCAAGTTCGAAGTTGCGGCGTGCTGCCTCAAGCTGTTCCACAATGGCCGCGCGTTCTGCCTCGAGGGCCGTGATGGCATCCTCAGCGGCGAGCACATCGAAGTACGCCTGCGATACACGCAATAGCAAGTCTTGATGAGCTTGCTGAAGTATCAGCTCGCTTTGCGTCACTGCCAGCTGCGCGGCTTCGTAGTTGGTCCAGCTTGACCAATCGAAAAGCGGCTGGCTGAGCACGAGCCGATAACTGTAACTATCTCCGTGCGTATGCCGTTGCGGTTGGTTGTTCGTGTAGCGGGTACGGGTATCGGCGTACGAAGCCCCTGCCGTTGCGCTCAGCCAAGGCATCAGGTTGGCACGCGCTTGTGGCAAACGTTCGATCGAAGCAGCATATTGCGCGCGGGCGGTGGCAAAAACGGGATCGGATGCCAATGCAGCCTGATAGGCTTGCAAGAGGTTGAGGGCATGGGCGGGGGTGACGGCAAGCACCGCCAGTAAGACCGCCGCCAATGCGATGGCCGTGGCCCTCTGCGCCATTGTTGAAAACTTGTTGCGTTTCAACCACCGTAGGGCCATAGCTGCCTCATCAAGGAAGGGTCAAAATTTGAACTTCGATTGCGTAATGCCGCGCAGCGGCGGAATATAGGTTTCAAATAACCCTTCGACCTCGAAGCTGGCGGCACTGGTGCGCGTTATACGTTGGACGGTCATGAGCCGGCGGTTACCAACAGGAATAACCAAGCGACCATTGATGCGCAACTGGTACTTCAGCCCGTCTGGAATGGTTTCGGGCACGGAACCCGTAACCAGAATGGCGTCATACTCGTTTGAGCCCCAGCCGTTACGGCCATCCCCGGTTTCTACATGCACGTTGGTAATGCCGGCCCGCTGCAGGTTTTCGGTGGCAAACGCCGCGAGACGGGGCTGGATCTCTACCGAGGTGACCTGGTAGGCGTGGCGTGACAACAGCGCAGCTTGGTAACCGGATCCCGTACCAATTTCAAGTACGCTTTCCGTGTGACGTAGCCCAAGAGCCTCGACCAAGCGAGCTTCAACTTGTGGGTGGAGCATCACTTCGCCCGTGTCGACGCCGTCGATGCGTAGCGGAAGCTGTAGATCGGCAAAAGCCAGCGCGCGCAATTCGGGCGGTACGAAATTTTCGCGGCGCACGGCGAACAGGGATTCGAGCACGGCCTGGTCGAGCACGCCGGCGGGGCGTATTTGCTGTTCGACCATATTGAAACGGGCTATCTCGATGTCCGGAAGGGTGGCGGCGTTCATGTGTACTCTTGCAAACAATTAGTTAAACGACCTGCCGCGTTGGTAAGACGCGCAGGTCGCTTGAATACGGGGTAAGCTCGACATGAGCTTATCCTTCGGGTTGCAAAGGCCAGTAACGATTTTACCCCGAGCGCAGCTTGTGTCGCTGCGCCGGTCTTGGCAACCGCGTGTGAAGCCCAGCGGCTCCCCAGCCGCTCGCACTTGCCGGCAACGGGCCAGCAGGGGGTGTCAAGCTCGCTCATACCGCTTTCGCGTATAGTTTTAGGCTACTTCCCGTATTCCATTGGTTAGTCCCGCAATGATAGTCGAATCATCCTTAATGCCCGCCGAATCTATCTGTAACGTGCTCAGTATTGCGGGCGTTGACCCGTCGGGCGGCGCTGGGGTATTGGCCGATATTAAGGCCATGAGTGCACTGGGTGCCTATGCCTGTGGTGTAATCGCCGCTCTTACCGCACAAAACACGCTGGGGGTAACCGGAATCTCCCCTGTGCCTCCGGCCTTTGTGCGCCAGCAAATCGATACCTTGTTCGCTGATGTACGCATTGATGCGGTCAAGCTCGGCATGTTGGGCCAGGTGCCGGTCATTGAGACGGTAGCCGAGGCGATGCATCGCTATGCGCCGGCGCATCTGGTACTTGATCCGGTCATGATTGCCAAGAGCGGCGATGCGTTGTTGGAAGATAATGCTGTCTTTGCTCTGCGCGAGGCCTTGCTGCCCTTGGCGACGGTAATCACGCCCAACTTGCCCGAAGCGGGAGTGATCCTCGAACAACGACCCGTGGATACCGTGCGTGAGATGTATCGGGTCGCCGAGCGTCTGCGCGAGAAAATGGGCACCCATGGGCACCGGTGGGTTTTGCTCAAGGGGGGGCACCTGCCGGGTGAGGTGGCGCTCGATTTGTTGCACGACGGCGACCGCATGATCGAGCTGGAGGCACCGAAAGTTAAAACGCGGAATACGCACGGCACAGGCTGCACGTTGTCGTCCGCACTGGCGGCGCTGTTGCCGCAGCACAATGATGTACCGACGGCGGTCAAGAAAGCAAAAGATTACATCACGGAAGCGCTTAAGCAAGCGGATCGTTTGAATGTGGGTAGCGGTCATGGGCCACTACATCATTTTCATCCATGGTATTAGCCGCAGATGAAACTGTGCCAGCCCTGCGGCTCAACAGCATCAAGGGTCTCGACGGGGTGGCCGGAAAGACAACGCTCCAAGCAGCGTCCCTGGTAGCCTGCCCTTAGATACCTATTGCAGCGGATCAGTGGCGACCGGCCGGATACGATTCAAAAATCTGGCCGCGCTGGCATTGAAGCGCTCGGGCTCCTCAATGTTCACCGCGTGGCCCGTCGCGGGAAACGTAATTAGACGGGCTCGCGGTAGCGTGTCATGTAGAAAGGTGGTCGCGCTTTCCACGCCTGCATCCTTTTCCCCCTTCAAGATCAGTGCAGGTACATTCAAGGCGCGCAGTTTGTGCTCTTGAGTAGTGATAGGAATACGCTTGCCATGCACGTTTTCCAACGTCAAGACTGTTCCTTGAAGACTTCGCTCTAAAAATCGTCTTTTGAAGCTTGCCCAACGAGCTGGGTGTTTTTCTTGTAACGTCGTACGGGCCGGCATCTGCTGGTATCGTTCAAAGAGCGCGTTAAGCCCTTGGTCTTTTAGTAAGCGTGCGCTGTCCAGAATTGATTGCCGGAACGCGACAGCACTTTCCGGGTGTGACCCCGAACCTATGCTCGCGAGCACCAGGCTAAGGACCCGGCTCGGATTACGCACGGCAAATTCCAGAGCTGTAGCCGCCCCCATGCTCAACCCCACAAGGTGAGCGCGGGCGATTGCCAGGCCATCCAGAACGTGTTCTAAATCGGACACGGCAAGATCCAATCCATACAAATTAGGGTCTAAAGGGGTGTCTGACGGCGGGTAACCACGTGCATTGAAACAGATGCAACGAAAGCACTGGGAAAAGAAGGGAGTTTGTGTATCCCAGCTGCGATAGTCGTCTGCAAACTCGTGCAAGAAGACGATGGGCTCTCCCAAGCCTGATGTTTCATAGTAAAGCTTCGCCCCCCTGGCTTGTAAGTAAGGCATTCACCGCTCCTTTGCCAGCTCAGGCTATGACGCGTTTTGTTCGGACATAATTCTGGTGACCAGGTCGATTTCCGAGTGTATGAACTGGTTGAGATTAGCGCCGGAAAGTGGTGCGAGTTCGATGCCGATTTCGCTAAGTGCTTTACCAACTGACGGCGTGGCTGCAACTTCCAGTATGTCGGCAGTGAGCTGCGCTTGAATATCCTTGGGAATTCCGGCCGGTGTGGCGAAACCTGTCCAGTTTACGATTTCGTAATTAGGCAGAACTTCGGCTACTGCCGGCACGTCAGGATAAATAGAGCTGCGGGAAAGGCTGGTGACCCCAAGCAATTTCAGTTGGCCTGCTTGCAGAAAACCATCGGCCGTTCCCATGATCGAAAATCCGACTTTAATGTGCCCGCCTAACATGTCTGAGTACAACTTGGTGCCACCGTTATAAGGTACGTGTTCTAGTGGAATATTGGCCATCCGACTAAAAAGGCGGAGCGCTACTTCTGTTGATGTTCCGACACCGTTTGAACCGCACGACAAGGGGCTCTTCGCCTGGCGACCCACTTCGAGGAGCTCAGCCACGTTGTTGGCCGGAAAGTCGGCGGTCGCGATGATCGCCATCGTGTAGTAGCCCACACGTGCCAAGGGTTGCAGGTCTTGCAAGGCGTTGTAGGGCAAATCATCACGCAGCACATGATTTACGCTCAAAGAGCTACCAATCATGCCAAGCGTGTGGCCGTCGGGCGCCGAGCGCGCTAACGCCAGCGTACCGACGACCAAACCTCCCCCAGGGCGACTTTCTACGACCACCGGCTGAGACCATTTGTTGGCTAGTTCTTCCGCAAAGAGACGGCAAAATCGGTCTGCTGCGCCACCGGGTGGAAGTGGCAGAATCATGTGTACGGGGCGCATGGGGAAGCGGTTGGCTAGCGCGGCTTTGTTCCAACCCAAGCTGAG
>CAZMVM010000011.1:0-22621 GCA_964569785.1 uncultured Pigmentiphaga sp. | reverse complement strand
CGTCGCGTATTGTTAATGGCTGCACTGCGATTCAACAAGATTTGCATAGCGCGTCTCCTCTTTTCCGGCTTTTTGAATGGCGAGAAAGAGCGGGGGTTTAGATTCTTGGCATGGAAATTTACATTGAATAAATGCTGCAGAAGCAATATTAGGAGCAGCAAGGGGTAGGAACAATTGACGATACGTTGTGCGGTATTAACGTTCAGTTAATTCGGGATTGATTTCCCAGGTCCGGCTCGTCATTTAGCTGTGGACTCAACATGCATGCCGTATGGTTGCCCTGTCATGGCGGTCGGCGCTGGTCATCGGGACCGGTTATTCACGTGTGAGATGGCCGCGGTATCGATACCGGGTTATCGCCATTGCGAACCGCAAGCGCCCACGCTAATCGTTGCGACCGCTCAACAACGCAATTTTTCGATTTCGTCGCCGACGCGATGCAAGCAGGAAATGAGCTCGTCTACAACCGGCGATCGCGGTCGGTCACGTAAGGCAAATAGTCCCACAGGGGCCAGTGCATGTGTCACTGTCACTGGCAAGATCGTTAGGTCGCCGAGATGTGCAAAGTGGTTCGCCAGAGACGAAGACAATAAGCCAACGCATTTTCGTTCCCGTAAAATCGCCAGCATGGCCAAGAATGAGGTCGTTTCGATGGTATCGGTGGGAATATCCAGGCCATGATTCAGGAATATCTGGTCGAGTATCATGCGCGACGGGGCTCCGGAACGCGGAACTATCCAGGGCTCGGCGGCAAGCTGCGCCCAAGCGACGGTGTCCTGGCGGCTTAAGGGATGGTCGACGCTAGCCACCACGGCAAGCGCTTCTCCATACAGTCGCTCCGTATGGAGATCCGGGGTGGCCCAGCGCGGCTCAAGCCTGCCCAGGACAAAGTCGAATTCACCGATTCTGAGTTTGGGCAACAAAGTATCTAAAAACCCTTCTTCGACCAGTACCGTTGTATGCGGTGATTGAGTCTTCATGCAGCTTAAGCTGCGCGCCATCAAGATGGGTACTGCAAGGCTCATGGCTCCTACTTTTATGAGCTCGGCGCCGCCATGCGCTAAAGCGGCTAATTCGCCACGTGCCCGTTCAAATTCCACCATCACTGTTCTGGCGAACCGAATGACAGATTGACCAAACACGGTCGGAAACGTGCCACGCGCAGAGCGCTCGAATAAGGTCACGCCGAAAGCGCGTTCGATCTCTCTCAGCGTTTTCGACGCTGCGGGTTGCGACATGCCAAGAAACTCGGCCGCCCGCCCAAGATTTCTCATCTCGTCGATCGCAACCAACATTCGAAGATGGCGAAATTTCAGGTGTGATCGAAGCACGCGGTCGATTCGTTTCATAACGTCGTTCTCGCAAGCAACATGTCATTGCGGTTATGTCTTGCTGCCATATTAATCATTGGATCAATCCTCCTTCCATTTCTAGAATGAAAAAATCAAAAGGGAGGGAGCCATGGAGCCTATCGTCAAAGAGCAGGTCTGGGGTGATTGGAGCGGCAGGTTGGACCCGGAACGCTATCTGCACAACGACATTTATCTGTCCCGTGAGATCCTGGAAGACGAGCGCCAGCGCATTTTCCATCGCGTTTGGATTTTTTGCGCCCATGAAAGTGAGATGGCAGGGCCTGGCAGTTACGTCACTACGACGGTGGCGGGAACCCCGATCCTGCTCATAAGAGGTGAGGAGGGAGAGATCCGGGCGTTTTTGAACATCTGTCCCCATCGCGGGGCGATGATGGTGCGTCGGCCAGCGGGCGAGGCACGTTCCTTAACTTGTTTATTTCACCGCTGGTCGTTCAGCACGGCCGGTGAATGTTTGTCAGTGCCTCAGCCCGCTGGGTTTGAAGAAGTTGGGCTCGATCGGTCCCAGTTCGGATTGCGACCTGTACGCGTTGCCACCAAGTTAGGATTCATTTTCGTCACCTTGAATGATGAGGCGGACCCGCTGGAAGACTACCTGGGTGACGTACTTGAGACTGTGGAAGACGTGCTAACACCACAGCCCATGGAGGTGTTTCACTACCACCGCATCGTTATCCCAAGCAACTGGAAGCTGTGGGCAGCCACCAATCTCGAGCTCTATCACGTATGGCTGCATTCGCTCAATCGTGCCACCAGCTTACAGGCGCAGAATTGGTTGCAACGAAGGCCTTTGTGTTACCCGAACGGGCATACCGCTTTTGAACCGGCTCGTCACGAATACGCCAAGCGCAAGTTGGGCACACGAGATCTGACTTTACCGAACCTCGGGCCTAATGAGGCTCGGCTGGCACATGTGTTTCCCGACTTTTTGATCAACATTCGATCGTCCAGCATGCGGCTCGACCGAGTAACACCGCTTGATCCGGACCGCGTTATGGTCGAGTTTCGAGGGTTGGCGCTCAAGGGAGAACCCGAGTCTGATCGCAAGCGGCGGATCAAGGAATACAACGAGTTCTGGGGGCCCTTCGGCCGCAACCTGCCGGAAGATGCGATTGCAATTGTGGAACAAATGAAAGCGATGCGTGCTGGTGCCTTGAAGCATTCACTGTGTGCACGCGAGGATGGTGACACGCCTGCTACCTCGGATGAACCCATGCGCCACTTCCATCGTGAGTGGAGCCGCCTCATGGGGCGGCCGGCAAGTGAACCCTTTGTAGGAGGGCGTGAAGAAACCGAACGATTGTTATCGGCCACTGCCGGAGCAGCGATCTGATGAGGTGATTATGGAGCCGATACATACCGACGCGGATTTCTCCAGTGCGTTAGCGGCGCGCGAGTCAATTAAGCAGACCCTGCTACGTTCGTGCCTGTTATTGGATGAAGAGCGCTTTGATGAGTGGCTGGCCGTCTGCGCTCCCGAGTTTTCTTATTCGATAGAAGCATACAGCACGGAAATTCGACGACACATGACATGGCTTGATCTCGATCGTGCGGGTTTGCGTGACTTGTTCGATGGTCTCAAGCTTCATGAGCGTGATGCCGGGATATTGCACCGGCATGTCTCGGAGTTAATTTTCGACGTGCAGAGTGAAGATGAGATGTCGTCGATCAGTTCGTTGTTGATCGTTCGCACCGCGCTCGATGGCACCAGCCGGTTGTATGCGGCGGGGCGCTACTACGACCGTTGGATTCACCGGCTGCCCACGCCACTTCTCGCGGCACGGCGTGTCGTGCTTTCGACCCGCGTGTTGATGTCAGATGCTGGTGGGTCGCACGTCCCGTTCTAACCCGTGCGCAACCGTGGAAGTAACGGGTTGTGCTGTGCGACGCTGCTGAAACTTATTGAAGTCCTGGCTGCACTTTCAAGTTATTAGGGATGCGGAAAGTGTCAGGTCCGAATTATGAAGGCACATCCCTAAGCCCGAGTCTATAACGTGCTGTGCACCCTGATACAACGGTGGCGTCATCTCGGGTGGTGATCCCGCCGATGATCGTGGGCCTAGGCGCGAAGCAACAGGAGGAGATAAATGACACTTATCACATTTCTCGTCAGAGCGCGGCGCGCGCTGACTGCAGTCGCTTTGCTTTTTCCGCTATGGGCCTCAGCTGCCTACCCCGAAAAGCCGATCCATTTCATCGTTCCCTACGTGCCCGGTGGGGGCACTGATATCACGGCACGTCTCATTGGACAGGTGCTTTCGGAGGCCCTCGAGGTGCCGGTCGTGATTGAAAATCGTCCCGGCGCCAATACAGTGATTGGAAGCCAGGCGCTGGCCCGTGCACAGCCAGACGGATATACGATTGGCTTGATTACTAACGCGCACTCCATCAATCGGGTGAGCGGCAGAGAACTGCCTTACGACTCAGAAAGAGACTTTGCACCGATTAGCCGTTTGATTACCTCACCGTTCGTACTCGACGCACATCCGTCTTTACAGGTTCAGACGGTAAGGGAACTGGTCGAGTTAGCGAAGCAGCGCAAAGATATGCTGACCTACGCCTCGCCAGGTGAGGGCAGTCCACATCAATTGGCCACAGAATGGTTGGCGAATTTGGCGGGTGTCGAGATGCTACCCGTGCAGTACAAAGGTGTGGCGCCGGCATTGCTTGACGTCGCCGCAGGGCGCGTCGACTTCATGTTTACCGGGGTTTCTTCGGGAATGCCCTATGTCGAAGATGGCCGCCTGGTGGCATTGGCAGTGAGTCCGGCAGATGGGGTACCGACGGCGTCCAACATAGCGACAGTGGCAGCTTCCGGCTTCCCCGAGTACGACTTCAGCAGTTGGTATGGCATTGCAGCCCCATCGAATACACCGCAAGATGTCATTGTTCGCCTAAGCGGTGAGATAGCCACGATTCTCGGTGATCGCGAGGTGCAGGCGAAGCTAATTCAGGCGGGCGTGTTCCCAGCGCATCTGGGGCCCGTGGAGTTTACGCAATTCTTGTTGGAGGATGCCCAGCTCTACGAGAAGGTTCTGGATCAGTCGAAATAGCTGCGTAGAGCCGCAGCAGGGGAAGCGGGTTGTTAGGCAGGGTTGGCGTGGTGCCTACCCTGCGCAAGAATTCGGCCTGTTAGACGCTCGACACAGCGCCCTAAGCTGCGAGAACGTGGCACAACGACGCTGATCACTGACCCTGATCGACGATCACTGGATCGACCGCGTCGAAGTGCCAGGGAACATGATTATTCGCTGCGATGCCAACGTCAGTTGGTTGCCGTGCGTTGCCATGGCCACCAGCGTTGCCACCACAAGGCCAGACGATTGCGATGATCCATCAGCATCAAGGCGGCAAGCGCAAGGCCAAAGACGAGCAAGTTGGGTACGACAGCAGTTACCCACGGCGGCCATTGGTACAGCATGCCAGCATTTAGCGAGAGCTGATTCACCATGAAAAACACGACACCGCCAATAATGCCGGCAAAGACTTTACCGCCTACGCCGCCGCGACGGGTTTGCATCAGGCTCACGGGGGCGGCAATGGCCATCATCACTAACAAAGTAAACGGATAGATGATCTTTCGCCATGCAGCCACGACTTGGCGATCGTTCACGAGCTGGTTCGCATTAAGGTAGTCGATGTAGCGCACAAGATTTACCATCGACATCCGTTCAGGGGTGAGCACGCGAGCCAACAGTAATTCGGATGTCAATGTGGTAGGCAGCACGCGCTGCGAACTGTGTTCGACGGCTACCGGCCGGTCGCTCGTGGGCTCGGCGTCGGCCAGCGCGCGCAAGACGTCGGGTGAAATAGTGTTGGCGGTGACGTCCGACAACACGAGCACGCCGTCGTCGAACTGGCCCTCCGCGGCCAACAGCAGGCCTACCATGTCGTGCGTGTCATTGAACTGGTACACCGTCACGTGCTGCACGTTACCGTTAGGCAGCAACCGTTGGGCATTGATAACGCGCTCGCCGTCCGGCGTTTTTTCCTTAAACCAATAGCCACTGGCCAGCCGTCCGCCGCCTGCCCGACCCAGCAGGGTCAGGTTGGCTTCGCTGAGCTTGATCTCGGCAACGGGCACGATAAATTCGGCCAATAAGATGGCACCCGCGACCAGGGGTAGTGTGAGGCGCCAAAGCATGCGCAACAGGCCGCCACCGCTGATACCCGACACGCGCAATATCACCAGCTCGTGCCGTTGGGCGAGGCCGGCCAGGGCTAGTACCGAGCCAATCAGCAATCCGATAGGCAGGAGATCATACAGCCGTGTTGGCGTATCCAACAGTTCCAGATACAGGAGGTGGATGAGACGGAAATCGCCCCGGACCCGATCGAGCTTGTCGACAAGTGAGAAAAACGTGAACAGCCCGACCAGGGCCAGAACCACCACTGCGCAGGAACGATAGATCTCGCGCGCGAGGTAGCGGCGGGCGGTCTTCACACTGTTAATCCGTGGTATTTCCGGCCCAGGGCCACCGTAGCTTCGAAAAATCCAGCTTTGCTACCACAATCGTAGCGGGTGCCTTCATACCGGTGAGCAAACACTTTGCGGCGCTGGAGTAGTGCAGCGATGCCGTCAGTGAGCTGAATCTCGCCGCCCACGCCTTGCTGGGTGCGGCGCAGACAATCAAAGATTTGTGGTTCGAGGACATAACGGCCCACCACGGCGAGGTTGCTCGGCGCTTCTTCAGGTTGCGGCTTCTCGACGATACCATGAACCTGGTCGGTGCGATTGTCCACCGGCTCACTCGCTACGATTCCGTATTTGTTGGTATCGGAATGAGGAACTTCCTGCACCCCGATCATGCTGCCGCCATGAGCATGGGCGCTTTCGATAAGTTGGCGGGTGACTGAGACGTCGGAATCAATCAAGTCGTCGGCCAACAATACGGCGAACGGCTCATCACCGACGACCGGAGCGGCGCACAGTACCGCATGGCCTAGGCCCAACGGAGCAGACTGGCGAATGTAGATGCAATGAACATGCGCAGGCAAAATGTTCCGGACCGTGTCGAGCAAATCAAATTTCTTTTTTGCTTCCAGTTCAGCCTCGAGTTCGGGCGCGGTATCGAAGTGATCTTCAATGGCGCGTTTATGGCGACCTGTAATGAAGATGAGATCGGTAATGCCGGCGGCTACAGCCTCTTCCACCGCGTACTGAATGAGGGGCTTATCGACGATGGGAAGCATTTCCTTGGGGCTGGCTTTCGTGGCCGGTAGGAACCGAGTGCCAAGGCCGGCAACAGGAAAAACAGCTTTGCGTACGGGTTTCATGGCGCTTGTAGAAAATATCGATTTTGTGGGATAGAAACTAGACGCTGTCCAGTAGTCAGTTGATCATGAGTCAACGACGTGATGGACGAAAGCGAATGGCCGGCATTGTCGCATTTTCAGGAAAGCAATATGTATTCCACGTTTAACCGAATGTACATTATGACGGCATTCGGCTGAAACGAAAGAATCAACGGCTGACCCCCCGGGGCAGGATGAGTGCAGCGTTGCTCGTGAAGGGCACAGCCTGTAATGGAACTTCGATGTTCCAGAGTGTTGCTTCTACTAACGATGCGTTCTGGGTCCCGCTAAGGAATGACAGCGTGACGTGCGCGGGCCTCGATCGTACGAGCACGTGAGTTCAGGTAACGGGTCGGCCCGTTGGTGTCGTAAAACGTAGGGTTAGGCAACATCACGGCAAGTTGAGAGGCTTGGCTTGCGTTCAGATTCGCTGCGCGCTTCCGAAAGTAGTGTTGGGCGGCTGCTTCGGCACCGAATATGCCATTGCCCCACTCAGCGACGTTGAGATAAAGCTCGAGAATGCGCTGTTTCGTCATCACGTGCTCGATCATCCAGGCGATGACCAGCTCCTGGGCCTTGCGTATATAGGTGCGGTCATTCGAGAGGAATAGGTTTTTGGCTAACTGTTGAGTGATGGTCGAGCCGCCTCTCATAACACCACGTGGTGGTGGCTTGCCCGCCTCCTGCGCTTCGGCGCGGCGCACGGCCAACGCGCGGTTGTGTTCCCAAGCGCTGCGCAGGGCATCCCAATCGACGCCGCCATGCTGCATGAAGCGTGCGTCTTCGGCGGCCACGACGGCGCGCTTGAGATGGTTGCTGATTTGATCGTAGGGCACCCACTCATAGCGCAACTTGGCGTCGGGTTGGTGTTTTCTGAGGTCGGCCATGGCCGACCGCATGATGGGGGTGACCGCCGGCGGATACATGCTGTACCAGTACACCTTGCACAAAAACCAGAACTGCGCCAAGACCACGAATGCCAACAGCGCGAGCACAGTGCCCACAATCACCCGGGGCCAGGACAGCCGCGCCATCGTGAGCCCGGTTTTGCGAGTTTGCGGTTTCCTAGGGGTTGTCGCCTTGCGTTTTTTGCCTCTCATGCCCAATGCTGCGTGGGAAGTTCTCCGCGTTTCTTCAGTGCGAGTTGTGAATGAAATTCTGGGTTAAGTCGGCATCGGCGTCGATGCCGGCAGACAAGGCCGTTCGAAGCGTGGCAAGCACCGGGGCACTGTTGGCACGCACCCCGCGCCAGATGGCAAAGCTTTCGGCTGCCTGCTCCACGAGCATGCCCAAACCATCGGCCGTGTTTGCCCCTGCGGCAGCCGCTTGCAGTAAAAACGGGGTGGGGGTGGGTCCGTACATCATGTCGTAGGCCCAAGCGCAATGTTCAAGCGTCCCGGAGGCAAGGGGTGGCGCTGTATCAGCAAGCGAGCTTGCTGAAGCGTTGATGACAATATCCCATGGGGCGTCTTGGGGTGCGCTCGATTCTAATCCGCCGCTACTCAGGCGTGCTGTTTGCGCTTCCGTCTGAAAGCGATGCACTAGTTCGGTTGCCCGTTCGGGAGTGCGATTGACAACGTGAATGTGTGCGCAACCCGCCTCCAGCAGTGGCAGCATGACTCCCCGTGCCGCCCCTCCGGCGCCGACTAGCAGCAAACGCGCGCCGTGCAGCTCAATACCCAGGCGAGTCAGATCACGTACGAGGCCGATGCCATCCGTATTACAACCATGGAGATTTCCCGCTTCCTGCCACAGCGTATTGACCGCTCCAGCTGCTGTAGCTCGGGGACTGAGCCGCGGTTGCGCCAGTTCAAAAGCTTGCAACTTAAAGGGCACGGTGACATTCAACCCTTTACCCCCGCTGGCAAAGAATTCCTTTACCGTAGGGATGAAGGTGCGCTCGTCGGCGAGGATGCGTGTGTAGCTCAACGACTGATGGGTTTGAGCCGCAAACAGGTGATGAATCTGAGGCGAGCGACTGTGCGCAATCGGGTTGCCAATGACGGCGTACTGATCAGTTGTGGCCATTAAGGAAGCTCGGTAGTAATCGTATCGTTTTCGAAATGCCAGGTTCGCGTAATAGCAATGACATCGGTCTCCCGGCGAATGTTCTCCGGAAAGGCGGCAAAGGGCGCAGCCTGTTGCACAATAACCTGTGCGGCGGCGTTAAGCTCGGGGTGTACCGAGCGCGTGTCAAATGCAAGACCTTCCACGGTACCATCTGCGCGTACGAACACGGTAAGCCGTAGTGAACCGTACATGCCTGCGGGTACCGTGGCATCGTAGAGCTCATTACCAACACGCTCGACATGCTCGCGCCAGGCTTCCACGTATTCGGCGTAGCGCGAGGCTGAGGTCGAAGGGGCAAAGTAATGGCGGCGCGGCTGCCGGTTGTAGTTTTCAACCCGCCGCGAGACGGCTGCGTATTCCTGAGTCAGCATGGCAAGAGTCGCCGCGGTGTCCATTGCGTCGGCGATGACGTCCGTGGTCTCGGCAGTGCCCTTGCGTTCGGTCAGGCTTATTGCACCATCGTTCTGGGCGATCAGTTCGCGCTCTTGCTCACCCAGCTCAACGTGTTCGCTTGCCGGTGCTGTCCGAGGCAGCTGGAAGGCGTCTTGGGAGGGTGGCAACGGCGAACGCGCTATGCCCTCGGCCGCCTGTCCTCCACCATCCATGCTGACTTGCGCCAATGCCGCGGGCTTGACCGGTGTTGACACGTCGTACGCGTTGAGGAGAACGACCTCGAGTGTCGATGTGATGGGGGGCGAAGCCGGCGGCGCGGTAAAACGCAATGCAAGAGCCAGGCAGTGCAACATCAGAGAAAGCGCCAAGCCTATATATAAATAGGCTTGGCGGGTTGGTCGAAGCGGAATCGAATAAGTACTCACGCCACGACTCCTGACGTTTACTCTGCAGTTTTCTCGTCGGGTGATGAGGCCTCATCCTCGGCGGCGTCAGACTGCTCCGATGTGACGGTGGTATCAGTCACCTCGGTCACATCGGCGCCAGGACCCGAACCAATGAGCGGGCTGTCGATGGCGAGTGGCACGGCGCTGGCCTCAGTCGAGCCATCTCCAACATAGCGGCATTCCAGCGATTGTTCCAGCTCGTCCATATCGAGAATGTCAAGCATGACGACATGGCCCCGGGGCAGTTCCGGCATGCCCCCCACGCGGGTGTAAAAGGGTGCGTGCACCAAGCGCACCACGTCGTCACGCACGACTACAGCATCGCAGCGGGTAATGTTTTCCTGTTTCAGCCAACGCAGGCACCAGTAACGCTCCATCACGTCCTGGAAGGTACTGTATGCCGAATACTTGGCTTCGAATGCGCTGATAATGGCGTATAAATCGGCATCTTTGGGTTTATAGGGTGCGGCCAGCCGGGCCGACACGCCATGCCGCGCGACAGCAATCAATTGTTGCTGGTTCACCAGGTCGACGTAACGCCGGAGGGGAGACGTACACCACGCGTATTGCGCCACACCGATGGTGTCGTGGGGCAAGGCATGCGTAGTCATGCGCACTCGGTTGGCTTGCTGTGAGCGGTACAACCCCGGCACCCCATGTTCCGCCAGTAGACGTCCCCATTCGCTATTGGCGAGGATCATATATTCCGATACCAAACGGTCCAGCGGTGCCCCGCGCTGGCGTTCGACGATACGAACGATCGCGTGGTTGGGATCCCACGGATCGCCTTCGATATAGAAGTTAAATTCGACGCGGTTATATAGCTCGGGCTTGCCACGTATGGTCTCCCGGACCCGCAGCAAGGCCTTGGCGCCCCGCCACAAGGGGCGCAACACGTGCCCATACGGGAGCTCTTGGTCTTCATCGTCGAGTGCGGTCTCGGTGACCATAGCCTCCAGATCGGGGAGGCGCAGATTGGCCGTGACCTGCACGTTCTCGAGACGGGTTTCTACCGCTGTCAGGTCGCCGGTTACGGTATTAATGGTGGCGTAAAGGGAGATCGCTGGCGTGGGCCGGCCCGCCTCCAGGGAAAAAGCCTCAATCAGGTTGTCCGGCTGCATGGGGATTTTGTCGCCGGGCATGTACACCGTTGACATCCGCGACCGCGCAATCTCATCCAGCGGTGAGTCGCGGGTCACGATGAGCGCAGGCGCCGCGATATGAACGCCCACGCGCACATGCTCACTGTCGAGCTGAACCGCAGACAACGCATCATCGATTTCGGTCGTGGTCGTGTCATCGAACGAGTAGGCCTCGACCTCGGCCAGCGGCAGGTCGTCAGGGAAGGGCGGAAGGTCGATCGCCGGAATCTCCAACCCGCGGGGGAAATGTTCATGCAAGAAGCGCTCTCGCAGCAGGGCCAGGGTATGGGGCCAGGCACCTAATTGGAGCAGTAAACGCACCGGCGCAACCTGTGCCCGGTTGGCGGCCATTTCAAGCGCCTTCCATTCCATGCTGTTCTTGTCTGGCCGGAACGCAAGCGTGTTGGCTTGGCGCGCGATGGGTTCGGGCAGCTCGCCAGCAAGCATCGCTTCAGCCCAAGCCTCCTGTTGTTCCGCCTGACGCTTCTTCTTCTCAAGCGCAGCCAGAGCGGCTTCGAGAATATCCGGCGGGGCAGGGCGGTAGCGCCCCTTGCCCCGACGGTGGAAGTACACGGGTGCACCGTGCAGACGCAACAGCATCGCGCAGATCTCCACCGGTGTGGGTTCGCGCCCGTGATACTCCGCGGCGAGTTCTGTCACCTCAAAGTCCTCTTGCGGCGCACACTCCCATAAGAACTCGATATCAAGGTCTTCGGCAGCGGCTTCCGCTTGCGTGAGGAGCTCGCTGGGCCCAGGCTTGGAGAACTTGAGAATGACGTTCGACTTTTTTATTTTGCTGCGCCGCCCGCTGGTGGTTTCTACCTGCAGGCTGGCTTCAGATTCCGCAAGTACTGTGGCGGTCTTGAAACTGCCGCTGTCGTCATACAAAACATGCATGGATGGAAACTCGTTTGAGAATTCGTTGTCGTGGCCGGGCACCGAGGGTTTCGGAGTGGCTCGCGCTGATGAGCACGCGGCAGATCGTCCAACCAAAGTGCAGCGGGGCGGACGAAACTTCGCGACCGGTCGGTGTACGGTAATCTGCTAGCCGCTGTTACTGGCCACCGCGGTTAGCGCCCGTCGAAAGCGGCCGTGCCGTTGATGGGTTTGCTGCGTCAGAGACGTTGACACCGGCAAAAGCCAACACTTGTGGCATCCATTGGGCGAAATCGCTCAACCCATGGTCGCTCCCCTCAATGATGATGTGATGCGCGCCCGGATAATGGTCGCGCATTTCGCGCCAGTCGAGCAGTTCGTCGCCGGTGGCCGCGAGCAGCAGATAGCGCTCTGGCCGGGTGATGCTCTGGATATTGAGCTCTCGCAATTCGTCGACGTACTCGGGTAAAAAAATGAAGGGCTCGTCGCTATGATATTGCTGGTGCTCACCGACATGGGGTGCCAACTTGTCCGCAGCGTTTACCGCCGGGTTAAGTAGCACAGCACGGCAGCCAAGCTTTTCTGCCAACCAAGTCGCGTAGTAGCCGCCCAGCGAGGAGCCGATGACGGTGAGCTCATGTGGCTGCGTCGCGCACGCGAGGTCGGTAGCGAGCGTGACCGCAGCGCGCGGGCTGGCCGGAAGCTGGGGGCAATGCCAGAGATGTGCCAGCCCCAATCTTTGCAATTCTGCGGCCAGCAATCGGGCCTTGAACGAGGCGGGGGAGGAGCGAAAACCATGCAAATAGAGAATCATGGTGGTCACCCGTGGGCTTGAAGGTTGCGGGCGGCGAGGGCTTGCAAGAGGCGGTCGTGGATACCGCCAAAGCTGCCATTGCTCATCACCAGTATATGATCTCCGGGCCGGGCCGCATTGACGACGGCAGCGACGAGAGCATCCAGGTCGTCGTAAGTGGTCGCACGCTCCTGTAGGGGTGCCAGAGCGCCGGCTGCATCCCATGCCAGCGCGCCTGGGCCAGACGTGGGAGCGTAGCAGAACGTGAGGTCGGCACCGGCCAGGGCGGCCGGGAGTCGCGCGCTCATCGTTCCCAGCTTCATCGTGTTAGAGCGGGGCTCGAGCACCGCCAGTATGCGTTGACGGCCCACCCGTTCGCGTAGCCCATCCACCGTTGTGGCAATCGCTGTGGGATG
Organism: uncultured Pigmentiphaga sp.; assembly: GCA_964569785.1. GTDB lineage: Bacteria > Pseudomonadota > Gammaproteobacteria > Burkholderiales > Burkholderiaceae_B > Verticiella. Next base: position 9,820 of record CAZMVM010000011.1, on the reverse strand, counting down.
ATGGGCGAAATCGTCGTAGACGTGAATGTCATGGATGCATCCGCGAAGCTCCATGCGTCGTCGTACTCCCACAAAGCTTTCAAGCGCTGCGATAGCAGCCGGGATGTCAACACCGATATGGGCCGCTGCCGCGATGGCGGCAAGCGCATTCGCGCGGTTATGCGCGCCCAGATGCTGCCAATGCACGGTTCCCCGCAGATGCGAGCCCTCGAAGGCGGCGAAGCTGCCGTTTGCGTCCGGGGGGCCAGCGTGTAGCCCCTGCGGATCTCCCGTGCGCACGACCTCTGACCAACATCCGCGCTGCAAAACCCGCTCCAACGCGGCATCGTCGGCGGGGGCCACAATGCGGCCCCGTCCCGGGATGGTGCGCAGCAAATGGTGGAACTGCGTCTCTATCGCTTCGAGGTTGGGGAAAATGTCAGCGTGGTCGAATTCGAGATTATTTAGGATGGCTGTTAGCGGACGGTAATGAACAAACTTGGAGCGCTTGTCGAAAAACGCCGTATCGTACTCGTCCGCCTCGATGACGAACGGGCTACGGCGCTCAACGGCTGGCGTGAGTCGGGCGGAGACTCCGAAATCGTGTGGCACGCCTCCAATCAAAAAGGAAGGTTGCAGTCACGCCACTTCGAGAATGTGCGCCAGCATGGCGGTGGTGGTGGTTTTGCCATGGGTGCCGGCGACCGCCAGCACGTGGTAGTGGGGCAACAAGTTCTCGCCCAGCCATTGGGGGCCAGACATGTAGGGCAGACCCGCGTTCAGTATGGCCTCCATCAGTGGGTTCCCGCGCTTGACGACATTCCCCACGATGTAGAGGTCGGGATTCAGCTTGAGCTGAGCGGCGTCGTACCCTTCGATGAGATCGATGCCTTGTTCCTCGAGCTGGGTGCTCATGGGAGGATACACGCCGGTATCACATCCGGTGACACGGTGGCCGGCCGCGCGCGCCAGTAAAGCGAGACCGCCCATGAAAGTGCCGCAAATGCCAAGTATGTGTAGGTGCATGGCCGCATTGTAGAACGGGCAGGCGGCCATCGATCGTCATCTGCCCGGAACGACCCCATAATCGGGGGGCGGGGGGCTGAGATCGGAACTCGCAAGGCGCCACGGGTCGAGGAGGTTCGAAAAAGCGGCTGACTTTGGGTCTCATGAGTGGCGGTCATGGCACAATACACCCATGGCTTCCCCTAGTTTGCGCGACGAAATTGCCCATGCAGCAGCCCGTCTCATTGCTGAGGATGGGTTGGATTACAACACTGCCAAGCGCAAAGCAGTGCGACAGTTGCTCGGAAGCGGGCCCCTGCCACGCGGTGATTACATCCCTGACAACACGCAGGTTGAAAGCGCCGTGCGCGAATATCAGCAATTGTTCATGGGCGATACCCAGCCGCAGCGTTTGCGCGAATTGCGCGAGTGTGCGGTGGCGCTCATGCATTGGCTGGCCGAGTTCGACCCGTACCTGACCGGTGCGGTATGGAATGGCACTGCAGGCGAGCATAGCGAAATTGTCCTGCAATGCTTTACCGACTCTGCCAAAGACGTCGGAATCTTTTTGTTGAACGCTGGCATCCCGCATGAGGTTGGCGAACGTCCCGATTTCCGCGGAAAGGGAACAGTCGAAGCGTTATATTTCTTTTGGCAAGGCGAGGCCGTGGTGCTTAGCATCTACGATCACCGAGCGTTGCGGGGGGCACTGCGACCCGCGGCTGACGGCACACCGGATCGCGGGGACGTGCGGGCTGTCGAACGTTTGTTAGCCCAGACAACCCCTTCGGACGGGCCCGTCACATGAGCGCAGGTTGCCAGTTGAGCCTTTCAAGCGCCGGTGAAGTCCTTGTCAAGCTGATACCGAATGGTGCCAAGCGATGAATCGTCGTGGGTTTCTTCTTGCCAGTGCGGTTGCAGGTACGTCGTTGTTGTTGGGCTGCAAACCCTCCCAAGAGTCGGCGGCAAGTGCAGGCCTCGATGTGCTGTTCGCGCAAAAATTGCCGGATCTCAACGACGAGGTGCATGCGCTCGAGAAATGGCGGGGGCAGCCCCTGGTGGTGAACTTTTGGGCCACCTGGTGCGCCCCCTGCGTGCGTGAGATGCCCGATCTCGATCGCCTGCAAGCAGAATTCCCCAACGTGCGCTTCATTGGCATTGGCGTCGATCGTCCCGAGAAGATGCGGGAGTTCGTACAAAAGGTGCCGGTCTCGTACCCGCTCCTGGAAGCGCGTGCCAGCGGCCTCGAACTCATGCACCAACTGGGCAATAGTGCTGGTGGGCTGCCGTTCACGCTTGTGGTGACCGCACAACAGAAAATTGCCCGTGCCATCGAAGGCCAGATCGACCCCGATCAGCTGCGCGCGACCTTGCAATCGTTATGATCACAATCGCTCAGGTGCTGCGTGGTTCGCCAGGCGTTTGGGGCTGGTCCTGCACGCAGGCACTTCCCCCGGGTACAATGCGCACCATGCAATCGGTGGACAACGAGTGATTCTCGCGTGAGAATCGCGAACTTTCACCCACGACTCCGACAACATGGCTCGTAACATTCTGGTGGTGCATGGCCCCAACCTCAATCTGCTAGGAACTCGCGAACCGCAGATTTACGGGTCCTTGTCGCTTGCTGATATTAACGAGCGCCTGATGGCTCTGGCGCAAGACAACGCCGTACGGCTCGATACCTACCAAAGCAACCACGAGGGGGAGTTGGTCGAGCGTATTCAGGCGGCGCGTCTTGATGGTACCGATTTCATCATTATCAATCCGGCTGCATACACACACACGAGCGTGGCTTTGCGTGATGCTTTCGCCGCTGTGAACCTGCCTTTCATAGAAGTGCATTTATCCAACGTACACCGCCGCGAACCGTTTCGACGGCACTCGTATCTTTCCGATCTCGCCATTGGCGTTGTTGCCGGTTTGGGCGTGAGCGGATACGAAGCTGCGCTGCGCTATGCCATCGATTACACCCCGAACGTCTAACACCGGGCTACTATTTCGGATTGCCCGGTAATCCGGTGCGGTCACTGCCTTCAGAACAAGAGCAGTCGCGGTGACTGCGGGCTGCCTACTACCGGAAAGGAATCACTCCATGGATCTGCGAAAACTGAAAACACTCATCGACCTGGTCGCCGAATCAGGTATTGCTGAACTGGAAATTACCGAAGGTGAAGGCAAGGTGCGCATCGTCAAAACGCCGCCTCCACCGCCTCCACCGCCTTTCAATGTTATTCCTGCGGGATGGCAGCAGACCGTGCCGGTTCAGGCACCGGCGGCCCCGGCTGCACCTCAGTCCGCAGAGGCGGCCGCCGATCCACAGGCCAGCGATACACCGGTTTTCTCCGGACATGTCGTCAAGGCGCCCATGGTCGGCACCTTTTACCGCGCGCCCAGTCCAGGGGCCAATCCGTTTGTCGAAGTCGGGCAAACCGTCAAGGAAGGACAAACCCTCTGCATCATCGAGGCCATGAAACTGCTGAACGAAATCGAGGCAGATCGGGCAGGCGTGATCAAGGAAATTCTGGTCGAAAATGGGCAGCCAGTTGAATACGGCGAGCCGCTGTTCGTCATCGGTTGATGCCCATGTTTGAGAAAGTTTTAATCGCTAACCGGGGCGAGATCGCCATGCGTATTCAACGCGCATGTCGTGAGCTGGGTATCAAAACCGTTGTGGTTCATTCGGAAGCCGACCGCGACGCGAAATACGTTCGGTTAGCGGATGAGTCCGTCTGCATCGGCCCTGCACCGGCACAAGAAAGCTACCTTAATATGCCGGCGATCATTTCGGCGGCCGAGGTTACCGATGCCGAAGCCATTCATCCTGGATACGGGTTTCTGGCGGAAAACGCCGACTTCGCTGAGCGGGTCGAGAAAAGCGGCTTTGTTTTTATTGGCCCACGTCCCGAGACCATCCGTTTGATGGGCGACAAGGTCAGCGCCAAGCAGGCCATGACCGCGGCTGGTCTGCCGATCGTTCCGGGTTCAGACGGTGCATTACCAGAAGACTCTTCGGCCATACTTGAGATTGCGCGGAACGTAGGCTATCCCGTGATCATCAAGGCGGCGGGCGGCGGCGGTGGACGCGGCATGCGTGTTGTCCATACTGAGGCAGCGTTGCTCAATGCGGTCGCGATGACGCGCAGCGAGGCCGGGGCGGCTTTCAATAACCCCGAGGTCTATCTGGAAAAATATCTCGAAAACCCCCGGCATATTGAGATTCAGGTGTTGGCCGATGGCGGGCGGAATGCCGTGTGGCTGGGAGAGCGCGACTGCTCCATGCAGCGGCGCCACCAAAAGGTCATTGAAGAGGCACCCGCGCCGCATATCCCACGGCGTCTTATCGAACGCATTGGCGATCGCTGCGTAGAGGCGTGCCGTAAGATTGGCTACCGCGGGGCGGGTACCTTCGAGTTCTTATACGAGAACGGCGAGTTCTACTTCATCGAAATGAACACGCGTATCCAGGTTGAGCACCCGGTCACTGAAATGATCACGGGGATCGACCTGATCCAGCAGCAAATCCGCATTGCTGCGGGCGAGAAGTTCACCTTGCGGCAACGGGACATTACCTTCCGTGGCCATGCGATCGAATGTCGCATCAATGCCGAGGATCCCTATCGCTTCACGCCATGTCCCGGCCGGATCGAGAACTGGCACGCACCGGGCGGAATGGGAATCCGCGTTGATTCCCACATTTACAACGGCTATGTTGTACCGCCGCACTACGACTCAATGATCGGCAAGATCATCGCCTACGGCGATACGCGTGAACAGGCGCTGGCGCGGATGCGCGTCGCCCTGTCGGAAATGGTGGTCGAGGGAATCACGACCAACATTCCGTTGCATCGCGAGCTGTTGCAGGATGCGCGCTTTATCGAGGGCGGCACCAGCATTCACTATCTCGAAGAGAAACTGGCCCAGCGGCCAACGTAAGCATTGGGAGGACCTTATGCGTGAACTGGTCTTCGACTGTCTTCGTGAACAGGCTGAGCCATGGTCGGATGCTCTGCTGGACGCAGGCGCGCTGTCGGTCACGGTAGGTGACGCAGATGATGGCACCCCCCAGGAGCAACCGCTGTACGGAGAACCGGGGCTCGAGCCCGAGGTGTCGGCCTGGAACCGCAATCGCGTTGTTGCTTTGCTGGCCGACGGCACCGACCCGGGAGCCATTATTCAAGATGCGTGCACGGCGTTATCGCTTGCCGTAGCGCCCGCGTGGAGTTTGCGGGAAGTTCCCGATGAAGACTGGGTACGCGTAACGCAATCGCAGTTTGCTCCGTTCCAGGTAGCGGGGATCTGGATTGTGCCAACGTGGCACGACGTTCCAGCCGAAGCCGCCGCAGACGACGTTGTGATTCGGCTCGATCCGGGGCTGGCCTTTGGTACCGGCAGTCATCCCACCACCCACCTGTGCCTCGCTTGGTTGGCCGAGCATTTACCGCCCCAGGCCACGGTGCTGGATTACGGCTGTGGCTCGGGCATTTTAGCGATTGCTGCGCGCAAACTGGGGGCGGGCCGAACGATCGGGGTGGACATCGATCCACAGGCCGTGCAATCTACCTTGGATAACGCCCAGGCCAACAATGTGAGGCTCGACGCTGTGCTGCCCGATGCGCTTGCCGACGGCGACTTTGACGTGGTCGTAGCCAACATTTTGTCAACGCCGCTGAAAATCCTCGCGCCTATGCTGTCCGAGCGGGTGGCACCGGGGGGGTATCTGGTGCTTTCCGGTGTACTCGAACGGCAGGCTGAGGAAGTGGCTGCGGTATACGCTCCCTATCTGGAACTGACTGTGTGGAATGCCCACGATGGCTGGGTATGTCTACACGGGCAGAAGGCCCTATGACAACCCGCGTCGTTCGTTGCCCGTCGTGCTCCACCGCATTTCGGGTGGCGGACGATCAGTTGCGGGTTCACGACGGTTTCGTGCGCTGCGGGGTGTGCGAAACCGTCTTCAATGGTTGGGAGGCAGTGCAGGATCAGCCTGCCTCCACGCGCGCCGATCCCAACATTTCACCTGTCACAAATACCACAGCCGATGACAGGACAGCCCCTCATCGCGAGGGGGGCAAGAGGACATCTTCCACTGAGCCGGCAGGCTGGCAACGCCCGGGCAATCCGACGATGCACCGCGAGCCGCAGTCTACCGGCTTTTCTGCCCTGGGCGAGGGGGCTGGGCCTGCGCGCGCAGACCCAACCGCGGGTGGTCCAGAGGCGCAGGGCGTTACCTCGTCAACCAGGGGGCAGCCTCCGACTACGCAGCGCGAGCGTCACTCCTCCTCGCCTGCAACGTCCGTAAGGCCCGCGCCTCAGGTCAAACGCCCCACGGCGCGCACACGCTACCAGCACGAGCCGTATACCGAGGCGCGTTATGCAGATCCGCGCTATCGTGATCCCCGCTACGCTTCCACCGAGCCGGAATCCGAGGGCTTCAGCGCCGTTTCTCGTCATCGATCGTCACCCACACCAGTCACCGAGAGAAAACGCCGTTCGGGGTTGATGGCAACGGTGTGGCAGGCGGGTGTCCTGCTGGGGCTGTTGGTGCTGTTGCTGCAGCTTGTCGTATGGTGGCGCACGCCGATTGCCACCTATGTACCGGTTGTGCGTCCGTTGCTAGTCAATGTGTGCGAGGCGCTGGGGTGTGTCGTTGGCTATGTACGCGCACCGCAGTACCTCACCATAGAGTCTTCCTCATTGCGGCCGGCCGCACTCGACGATGGGCGGGGGCGCGGTGAACGCTTCGTGCTGGAAGCCGTACTGCGAAATCGCGCGCCCCATCCCCAACCTTGGCCAACGTTGGAGGTCGACCTGACAGACCACTCCGATACCGTGGTGATACGCAAGGGGTTGAGCCCCCATGAGTATCTCGATAGCCAGGCAATGGATGGGCCGTTCCCGGCCAATAGTGAGCGCCGCATCGCGGTCGAGCTGGAAAAGCTGACCAACATTCCGGTCAGCGGCTATCGGCTCGATTTGTATTTCCCGTAGACGCCGCCGCGCCGCGTTGCAGGGGGCGTTGTGCTAGCTTAAAGCGTGCAGGTGGGTGCGCTTCAAGTAAATGCGCTCAGGCTTATGCGGGTTCGTGCTGGTTCTGCTGCTCAAGCCCGCACTCGCGGCCTTGTCCGCTTGTAATGTCATTTCATCAACGTGCTGCCTCAAAAGGCGCTAACCGGTCGCAAGTTAAATATGTCTTCCGTCATTATCTGTGGCTCCATGGCCTTTGACACCATCATGGTTTTCAATGGCTACTTCAAGGACCACATCCTTCCTGAGCAAGTCCATACCCTGAGTGTCTCGTTTCTTGTACCCGGGATGCGCAAGGAGTATGGCGGCTGTGCGGGCAACATCGCCTACAACCTCAGATTGTTGGGGGGAGACCCCATTCCGGTCGCTACGGTTGGTGAAGACGCAGAAGATTACCTTGCTCGCTTTCGAGCCATGGGTATCGACACCCGCTGGATACGGGTTGTGCCGGGCTCATTCACCGCGCAGTGCTTCATCACCAACGATCTCGCAGATAACCAGATCACGGCATTCCATCCCGGGGCGATGGAAATGTCGGCCGACAATGATTTGAGCGAGGCTCCGGGCGCATGGGGCATTGTTGCACCCGATTCGAAGGACGGAATGTTTCGTCACGCAGAAAGACTGCACAAACGGAAGATTCCCTTCATATTTGACCTCGGCCAAGCCATGCCGTTATTTGATGGCGATGATTTAAAGCGCATGCTTGCCCTGGCTGATGTCCTCACGGTGAACGATTACGAAGCGCATATTGTCGAGCAACGTGTAGGGCGCACAATGGCCGACATCGCACAGGCAAAGAAGGCGGTCATCGTTACGCACGGAGCTGAAGGGTCTGTGCTGTACCAGGATGGGGCCGAGATAACCATACCGGCCACCCCTGCCACCCAGGTGGTCGACCCCACCGGCTGCGGCGACGCCTATCGTGCCGGATTGTTGTATGGTTTGACCTCGGGTTGGAGCTGGTCAGACAGCTGCCGGCTCGCCAGCGTAATGGGCGCGATCAAGATCGCCCATCGAGGCCCGCAAAACCACGCGCCAACCCGCGAAGAGATTAATCGGCTGTTGCAAGACACCTACGGCTTGTCGCTGTAAGTGCAAGCTCAAGCAGCAACAGTTCGGATAACGGCGCTGGCTAAATACCAAACAAATTGAAGCTGGCCCGCGCCACGATCATCAAGCCAACCTGGGCAATAATAATCAGCACCAAAGGCGAAAAGTCTAACCCGCCCAAGGTTGGCAAAACGCGGCGTATGGGGTTAAGAAATGGGCCGGTCAGGCTTTGAAAAAGCCCCATCAGCGGCGCATAGGGATTGATCCACGACATCACCGCTTGAATCAGCGTAATCCAGAGCAGCAAGGTGAGAGCCCATTTGAGCACCATCAGAATGGCGGCGCCTAAGGCCGCGGGCAGAATCGAAAGCGCGTTAAAGCCGGCAATCAGCGTTAACAGCAACAGGTAAACGACTGCGGTCAGCCAAGCTGCAATCAGGCTCGCCCAGTCGATTCCTGCAAAACCCGGAATCACGCGACGCAAGGGATGCACCAACCAGTTCGTCGCCTGGGCAATGCCTTGCACAATGGGGTGATACGGATGAACGCGCGCGTACTGGAACCAGCACCGCAGCACAAGCGCGGCGCCAAACAGCGTAAACAGGATATTGATTAGAAACTGGAAGATTTCACCGAACATGCAAGTGCAGATGAGGGACTCGTGACCATCTTATTGTCGCATGGGTTGCTTGCCCGCGTCCGGTGAAATTTGTGCGCGCACGCGCTGGCCACGGCCAGGGTTTGACGCTTTGAACGCCAAACCCTGGCCGCAGCCTGGCTACGCAGTAAGCGTGTGCCCTTAGGGACGATCGCCGGTGGGGAAGGGCCAGGCGGCGATGGGGTTCGGGGTGGTTTTTGCCGGTGCGGCTGTCGCAACGACTGCGGGCTGCTTACGTGCGGCCTTCTTGGCTGCGGTAGTACGGGTTGCAGCTTTGGTAGCGGCCTTCTTGGCGACAGCCTTCTTGGCAACGGTTTTGGCCGTGGCTTTCTTGGCAGCCGTGGTTTTCACCGCAGCTTTCTTGGCAGTTGCTTTTTTGGCAGCTTTTTTAGCGGTAGCCTTCTTGGCAGCAGCTTTCTTGACGGCAGTCGTGCCTACTGCGCTCTCAAGGGTGGCCGTAGCTTTTTTCGCAGCTGCTTTCTTGGATGCTTTCTTGGCGGCTTTTTTTGCTGATGCTTTCTTGGCTGTTGCCATGATTAACTCCTAATGATCCAGGGTTCTAAAACACGAACACGTCGAGCAAAACACTAGATGGGTCATTCACCGGCGCGGCACCCAGCAATTGTTGTGGACGCTGGTGTGAGGCATCGGGTGAATTCAGTTGCAGTCATTTGACGCTACTTCCTGGCCGATGGGCGCAAGCAAGGGCTTTTCATTCTTTTGCACCGCCGCCCTCATCGTTCGTCGTTGTTTGATTCGTCATTCTGCTTCCTCGCCAGTTGTGCACATGAAAGGTGGTGTTGTTTTCACTTGCGTCAAATGGCATCACACGGCATTGCTCTCGACAATGCCGTGTGATTCTACCGGTTGTGCGTTCGAACCCCGAACGCGGCCAGACATTTGGCTGAGCCTAGCACATTTTAGTCCCAGCTCAATGCGCCACCGGTCTGGTATTCGATCACGCGTGTCTCAAAAAAGTTGCGTTCCTTTTTGATATCGATCATTTCGGCCATCCAGGGGAAGGGGTTTTCTTCCTGGGCAAACAGTGGCTCAATGCCGATCTGATGGCAACGGCGGTTGGCAATAAAGCGCAGATAG
>CAZMVM010000010.1:0-39507 GCA_964569785.1 uncultured Pigmentiphaga sp. | reverse complement strand
GACGAGCCAGAGGCAGAAGAAGAGGCCGAAGAGCCCGTGATGCCCGAAGCAGCTCCGCCCAGTGACGAGGAAGTGGCACTGGCCCAATCGTTGGAAAATGAGCCCAACAATCTGGCGGGCTGGCTAGAGCTCGCGACGATGCGCATCGAGCGGCGGGCATGGGCCGAAGCCATGGATGCGCTATTGGAAATCGTGCAGCGTGATCGTAGCTACGAAGACGACATTGGTCGCAAGAAGATGCTGGAGGTCTTCGAGCAAGCAGCCGATCAGCCGAAGTTGGTCTCGACGTACCGCAAGCGTCTTTCGTCGCTGCTGTTTTAATCGTTGCTGTCCTGCGTTAATACGTGCAATGCCTCGCGATACTTCGCCGCGGTCCGCTCGATGACATCTTTGGGCAGCCGCGGCGCAGGCGGGGCCTTATCCCACGTCTGGGCTTCGAGCCAATCACGCACGTATTGCTTATCGTACGACGGTGGACTGCTACCGGGACGATAGCTATTCGTAGGCCAAAAGCGCGACGAGTCGGGCGTTAGTACTTCGTCCATCAGGTGCAGTACACCCGCATCATCCAGACCAAACTCGAACTTCGTATCGGCAATGATGATGCCACGGGTGGCCGCGTACTCAGCGGCCTCCCGATACAGCCGCAGCGACACCTCGCGCAGTTTTTTCGCCTGCTCGTCGCCCAGCAACTGCTCCACGTAGTCGAAGCCAACGTTTTCATCGTGCTTGCCCATTTCCGCCTTCGCTGCCGGCGTGAAAATGGGCTCGGGCAACTGCTGCGCGCGCCCCAACCCCTGCGGCAATGAGACGCCGCATACGGCACCCGTCGCCAGGTATTCCTGCCAACCTGAACCAATGAGATAGCCACGAACGATGGCCTCGATCGGGATCGGTTTAAGGCGTTTAACCACCATGCCGCGCCCCTTTACTTGCTCGACCTCGGCAGGCGCAACGACGTCTTCTGGGGCGATCCCCGTGGCGTGATGAGCAACGACATGCCCGAGTCGGCGCAACCAGAACTGCGTAAGCGCAGTGAGAACTGCTCCCTTGCCGGGGATGGGGTCGTCTAGCACCACATCAAATGCTGACAGGCGGTCGGTCGTGACAATCAATAATTTGTCGTCACCGACCGCGTACATGTCGCGCACCTTGCCCCGTGCTAAGAGAGGCAGCGACTCAATTCTTGACTCGTACAGGGGTTGGCTCATGGGGCCCGGGCCTATTCACTTACCTGATAAAGCTCGCCCGAAGCGTATCGCTGCGCCATTTCCGACAACGGAATAGGTTTGATCTTATCAGCGTTACCGGCGGTGCCGAACTGCTCATAGCGCTCGATGCAAATCTTCTTAGCGGCTTCACGTGCCGGCTTGAGATACTCGCGCGGGTCGAACTTGGAAGGGTTCTCGGCCAAGAAACGGCGAATCGCCGCGGTCATGGCCAGCCGAATATCGGTATCGATGTTGACCTTGCGCACGCCGTGCTTAATGGCTTCCTGAATTTCTTCCACGGGTACGCCATAGGTTTCTTTCATATCGCCACCGTACTCGCGAATCGCAGCCAGCAGGTCTTGCGGCACACTGGAGCTGCCGTGCATAACCAGGTGCGTGTTCGGCAAGCGACGATGAATTTCTTTGACTCGATCGATGGCGAGAATATCGCCCGTCGGCTTGCGCGAGAACTTGTATGCGCCGTGACTGGTACCGATGGCAATGGCCAATGCATCGACTTGCGTGCGCTTGACGAAGTCGACTGCCTGATCTGGATCGGTGAGCAGTTGATCGCGTGTCATGGTGCCTTCCGCGCCATGTCCGTCTTCCTTATCGCCGCGCATGGTTTCCAGCGAGCCCAGGCAACCCAACTCGCCCTCAACGGAGATCCCCAGGGGATGGGCCATTTCAACCACCTTGCGCGTGACCTCGACGTTGTACTCGTATTCGGCGATGGTCTTGCCATCTTCCATGAGCGAGCCATCCATCATGACGCTGGTAAAGCCGAGATCGATGGCCCCCTTGCACACCGCTGGCGATTGTCCGTGGTCTTGGTGCATGACGACAGGAATCTCGGGATAAGCTTCGACTGCCGCAGCGATCAAGTGCTTCAAGAACGTTTCTCCAGCGTACTTACGCGCGCCTGCAGACGCTTGCATGATCACTGGACTGTTGGTTGCCTTTGCTGCCTCCATAATGGCCTGTACCTGCTCAAGGTTATTCACGTTGAATGCAGGAATGCCGTAGCCATGCTCGGCAGCATGATCCAGCAACTGGCGCATCGAAACGAGAGCCATAACGAACTCCTTTATAAAAATTGGCGGGCGGAAGTGAATGCTCCCGCGCCACAATCAGCTGGCCGCAATTTTACGGGCAATCGGCAACGCCCGCACCTCGGCCTTCTGGCGGGCAACAATTGGACCAGAAGGAAAGACACGACTAACCCACAGAGCATGCATCATTCTGGCATGTGGGTGCTGCGAGCAAGCACCCCGAGACCTCGAAGGCCAGCGTAAGTTGTTACGACTCACGTCAGCCGAAATCATTGGAAGCATTTTGCTAGGAAATGACACGCCAACGCGGGCTGCCACCACGTGCGCGTCGGTGCCGGCTTAGTCGAATTGCCGCTTCCCGGCGAGCAGCGTCAATGCAATGAAACCAAGGGGCGTAAGCCAGCGCCGCTTTCTGTTTCTGTTCGTTTCTATTCCTTTTCCAGCCGCTGCCAGGCAGGCGCGTCGGATTCGCTTTAGAGATCGCCCCTCGGATGTAGCAACCTCTGGAAAGCCCTGAGGGTAGCTGTCCTATACTGATACCTCTTGGGCAAGCATGCAACACCATGAAAAAAACCGGTGATAGTGTTCGAGCAGTAGAAAGGGCGTTGGACATACTTCGCGCCTTTGATGCGGACGACTACGAACTTACTGCGGCCGACCTCGGACAACGAGTCAAGTTGAGCCGTCCCACTCTTTATCGCCTGCTTTACACGCTCCAGAATCAGGGCTTTATTATTGCAGAGGGCGATCCACAACGTTTCCGGTTAGGTCCGGAAGTGGCTCGTTTGGCGCATATCTGGAATGCCAGTCTGGACATTGCGCGCCTTGCCCAACCCATCTTGCAAAAGGTATGGGAAGACACAAGAGAAACGGTTGCGCTATTCATCCCACAAGGGGATCGGCGCCTCTGCGTTGCGGAACTGCCGTGCCCACAGCCCTTGAGCTTTCGGCGCGGGGTCGGCTATAGCGAAACCTTGGTACGTGGCGCTAGCGGACGCGCCATACTGGCTTATCTGAATACCGCCGAAACGCAGTTGCGCGGTTGGGCTAAAGAGCACGAACTCGACCCAGAAATCCTGCTCAAGCAACTCGAGCAGGTGCGAAAACGCGGTTACGCTGAATCCGAGGATGAACTCATTCAGGGTGCGGTGGCGGTAGCGTCGCCCTATTTCAATGGGGGCGGAACCATTGCAGGATCAATTGCCATATTCGGGCCGGCAGTGCGCATCGATCGAAAACGCCGCGAGGAAATGGCCCGCCTTATAATGACGGCAGGGCTAGAGCTTTCGCGTCTGTTGGGCTATTCCCTGGACGACGCTGCGAGTGCCTAGGAGCGGTCTCGCCGCCGGTAATCTGCCAAATGCATCTCCTCATTGTCGCCTCTTCGCCCGCGGATGAAATACTGCGGAGACACTATTACACGAATTCTCCAATTCGCCGTACCGGGTTCGCGAGAAAAGACACGGCTGCCCCTTGTGTCAGGCTGGATGGGTAACAGAAAGGGGCATGCAGTACGGTACTTTAGGCAGAGTCCTTTCGTGTAGTCCGCTGCATATACGCTGTTTACCGCGCCAGCGCAACCCCGGACGTACCACTTTACGATAACTGGAAACCCTGCACCAAAAGTAGAAGAGCCAGGTCTAGAAAAACACAGTAAGGTTCTTCGCCAACAATACGCTTTGATCCAACATGATTTCGCGCTTTGCAAGTAGCCAGAAGTCGTCGGCGTCACGTCGCAAGGTGTCGTAACGTCGACCAGCAAAAAGCGCCGTGTCGTAATCGACACGATTCTGGTAGATGACAAACCGGTTACTGATATCGACCTCGATGCCGCCGTCCGTAATGGGCCGCACAGCATGCACCAACACATTACTAACCAGGTGGCACACGCGGGACAACGGTTCTTCGGCCCAATGCGCGCCCGTCTTTATTTGCGCCACGCGTTTGCTTAACGTCCATTTATCTTCGTTGAACCAGCTGATGTCTTTATCGGGATCCGTGTTCTCACGCTGAGCGTGTTGGCCAAGCTTCACATTCCGCCGGATGGGCATGTGATACCAAAGGTCTTCGGCTAGCATGGCAAGCCAGTCATCGAAACGACGATTATCCAGGGCCTCGGCTTCCCTTTTCAGAAAAGTCTCTACCTGATATTGCAGCTGCAGCTGCTCAAGCGTAGGCGCGACAATGGGTTCGGTAGTGGTTACTTTAGCGCTCATGCGTGCCCCCTTTACTTGCTCTCGGCATACATCGGGTCATTCTTACCTAAGAGGTCGTCCCAACCTTTACCGTCCAGATAATCGGCCCATCGGTTGTACAACGCGCGCGGGTTCTCTTCGCTGATCTGTAAGCTAACGTTGCCTGGCATCAACTGATTCATCACCGATGTATTCAACGACTGCGAGTAATTAAACGGGTAGCGTCGCGCAATCACCCCTTTACTGCCGTTAGTCGCGTGCATCCAGTTTTCGATGTCATCTTGCTCAGTCATTCCAGCCGGACCAGAGTACCGCATGTAGTATTCGCGCAGAAAATCCTTCACGACCTTGGGGGCGTCTTTATCCACTAAAAAGAAACGCCATGCCTCGACTGAGGTTGGCCCGTGAGGATGCCAGACGAAAATTGAGCGGGGCTGATGACCGTGGAACGACGTGTTCGGGAATATGGTGCCTACAAATGGGCGCAATCTGGATTTATCACCCAGACGCTTGCGGCGCGCCTCGAAGCAGGCTCTGAAATACTCTTCTACTTCGGGGTTATCTTTAAACGACTCAACGTACTCCTGACCTGCGGGCATGATGGCGCTGTGCACGCCATGCCCTTGGGGGAAGTTGATCCATACATGCTGTGCCTTCGCAAGTTCGTTATCGCGCCGCCCTTTGACTTCGGAACGCGCGCTCGGTCCGATACCGATGCGATCGACAGACGCATGGCTAATATTGTGATAGGTGTCTCCGGTAAAGTTCTCGGCAGGAAGCTTCCAGTTACAGGGGATAATCCACTTTGTAATACCGCCAATGACTTCAGATCCGCCTTCGCGCCCATCGCGCGCATCTAGCGCCAGGTCGAGATGCTCTTTGGCGTCGCCTAAAAAGGTAAGGAAGTGGGGCGCGTCCGGATCCCAGTTCGCCCAAATGGTGCCCTTGTAGTTGTAAACGTGGGGTGGCTTGATTAAACCCCACTCGGATTTATTCAGGCGCCCCTCGTATAGATTCTTGTATTGAGGGACACCAGTGAGGCTGCCATCGAGAGCAAACGTCCAGGCATGGTACGGGCACGTAAAGGCGCGCGTATTACCTTCGTCGTATAAACTGACCTTCATCCCCCGGTGACGACACGAATTCAGCAGCACTTGAATTTGGTGATTTTCGTCTCGGCAAAGAATCACCGACTCGTTCCCCATACGCGAGCTGAAAAAATCACCCGGATTAGGGATGAGGCTCTCGTGACCGACAAACTGCCAGACACGCGGAAACAGCATTTCAAGCTCGCGTTGATAGATGGCTTCGCTACTGTAGATTTCCCGACTGACCAGGCCCTTCTCCAGGTCGATGTAATGCGAGTATGAACCTGCGCTCATGCGCCCCCCTTTTAGTCCGCTAGACGTACTGACGTATCAGATTTAATTTAGACCCGCCTATCGGGAAGTCAATCACTGCTTCGGTGAGCGTTTCGGTGGAATCGGGCCCCCTTGTAGAGCAAAACAACCGACGTCCAGGACCGTACCTGATATCACTTCTGCTTCGGGTGACAATAAAAAGGCAACCGCGTTGGCCAAGTCTTGCGGCGTCCCATGACGCCCCGCCGCGGTTCCGGGCCCATTGGTGCTTGCCTTTTGCAAATCGCCATGCGCCCGACCCAAACTCATGCCGGTGACGATGCCACCGCCACCGGGGATGACCGTATTGGCCCGGATCCGGTCGTGGAAATGGTCATAGGCAATAGCGGCAGTGAGTGCGTGCAGCCCCCCCTTGCTTGCCGCGTACGCGGCCATATTGGGCTTACCCCACCCCGCTCCCGAACCCACATTAATAATGCTCCCACCCCCTTGACGAATCATATGAGGTATGACGGCGCGTGCCATTAGAAAGGGCCCCTTCAGATTGACACTCATGACTCTGTCCCAAAGCTCTTCCGACGTGTCCAGAATCGTGCCTAACGGACCAATCGCCGCGTTGTTGACCAGAGCATCGATGCGCCCAAAACAGGCCAAAGCACGCCCGACCACCCGGTCTACATCGGCGGCGACCGCGACATCCGCTTCTAATACCTCGCCGCTTAGCCCGCGGCGCTTAAGTTCGGCGCGTAGCGGCGCTATCCCATCGGCGGCCACGGTGGAGGGCTGAGGCGAGTCCAGCCCAAAAGCCACAACGCGAAAACCCCGCTCGGCAAGCGTCAAGGTAATCGCTCGTCCAATGCCGAACGTGCCCCCCGTAACAATAGCGACCCTCGATTCATTCTCGTGTGCGCTCATGATTTGTCAGCTCCTGGTGGCGCGGCCCCACATCAGTATTGCTGAGCCGCTTCGCGTTTTATACCAGAACCACGCCTACCATGAGCCTTGCAGTCCGCCTGTCGGACTCTCCGTGCCCAGCTGCCCCGTCGGGCGGGGCCAAGCACTGTCGTGGCTTCACGTGCTGCGATTGGCAGAACTTGCCGCCCACCGGCGTTTGAGCCAAGCTTGGCTGTGCGCTCGACCATGGGTGTGATGCGGGCAGCCACGCGTTACCGCTGGCACCGTCGACACGGCGAAAAAGGCGAGTGTGCGCAGTACCGATGGCGTCTCGAACGACACCACGACGCAGGACCAGGCCCGCCTCGCACCTGAACCGCCCTGTATACGCGGTCTTGTCCGTTGTTACCACGTGCCATCACTCGTTACCGTGCCGCTCACCTGGCGCCCTCTCCTGCTGGTATCGTCGAATTAAGTTTTCATCATTCTCACCATGCCCAAAACCGCTCGGAACAAACGCGCCACTTCGAACAAACGCACAGGAGGACGCATGGCATTCTGGTTGCCTGCAGCAAAACTTATTCTTCCCCATTTGGCGGATATCGTTAGCGTCGCGGCTCCCGCTTTTACACGCCGCCGAAACGAGGACGGCAGGCCTGAAAGCCTTCAACACCAAATCATGGAACTGCAGTCCGCAGTCACGCAAAACGCCACCCATATCAAAGAGCTGGCCCAACAGCTTCAACTGACCATTCAAGGGCTTGAGGACGCAGCAGTGAAGGCACAGGCGAAGGTGCATAGGGCATGGCTGATCGCCCTGATTGGCTTCGGGTGTGGTCTATTGGCCCTGATCCTCTCTTTGTTGGGTCTTATTGCAGGGTGATGGCGCCGCGTATCGATTGCGACTTACATTAAATACCCATGCCCAGCATGATGAGTAGTGACCGACAGCTTAGGCCCCAACCGGGCAGCTCACGTGAGTGCTCTGCCGGGGTTCGATTCTGGCGACACCGTTCTCCCTGACCTATTTTACGGAACCAGCACCCCATGTTTTTGCACCGAAAGTATTCCATTAAATGGACCCGCCTACCGCTCAGCCTCCTGGTCCTTCTACCAGTACTTTCTTTCGCCGACGGGACCGCGACCATTGACGCAAAAGGCAAGCACTATCGGGTGGAGTTTGCCAATCAGCACGTTCGTGTTGAGTCGCCCGAGCGGCCTGAACTTCATCTCATCGCACGCGACGACACGCTTTATACTGTGACCGCGGTGAACGGTCGCCCCGTCGTCATGGAAGGCCGGGCAATCCTTAATGTATTGGCAGCACTCGGTATCGCGAACGCCACTGACTACCACCCCGATGATCTCGCACAAGTGGAGGGTCTACGTCCCATGCAGCGCGAGGAAAGCATCGCGGGAATACAGGGTCATGTGTATACCTTGGACTACCTCACTCGCAACGGCCAGCGACGCTCCATGGAGATCGCACTCACAAAAAACCCCGACATCGTCGAGCTTACCCATACTGTAGGCAAGCTGGCGCTGGCTTTTCAACACAGCGCAGGGGTTGATACCCGAGGCATACAACAGCTTGTTGAGGCCTTGCAACAACGTGGTCTCGGTCTGCTCCGGGCGGGCAATGATTTTCGACTGGCAGCACTGGACGTCACGCCCCCTTCGCCGGAGCGTTTCACGCTCCCCGCTGCGCCAATAGCCATTCCAGGCCTGGACACCCTACTGTCGGGGTTTCGTCGTTAGCCAACCACGGAGGGCCCGATGCGCCAGCACTGCACGCTGCCGAAGGAAGTCGGTGATCATCGCCTTGATATACAACCAGCTCAAAGCGGACGCCGCAATAAGTGCGACCCGATAAGTTGATCGCGCCTTATTGACGTGATGCCGCATCGCGCGATAAGCGCTTACCGAGTTGACGCTGCACACGCTGAACATATCGCAACTGTCGCTCGGGGCTACGCGCATTGTACGCACCTACAGCTCGCCAGACGGGACCAAGCCGAGCGATATTGTCCGCAAGAATCCATGCGCCGACATAGGCGGAAATGCAGGGATCAAACAAATCTTGCTCTCGTATGTTCCAACGCGCCAGCTGGGGTAGCCAGGAGCTGTTGATCTGCATCAATCCGATGTCGCGGGTGCCGTTAGCGTTTGCAGTGTTCATCGCCTGGGGATTCAAACCTGATTCGACCACAGCAATGGCATGCAATAAGTTGGGGTCAACCCCGTGGTAGATCGCCGCTTTGTCCAGGCAGGCTTCAATCGACTCATGGCTTACATGAGGGGCCGCAACCAGGTCAACCGTTGCCGGCGCTTCAGGTCCGGCGAATGAAGCGCGTTTTCCCTGCGGGCCCGCGCCGGCGGATCGTTCTCCATTGGTCTTGGATGACCGTCGAAGAGAAGCCCCCGAAAGGTTCGCGTCCGGCCGGGTTGTGAGTATGGGCACCGCCTCGTCTAGACGATGATTATGTAGGGGATCTGAGATAGGCGCACCCAGGCTGATCGACCTCAAACTGGTTTCAACACTTGCTAGCGCAGACGCACCGAACAATAAAGCTCCGACGATGCCAAGTGCAGCGCCTACCTGCGCCCCGCCCCCACCATAATCAACGTACTTAGACAGCTTAAACATGACGACATCCGTAGATCGCGTAAGCTCGTGCATCCGGCCCCGCTCGGGTCAGATCGACGCGCCCGGCTTGCGCAGCCACGCCCTGAATCACACGAATACGACTGTCGGCTGTACTGTATACCGACCCTTCCAAAGTTCCCGTAATCGTCACGTTGCCACTTTGTCCGACCGCACCGCCGCCTGAAACGGTACCGTCAAGTGTCCCTCGCACATCGATGTCATCACCGGTTAGGGTGAGATCCACCGACGTTAACCCCAGCTGAATGAATCCTTCCATGTCCGCCGGACAAGCAGGCACAGGCAAGGAAGCCCCGTTCGCCAACTCGTGAACGATGCCCTGAACGGTATAACGGGTAAGCTCGAACCAAATGCCGGTTTGACACACCGCGAGTAATTGACGGTTCGTCTGAGCGTAGGCTCCTTCGGCCACACAGGCATCGCCGGGAACGACGTGAGTCTCCAGCTTGAGACCTGTTTCCGCGGATAACAGACCCGACACATCCAAGGTGTTGCGCAGGCGGACGGGTCGCGTATCGCCGTGACGCACGAATTGATGAAACATCGTGGCGTCCAAAGAGGCTGTAACGCCAACAATGCCGGGAATCGGCCCCGCTGGGTTTGGCGTATCAAAGATTGGTCCGCGCACATGGGCTGGGTCGATCGGCGGAGCGTGTCCGCCGTATCCTTCGGAAGCGAGCATGAAGGCTCCCACCAATTCAGGACTGTAATCATCCTGCGCCGTGGCACGGAGCGGTTCGCTCGTATACACCAAGGCGTCTACTCTGCAACTGCTTCCGGGGCAGATGCCATCACGCCAGAGCCTGATGCGCACGGCACCCCCGTAGGGCGGTGCCGATGGAAACCCCGGATCAAGAAAACCAGGCTTGCCTGCTTCCAGTGGCCCCAGCAAATCCGCAATTTCGAGATCAAGAGGCAACGCGCCACGTAGGAACTCTGGCACCTCATCATCGCCGTCGGCATGCAGCGTCAAGTAATCGAAATATTGAACCAACATATTCTGCACCGCACCACGCACTGTCAGCATATAGCTTGCAGTCGCCCGGGCACCGCTATCCTGCACTTCCGTCGTCAGACGCGTGGCCATCCATATCGCTCCGAGAGTCAGCAGGGCCGCAGCGATAACCAACTCCATTAACACGAAGCCAGAGGCAAGGGGGGCCCGCCATCTGGTTGCAGACGTTCCCCTCGCCCTCACCTGCCTATAGTGAGCGCACATTCTCAAATCTCACACCCTCCCCTGTTGCTACGCCATCGACGCGCACCACGACGCGGGCAGTATCGATTCGATGGACGCCGACCCGCTGGAACTTCGACGGGCCCCCGAATAGCGGGGCGCGAACAAGGCGATGGGGTGGGCGATCGACGATGCGTTACCCCCAACGCTTAGCCAAAGCACGGATTAACATATCGCGTCGGCGCTCTATGAGCTTCGTAGCTCTTTACTTACCGCATGGTAAAGACAAATGTATTGACATCCCCCGACGCGCACGCCTCATCCGCGGTCAGTGGGGAATAGACAATTGGCGTAGCCGCCAATGTATCTTTAGCCACCACCGAACTGGCACCCGTAATTTCTATACGTTCGGCCACTCGTTGCATAACCGACGCTAAGGCGGGACATGCGGCATCATTGACTGCATCCAGTGTCATGGTGAACATGGCGCCGCCTTCGGCTTCAGACACTGTCACCAAGCCAGTTGAAGAGCCGTTACCTCCGAGTCCGTGAGCGACCCACGACAATGAGGTCGAATCGACAGATAGAACGCTGGAATTGCGCATCGCCCGCGCTAGGTTGCTGGTGTTCAGACCAGCATGAGGATCACTAGCACCCTGTCCATTGGCTTTCGTACGTGCCACATAGCGTTGCAATTCAGCCGCCACCTTGGGCACTTTATTTTCCACAACGTAGGCATTGATCGCCGGAATTCCAATAATGGATACGATGAGGATAATGGCAGTGACGATAGAAACTTCCACTAAACTCAGCCCAAGCTGCCGACGCAGGGGCGCGGGACGTCGACGACGCGCGCGGCGTGCATCGACGCTCGGGTGATTGCGCAAACGGTCGCAACGCGTCCGCGGCCGCTGGGGCAGGGTCGGCTGATTTGCAATTGAATTACCCGTTGCGCGTGAGCTGCGATAGCGCAGCGCTAAACTACTTGCCGGCTTCTTGACGCGAATCGGGTTCTGCCCACCCGATGGAATGCGAGCGTCGGTGCCGCTTCGGCGCATCAGCAAACTAGTGTGCTTGACCACGGGTACTGCTTTCGGCGCATCGGTTTGCCCGCGATCGGTAGCACTCAATCCCGCACGAAATTGGTGCATTCGACGACGTCTCCGGATCCATGGATGGCCACAAGACCGAGGTTTTGCAGACATGGTCATTTCATCTCCTCACTACGATAATTAGACTCAACGCACAAGAAACTTCGCCAGACGTTCTGGCTAGCCGCTAAATGGCGTGCCACGCTCGCATCGCACTGCTCATTTCATCGACGACGACGTAATGCCACAGAGTGACCGTGATAATGACCGCTACCGCAATGCCCAACAGCAACCATCTCAATAACCAGGCACGCCGAGTCACCTGACGCATAACTTCGTCTTCAATTCTCTCCCGCGCTCGCTGTAGCCCACCGTCAAGTCCGTGGACGGCAATCATGTCGGCAAGAAACCAGATACTTTCGTGGTCAAGCATGCCCGTATCGACAGTTTCGGCACCTACGATTCCGTCATCGATATGCACGACCATCTGATTCAAGTGCCAGGCCTTCCATCGATTGGCCCCGGGAAGCTGAGCCATGATGGCGTCCCTCAATCTGGTGCTGACATTTCCCCGCTGGCGCACTGTGATGCTTAAAAGCGACAGAAATAGAATTCCTTGAAAATCACGGTAAACACGCCAAAGCAAGAACCGGTCGAGGAACATGCGAACTCTTCCGGTCAGGTTAGACAAGGACCAAAGCAGGGCCGCCGCGGTCAGAGCTCCCCCCAGAACCAGGGGCAGCAATAAATAATCGAGCGCTTCCGCGGCAAACAGCAACTTCCGGGTCGCATTTCCGTAAAACTCCGGCGGCACGGACTGAAACGGTTGCAGTAGTGCGGGTGCGGTGTACCACGGGATCGCCGCAAGTACGGCCAACATAACCACCGATGCCGCCAGCCCCGCCATCAAGGTTGACCGAAACACTCGGCGTGCCTTGTCATGCAAGCGGGCTGTCCGTGCCAAGTCGTAAAGGAAACTGCCTAGTGCTCCTGCGCCTGACAACTGTGCGGCGCGCATCAATGCAATGTCATCACTCGGTAAACTACCAACAAACGTCTGAGCAAGATCGCCTCCCGACTCCTCATGTAGACGCGCCCACCGCCCAGACAAATAGCCACGAACTGATGCTGTCCCGTAACGCTGTGCATCGTCTGTGAAAATGTCGCGCAACGTTTTCTTACCTTGGAGTTGCTCCATCAAGATCGCCAGGTACTCGTAGTAGTGAGCCCGACGGGCCCTGAACCACCGTTTCGCCCAGAGCAAACGCAATTGATCGAACATGAATAGAAACTACTGAATCATCCGCAGGTGCTTGGAGGGGGTAACGTCAAGAGAAGCCAGTGTTTCAAAAGGCTGAAAACGCGCCTCGACATCCCGCGGATCGACGTCGCCTTGCAACGCCTTATAGATTGCACATTCAAGTGCCGTCTTGTTCTTCATATCGGGCTCATCAATCCGACTGCGGTGTTGTTGGGCGAGGTATCGACGTTGCTGGATTGTGTCGCCATGGCGCACATTGCATAGAAACTCGTCATCGTTGCCCGGCTCGATCATCTCTGCCACCACAGTTCGGCCGCAGTATCCATATAGCTCTGGCAAGGCACCCTCCTGGCATCGCGCACAGCCTAAGGGATTGCGAAAGCGGAGCCCTGCGGTATTGACGCTAAACAGTCGCTTGAGCACGTTGGCATAGTATGCTGCAGCGGCATGTTCGTTGGCAGGCTGCAGTGCGCACTGCGGACATAAACGTGGCAACAGTGCCTGATAGACCAGCAGCTTTAATATGCCTGGCGTGGCCAGAAAATCACGTGACACGCCGATAAAGTCGGACGCCAGCCT
Source organism: uncultured Pigmentiphaga sp. (assembly GCA_964569785.1). Lineage (GTDB taxonomy): Bacteria > Pseudomonadota > Gammaproteobacteria > Burkholderiales > Burkholderiaceae_B > Verticiella. Next base: position 26,021 of record CAZMVM010000010.1, on the reverse strand, counting down.
CTCCGGGATTAACATCGCGTTTGCTGCGTGCACGGTGGTGTAGACGCTGACTCCGCTCCCGGCAAGGTCCATCAAGGCGCGTCCTGTTTCCCGGTCGCGAATTTCTCCCACGAGCAGATCATTCATCGCCGAGCGTTTCACGGTTCGTAGCTTGGCCTGAAATACGTCTCTGGTTTCGCCATCCAGCGATCGTGTGATGGTGTTTTGTAAGGCACCATCGATGAGGTACTCAACCGGGTCTTCCAGCGTGATCACCTTGCGGTATGGGGAGATCATGCTCATGAGTGTGGCGATCGTGGTTGATTTGCCCGAACCGACGGCACCCGCCAACACAGTAATCCCTCCTTCAGTGCGCCGCGCGCGCTCCAGGGTGGCAACTTGTTGTGGTAGATAACCCAGTTCTTCGAGCCGGACTGCCGCTCTCGACTCGAGTCGTAGTATCCGCAAGCAGACGGAAGGGCCTGCGTCGGTGGCAAGCGATGCCCAGCGCAGCATGATGGGCTTTCCGGCGATCTCAAGCTCGAGTCTTCCTTGCTGCTCGATTTGAGGATCGAACACGGCCCCGTTGCCACCCCGAACGTCCATCCAGGCAACTGCTAACATTTCAAGCAATGTTGCGGTTGGCATGTTGGCAAAACGTGCTGGAGTCACATAGCGGCCATCCACGGTGTATTTAACTTCGGAAGAAGCACAGCGCCGGTGAATGTTTATATGTAAATCGCTCGCCTCGTGTACAACGCCCCATTCCACGAGTTCATGAAAGGCTTCTACCAGTGACGACCGCTGGCCTTCCGTACCGCCACCCGCCCCCTCAAACGACGTGCCGGCTACCTGTCCCCGCACCAAAGCCAACAAGAGTGGCGTGGGAACCACGATTCGTGCTGGGTTAGCGAGCACGTAACGGCGGCGAACCTGACGGATAAGCTCGTCTACTTGGTCGCTGTCGCGCCACCCTTCAACCACAACGATAGCGACGCAGCCATCGTCGAGCATCGCGGGACAAAACCGGTTAATACTGGCCCCAACATCAAACTCCGCAAACAAGAGCTTTCGAATAGGCGGATTCAGGTTGCTAAGATCGTTCTGATTCTCAACGTAAACATCGCGGCCGTCGTGCTCTGCAACGCCTTGTCCTTCGGCAGCGGCCATGTTCTGGGTCAACGTGATCGAGTTCGTTTTTGCATTGGGTGCTGTGACTAAGTCTTTGGTGGCTAAACGTACAAACCTGGAAATCACTGGTCGCCCTCCTAGGGTTCGCCTTGCATGGGCAAGGGGGCTGCTAACGAACTCAGAGCAGCGGGCCGCGCCGAATTACGCGTTCTGGCGTGAGGGTCCCTGCTTTGAGGTTGATAACATGCCGTGCGAGTGGGCCCATTGCCCTTGCGCAGCACTACGCACGTATCGACGATACGAAGTAACCGGTACTCACGATGCCGGCCGCCTCCCCCATATGGAAGGGTTGCCCCGGGTCGATATTCTTTGCGATGACCATTCACGTTCAGTACGACCGTCAGTCGTTCGCTATGCCCATATAGTTTCACCAGCTTGATTTGATCGACCGCGGGTTTAGAGCCCTGCGATTGCTGCGTGCGCTCGGGCTGGGACACCACCGCTTTCGACCTTGTGCTTCGTGCTGCATGCTCGTCCAAGGCACGACGCGTATCAAGCATGAGCAAGTCCAGCACTGACTGGGCATGCTGCTCCCACGACGAGGACGTACTTTGCGCCCAGGCATTCTCCGTTGTTAAGCCACTCATCATCCCCAAGGCAACGCTGAGCGGCCCGGCGATTATGAGTCCAGTTCTGCCAAGGAGTATGCGCATCCGCGCTAAACGCTCGTGACGCTTATGTGCACGCCACAGTTTGCCGCGCTCACGCTTTTGACATTTGTAATTACAAATAGAAAGCATTAGCAGTCGCCATCTACGTCTGTGTTATGCCTTAAGATCGTTATTACGAATCAAGCTCGACACTTTTCCCCTTTAAAGTGGCCATCAATGCGCTGGCATGAATGGAAGGCTGCACGACATTGTCAAAATTCACGATGAGCTCACGCCAATGAATCCGGCGAGTCAGCTGAGGACCCAGCATGGCCACGAACCTGAAGGGGCCATATAGACTTATTTCCCGCGTTTGAAGCTGCGGCACTGCATCAGGCCGTGGAAGTGGAGTAGCGTCGTAGGGATTCAAGGGGGGCTGCACATCGAACGCACGGGGCATGTGGATGCGCACGTTAGCGAGTAACGGCCGGAGTACCTGCAAAGCGTCGGCGTCGGGAATAAAGCCTGAAACGTCCTCTTGTAAGGCAGCAAGTTCTATCGTGGTACGGTCGACTTCCACCACAAATGTAACGACTGCCTCATCGAGCTGTGTCCACCGCACTTGCTCACTGGACCAGCCACCCCTAAGCAATGCCGATGAACTGGCAAGCGGGTGAGCACGTTGATACGAGGCTTCACACTGCCAAGGGCTTCCCAGGTCGATGCAATGTACCGACTTTATTCGCCAACCTTGAGCATCAACAGGAAGCTGACCTATGCTCTGCCAAAGCTGTCTCAACCCGTGGTATGAGGGGATGACATAACTGGATACCGCCTTTGCAAGGGCCTCATGCCATAGCTGTTCAACCACGTTTGCGTCGACGCGGGATGGCGGTACTGCTGCCGGAACCGTTGGTTTGGCAGCATGCCGCGCGCCGAGAATGAGCAGGCCTAGCGCGCTGGCAGACAACAGCAGCAGAACACCGCGCGACGAGGCGGTGGGGCGGGCCCGTTTTTGAACGAGGCTACGTGGGCTGGCACCCTGGGCGAGCTGATCGAAATCGGCTTGAATTTGCTTGAGATCAACAGCGGGTGCGGAGTCGGTACCGAGCAATTTTGCGGCGCTGCCCATGATGGAAAGTTCCGTGCCGAATCGCGCACGTATACGATCAACCACGGCTTGCGCTTGCGCTCGTGTGTCAACCACGAGATCAGCACCACTAAGCACCTGACCGTTTCTTACGACCGCCACCCAATAACGCGTGTCCGGCAACATTTGTACCCATGCGTATGTGCCGCCTGAATGTCGAGTCGCAATAATTTGTGCTGCGGAATGCGTCTCGCGACGCAGCGAGCGCTGGAGCTGCAAGCCGGTTGTGCGTGGCAGGTACACGAGGCCAACCGACTCGTCGCGCCCTCCTCCGTGAACCCAGTAACGCGCTCGCATTGAACGCGCTTTGCGCCGGGCTTGGGCTGGAAGATCAGAGCCGAGAATCGTGTACCATTGCAGGCCCACCAAGAGATCCAGCTGTCGGTCTGCCAGCTGGGCGTGAACAACCGATACTGGCGCTGTTTGCGCCGCAGCCCGGGCAAATATCCGTTTAAGCACGGTCGACGGGAAACGATCGCGGCGGGTAGTCATCAAAAGCCCTCCTCCGTCGCAGCCGTGAGGATGATGAGCGTGGTTTCCCGCGTCTGTGTGTTGCGATTGGATCCGCCCAGAACGAGCGGCAGCGCATCATCCAGCCGCCGTTGATCGGTTTGCGCGTAACGACGGTCGAAGCCCGAAACAATGACGGGCTGAACTGGCCGCAACTCGATTTGCTGGACGGTACCGGTACCGTCCACTGTGAGTTGCTGTACTTCAACCGCATTATCACCTTGCCCAAACTTCACGCTGGTGAGCGGTTGCGCTACCGTCGAGTCGTAGGCAACGGATAGCAAAATCTGACCGTCCGCCTGCGCATCGGGAATCACCGTGAGAAATTGCCCCACGGTTTCTTCTTTCTGGCTGACCGAAACACTAGGCAACGCACCCGCGACCCCGCCATCGTGTGTAGTAGATACGGAGGTGGTCTGCACGCGATCTATCCAGCTGAATGTGGTGCGTACCGCATGGGTGACTGGACGTCGATTCAGTGTGGTCAATGGCACCTTGACATGTCTGGTGACGGTACCAATCTCCTTTAGAGCCCTGATGATTGCGTTGGAGCCCTCCCAGCGCCCATCGTGCACCGAAGTAGCAATACTGCCCGCAACCTGTCCAACGACTGCCCCTGCGGCAGAAGCATTTACTGCTGCCCGCGTTGCCGTATAGACGAGGTTCCAGTCGATACCTGCCGATCCTTCTTCGTTCAACACAACGGTGACTTCTTCAAAGAGCAGGCGCACGCGGCGTGTTAACGCGCGGTTCTCGCCCTCGATAAACTCGCCCACTCGATTCAATGCGTTGGGTGTGTCGGTAACGACCACGAGCGAGGAGCCGTCGTTATGAGCGGCTACCGTACCCGCCTCAGTAAGAAATGGCTGTAGCCGCGAGACGACTGCCTGCATGACGTCGTCCACGGTGGATTCGACCCGGGTGCTGGAAGTGGACGTGAAGTCGCCGGAGCCGCTGGATGAGCCCGTACGGCCAAGGCTGGCAACGGAAGTCGCGCGCAACAACAAGGCGCGCACGTTGAAGACTCGGCTCTCGGTGCGATAGATTTCGATGGCACCGTTCCGGTAGCGCCACCACACACCAAGGTGGGCCGCCGCATGATCAAGCACTGTTGCTAACGGTTGTGCACCGGTGGGTAAGGTGAATTCAACAGCCGTGTGAGGTAACGACGCAGCCCCTTGACCACCGGACAACCGCGGCAGAAACCGCTCCTGTGGTAATAGGGCATCCGGATTGATGCGAACCGGGATTGCAGTAGCCTGCGTGATGCGTGATGCCAGCGTAGGTAAATCGACGCGATTGTTGGGGAACATCAACGCAGTCTTAACATTGGCACGCAAGGGTTCAGGTAACGTGACATCTCGCGCTAACGGCTGCGCCCGGCCCGCTAACCAGGGTCTATTGACCTCCTGCGCAGCCAGGCGTGCCGCGCGTTGCTTCAAGTTGCTGACAAAGATGTCTTGGTGATCGTCCAATTGTTGGGATTGTTGTTCCGCTGTTTTTTTTAGATGTACTGCGTGTTCAAGCACAGTACATCCGGATAGCGAACAGGCTATAAGGACAACCCAGGTCCACTTTTGCACTGGATAGGCTACGGCTGCGCGCACGGCTTTCTCTCTACGAGGCTGGAGTTACCGCGGCGACCGGCGATACCGTGCGATCGCAGGCTTGCGACAGAGGTACCACGCGCAGTACACGATTGGAATAAAAGCATGGCTGCAATGGATGATCTGCAAGCTCCGTGGCACTGAGAAGCCCGCGAACGGCATCACGAAAATCTGAACCAAAGCTAGCTGAAGCCGTTAGCGGGATATCGACATTGACCGTCCAGTGCTCGTTATCGAAGCGCCAACCGGCTTCACGCGCCCATCGTTGAAGCGTCTTGCGCATATTCCCATCGGTGACTGCTGCATCGAACTCGAGAACCTGGCCGACGGAAGCGACCGGCATTGAGGCGGTGTGAAATAGCGCGGTACCGTTAGGCGCAGATGCATCTTTGGGCGTTGTTTTGAAATCAGACGACGCAATACGCTGATTCTCTCTGCTTGGAACTGTACGATTCGACATAGCTCCGCCAGCGCGTCCAGATGAAGCATTCTGATCATTCATCATATTTATTGGCTCATTTACCGGCTTTCCCCACCCAACGGCAGTTTTCTGGTGGGGTGCGGCCCACGATGAATCAGGTTTGCCGGCGGATCCACTATTCGTTTGCGCCGTCGTCGTGGGAAATGATCCACCATTATGATCAGACGCTTTTAAATGGGATTCTCTTTGCCATGGGTCGAATGAAGCCCGAGGAAGGTGCCTAAGGCCGGTGCGCGGCGCCTTGCCGATATAGTCGGCTCGAGCGGTGGCGTTGCCCAAGCGCATCACAATAGCCGGTACCACACCCTCGATGACCAGATACGGACCTTGGCGGGTGTAGGGAGCAAGCCGAAATTCGTTGGGATTGCCGTCTTCCCCCGCAAAAATTGCAGGCAGCACCTGTCCGGGATGGTACTGAAGCCAAGTGGTTCGGCCATCATCAAAGACCTGAACCGGAGCCACGCGACGGTCGCCGGAAAGTCGATAGGCAAAATCGTACGTTCCCGCAGCGTGAGAATGATCTGCATGTATTGGCAACGACCATGCAAACGTAGCAATACCCGTTAACACTGCGTAATGCCAACGAACCGGAAACGGAATTCGCATGCACAACTCCGGGAAGCGAGTTAACACTAGTAGACTTAACGTTCGTGCTTGAACATGAGTGCCCACATAGTGCAACTTCCATCGTTTCCCAACAATATCGGAAGCTACGTACGTAGACGTGCACAAGCCGACAGAACGGTTCACATCAAATCAGTGCAGATCAGTCGAATAGGGCTTTTCGAGGAGAATCGATGATCGCGCAATCTCGCGTTGCGTCCTACACTGCGGGTATTCAAGTAATGCTTTACGATCCTCTTTCATCGCATTCCGCTCTGCGACGCGAGACTCTGCGGCGTTCAATCTGACGGGATATGTACTCCAATCTTCCAACGATTGGGCAGTCAATTTGGCGGCTCTTCCAGTGTCAACGGCTAACGACCATGACAGAGAACAAGCAGCACGAGGAAATAGTCGGGAGCCTGTCCAACAGCGCCTCCCGTTCCGACAAAGCGAGTGATTTGGTTCCGCTCGCCGAGACTCGAACCCGTCCCGCTAGCGACGCCTCGTCCCCGTCCGCTGCTGGCAATGCACCGAACCATGAACCGAACCCGAGGAAACCGCGACGCAAACCAAACGCCAATCAGCGCAGACTCGGTCGTAAAACAGCATCTGCAGCAACACCTGCAAAGAAAGAGAAGCAGAAAGCGGTACGACCCACTCCCGCGACAGTTCGCGCGCGAGCGGTGAAGCGCCAGCTCAATCGGCCGGCAAAGCCAGGCTACGTGCGTTCGGCACGACGCACGTTACTACGCCCGACACGGCCGCGCACCTATACAAGCCGCACGGCCTCCCTGCTGGCACTTCTGACACATCATCAAGTTCGGGAAAGCCTACTCCTCAGCTCAATCCCCTCGCCGCGCAATGCCATCGTTGCGGGAGCCCAGGCCGCAATGGCCGTACTTTTGGCGCTCCTTGCCGCTTACTGGTCACCGTGGCCGCATTTGACAGGTTTTGCCGCGCTCGGTGCACTTGCCTCATTGTTCGGGCGTTATGCCAGCATGTCGCGCCGGCGCTTCATCGTTGCGGTCAGCGGCGCCTTGCTTACCCTGGCGGTGCTTATCGTTTCAATCGCCAACGTGCTGTTGGACTCAACCAATGGCGTGCTCATCGTCATCGCTGCCATCGCGGGGGGCGCCGTTATCGCCGCCTCGTATTGGCGTTTAGGCGGGCCCGGCGCGGTCATCTTTCTGTTTACTGCCGGTGCGGCGTTGGCCCCAACGAGCGAATGGCTGGAAGTTGCGCAACGCGCTCTTGCCACGGGAGCGGGCGCGGTCATTGCCTGGCTACTTTGCTCGGTGACTGATCGCTTACGAGCACAGCCGACCCAAGCAGCCGCGACGCCGCCCGAGCATAGTCGGCCACTTCGCAATCAAATGATCGCCGGCGGACGCAGCGCGGCTGCCGTACTGGTGGCTGCACTGATCGCCGAGGCGGCGGGTTGGCGCCACCCGGAGTGGGCAGCAATCGGTACGCTCGCCGTGATGCAAGGCAGGCACTTGCACGTTACCATGAACCGGGCGTTGCAACGCATGGCCGGCACGGTTGTAGGAAGCCTCGTCGTCTGGTTCATTTTGGTCCAGCACCCGCCCTTTTGGTTAATGGTGGTGTTCATCGTGGTATTCCAGTTCACCACGGAAATCATAATTGGATATAACTATGCCTTGGGGCAGATCACGGTGACCCCGATGGCCCTGCTCATGACTGCACTCACCGCCCCGGTCGTCGACCCTAGTCTGCCTGTGGCCCGCGTACTTGATACCATCCTCGGGGCGGCTATCGGAATCGTCTTTGCAGTAATTTTTTCGTCGGTGGACGACCGTGTTTACCTGGCCCGCCGGCGCCGTGCCCTCGACGCAAGCCGCCGATCATGACATCAATCGCATTGCACTAAAGACCAGCAAAAACCTACGTCGACGCTGCAACCGAGCGATGCGTGGAGGCCAAATGAACGGGGGCAAACTGGAACCGGCCGACCCCGTCGGAAAGGTCCCCGCAGCTAACTAAAGGTCCGCTTCGGCATTGAACGTGGCAAACATGTCGAGGCGATCAGTACAGATCGCGTCGACACCTTGGGCCAACAAATAGCGGGCGCGCCTCAAGTTGTTTACCGTGTACACCATCAACCCGTACCCTGCCTCCTTGACAGCCCCAATCGTATGGCCATCAATGTAGCGATGGTCGCAGTGCAAGGCGGCGCATGCAAAAGTTTCCAACCTTTGGGCCCAGTTGAGTGGTATGCGCTTGACCAAGAAAGCGCGGGCGATGCTCGGTGCCGCTGCTTGTGCGGCACCCAAAGCCTCTGGCGAAAATGAAGACAATAAGGGCGGGGGAACGCATCGACGCTTGCCTGCCTTGTCACCCGTGGTTCCTTTGCGCACCCAGGCATCGACCATGGATGCCACGATGTGGCCGGTTTCTGATTCAGCGCCGGACGCAGGTTTGATCTCGATGTTGGCCCATATTCCGTGGCGATCCAGCCAGGCAAGCGCCTCGGCCAACGTAGGCACGGGCTCGCCAGCAAACTTGTGCGAAAACCAGGAGCCTGCATCCAGGTGGCGCAGTGCTTCATAGGTATAGTCAGCGATGCGACCCGAAGCGCGAACGGTGCGGCCTAGAACCTCGTCGTGCATTAACACCGGCGTACCCTCACCGGTCAGCATCACATCGAACTCGACCGCTCGAAAACCATAGGCGCGCGCCGCTTCAAGCCCGGCCCGGGTATTCTCGGGAGCCAGTATGCCACCGCCACGATGGGCCACGAGGCGGGGATAATGCCAGCCTCGCAGAGCATGCATCGTTATTTCTTGCCAGATAGCAATGGAGTCGTACGTGCCACCGCGTCGGCCTGGGCCTTCATGGCAGGCTTCTTTCCACTAAGCGCTGCCATGGTTTCCTCGACCAGTACGCTGTGTACGGCGGGATACTGCGCCAGATGAAGACCGTGTTTCTTCTTTCCTTGCGCGTTCTTGACACTTTGAACCACTTGCTGAGCGCCAGGAATTTTCTTGTAGAACGACACATCGGCGGCGCGCGCCGCTGCGTCCGTCAGCGGCAAAAAGCCCGTCGCTTGGTGCCATTGCGCGGCCACCGCCGGCTTCGCGAGCCACGCAATGAATTTGGCCGTGGCTTTCTGCTGAGCCGCGGGATGTCCGGCAACAACCCAGAAAGATGAACCGCCCACCAGGGGGACACCCGCTGACTTGCTGCCACTTTCGGCAGCATATGGTAGGGGCGCAACACCGGCAGAGAAGTTTACTTTTTCGAGGTTGGCCCAAGCTCCAGTACCGGACGTGAGCACGGCGCATTCACCCATCGCGAACAAAGCGTCAGCCTGGTTGCCAGCGCTGGCCTGCGTGAACAAGCGGGAACGTACCCAGCTGGTCATGAGCGCGATGTGGCGTACGTGCAATAGGTTATTGATCAACAAGGGCGCCGCCCCCCCATCGAAGCCGTTGTTACGCGACGCAAAGGGCTTGTTGTTGACCGACGCAAGGTTTTCCTGATGAATCCAGACGGTATAGCTGCTGGCATATGGGCATGCCAGGCCTGCGGCCTGCAGTTTGAGCAGGTGCGCCTGAAGTTCAGCCCAGGTGCGCGCTGGCGCATTCGGATCCAGCCCTGCCTTTTTGTAGAGGTCGCGGTTGTAAAACATGACCGGGATTTCGGCCATAAACGGCAAGGCAAGCAGTCGCCCCCGGCTGTCACGAACAAAGCTAGTGGTTTGTGGCAGAAACCACTGCGCATCAGCTATTGGGTATTTCGACAGCAACTGGTACAGCGGCGTGATGCCATTGGCCTTGGCCACCGTTTCCGGGTCGTGCTGATCGGAAAGCTGCACAAGATGTGGCTTACCCTTCCCTGCTCGTCGCAAGTCGGCCTCCAGAGCCTCTAACGACGACGACGCCCGCAGCTTCACCGTGACATCGCGCTGCTCACGGTTGAACTGCTTGACCAAGGATTCAAAGGCAGCCTTATGCGCAGGCTGCAGAGCATGCCAAACCTCGATGGTTTCAGCAGCCAGCACCGTTCCGGAACTGACCACCAACATACTGACCGCGGTGACGCAACGCTGCAAAAATACTTTCACGTTATCTCCTGACAAGTGAGTCGTAGGGACGCCAGACGGCGACGCCACCCTTGCGTCGTGATCATCTTCCCAAGTACGGAAACTCAGGTTCGGGCTGGCGCCCCGATACGATGTCAGCCAGAACTTTGCCCGATCCGGCTCCCATCGTCCACCCGAGTGTGCCGTGCCCGGTGTTAAGGAATAGGTTACGAATACGCGTGCGTCCCACCAATGGCACCCCGGAAGGTGTCGATGGCCGCAGCCCCGACCAGTAGTTCGGTGTATTGATATCCAGCACTCCTTCGGGGAACAGCTGACGAGTAATCAGGGTGAGCGCCTCGCAACGTACCGTGTTCAATGCGCGCGAGTATCCTGAAAGCTCAGCGGTTCCTGCAACCCGCAACCGGTCGCCCAAGCGTGTGAAAACGACCTTGTGTCCGTAATCGGTGAGGCTGACCGTGGGGGCCCCGGATGGATCAAGAACAGGAAAGGTTGCAGAATAGCCCTTCGTTGGATAGACGGGGCAGGAAATTCCCAAAGGCCGCAGTAATTGCGGTGAATGGGAGCCCAGTGCAACGACAAATGCATCACCGTGGATGCGGCTGTAGCGTCCGTCCGGACCAATAACCTCCACTGCGTAGATGCGTCCGCCTTCAGCCAACAAGCGCGTGATCTGGGTGGAAAACATGAATGCCACGCCGGCGTGTTGTGCGCGCTCTGCAAGCTGTGCCGTGAACTTGTAGGCATCCCCGCTTTCATCGTCTACGGTATAGTCGCCGCCGACGACCAACTCCCGGCGCCGGGCCAGGGCCGGTTCGATGCTGATGACCTCATCCGCCGACACGATGCGCCGGTCGACGCCGAGGTCGCGCAGAATGCTGGCCGAGCGTTGGGCTTGCTCGAAATCTTGCTGACGCCGATAAAAGGTAAGAATGCCGCGCGACACCGCATCGTACTCAAGCTGAAGCTCAGCGCGCATTTCGCGTAGCGTGCGCAGACTATACGCTGCCAGCTGCAGCATCGCGCGAATGTTTGGCTCGAGGCGCGCGGGCAGACATTCGCGGAAGAAACGCAGCCCCCAAAGCCACTGGTGCAAGTCGGCACGGGGACGAAACAGTAGAGGGGAATCGTCGCGCAACATCCATTGCAAGACCCGCAACGGAGCCTGGGGACTCGCCCAAGGTTCGGCATAGGAAACAGAGATTTGGCCGCCGTTGGCAAAGCTGGTTTCCAGACCTGGCCCGGCGCACCGATCCAAGACGACTACATCGTGTCCCGCCTGCCGCAGCCACCACGCACTGGAAGTTCCTATAATGCCACTACCTAGTACGACAACCTTCATTGTTGCTCCTCTGGCATGCACTTACTGCGCAGCTATCTTGCTGTGCCACTGACACCTGGGAAGATCTGAGCAGCCCAGGCGTAGTGTCAGTTTATCGCGTATATGCACGCAGATTGGCCACGCGTTGACAATCAATTTTGGCACGCGCAGAGCACTTAGCGCACACCCTAATACAGGCCACGCCCGACTGAGCGTTAACCCACGAGGGTAGAATCCGCCTGGGACGTGAAGGCATCGGCAAAGAACTCCTCCTCGGGTAGCTCTCGCAGCGCGATGAAATCCTGGTGAGCGGCTGCCACCATCGCGGGCGAACCACAGGCATATACTTGATAATCAGCCAAGGAAGGCAGGTCATCCATAACCGCGCGATGGACCAGGCCTGTACGCCCTTGCCAATTGTCTTCCGGCAGCGCGTCGGACACCACCGGAATATATTCAAAGTCCGTGATGGAGTCAGCCCACTCCCGCGCCAGCGCGTCCATATACAAGTCGCGCGGGCGGCGACCCCCCCAATAAAACCGCACCGGGCGACGCAAGCCTGTATGGCGCATATGCTCGACCATCGATTTGACAGGCGCAAACCCGGTACCGCTGGCCAGCAACACAATGGGCTTATCGGAGTCCTCTCGAAGAAAGAACGACACCATGGGGAGCTCGCAACGCAGAATGTCGCGCACCTTCAGCGTTGGCTCGACCGCCCCGAATACCTGATCCGTGAAGACGCCGCCGGGCATATGCCGAACGTGGATCTCAAGCACGCCCTCGACATGCGGTGCATTGGCCATGGAATAACTGCGCCGCTCGCCGCTCTTGAGTATGATTTCAAGGTACTGACCAGCACGAAACTCCACCTTTTGCGAGGCTGGCAATTGCAGGGTGATGACCATGACGTCATCAATAACCCGCTCCATTTCTCGCACACGGACCGGCATCTTGCGAATGGTAATGCCCTCGATGCCTTCGACAATGCGTGCTTGAATAGTCAAGTCTGAACGCGCCGTAGCGCAACAAAACAAGGCGTAGCCCTGTTCTTCCTCTTCCGCGCTTAAACTTCCCTCTTGATGCGGCCCCTGCGCGATGTCGCCGGCGAGCACCCGGCCCTTGCACGTCGAGCATGCGCCCGCTTTGCAGCTATACGGCAGTGTAATCCCGGCCGCCAGCGCTGCGTCCAGAATGGTTTGCTCTGGCTCGGCAACAAACTCTTTGCCGGCAGGCATCACGGTGATTCGATATTTCATCGCAGCAATACTTAAAGGGTCAGGCGAACTGCGCGCCCAGGGCTTTCAGCGCCCGCACGCCGTATCGGGCAAGCCTCGAGGAGAAACGGTTGTCTTCCGCTGAGAAGAACAAGAACGCGAAAGCGCTAGAATTTGCGGATTTCCTTAATGCGGTTGGCCTCGTCGACCAGGATTACTTTCGGTTTGTAGGCCGCCGCTTCGGCCTCCGACATGGGTGCGTAGGTGCAAATGATAAGAGGATCACCGATTTGCGCGCGCCGAGCGGCCGCACCATTGAGCGAAATTTCGCCACTACCCCGGGGCGCTTTGATGATGTAGGTAGAAAAACGCTCGCCATTGTTGACGTTGTATAACTCGATGCGCTCGAACTCTTTCATGTCGGCTGCATCGAGCAGGTCTTCATCAATACCGCACGACCCTTCGTAGTCTAGATCGGCCTGCGTAACGGTAACGCGATGCAGCTTCGCGCGCAGCATGACACGTTGCATGGGAAAAAAGCTCCTAGGTAATACGGGCAAACTGCAACGTTCGACAGGTGATGCGTGCAGATTGCTACCCGCGCAGCGAAAACCTTCGCGCGCAACCCATCATTTTATAGTTTTTGAAGGTTTCGCGCCCGCTGGTGCCCATAACTTTCTCGCCGTGCCCACTCAGCCATCCATGGTCCCGAGCGCCGCTACATCGTTCGTGAAACAGGTTGGGCGAATGCGGGTGTTGCAAACAGGCAGTTGATATTTATTCCACTGTCTTCGGAACGGCCACAAACGTATTCCGCGGTACGGGAACGAGCGCAAGCGTCGGCCGCCAAAGAGTACGTGTCACGAGCGAGCTGACAAAACCTAGGGGAAGAGTTTGCTCGCCTCAGGACTTTGCTGAAAGTCCGATCGTAGACAAGCTCGCGTTGAGACTGGAAAAACTCGGGTTACAGCGTCAACTTGGCGTGGATGCACCCACGATGCAAAGACTCACATCGCGGGCGCTAGCCGGGATACGTTCGCCCAAGAGAATAGAGGTACTAGTCACGCATCAGCTGCGTGGGCTCAAGGGGTTTGATGGCCTCGAACTTCTCGCGTGTCGCCAGGAACTCGGGGCGCGGTTTAAGGCCAAACTTGGGCGCCTCCAAGGTGTTCTCCATGCTGTTGTACACCATGAATACGTTGGAGCGCGGCCACGGCGTAATGTTGCCGTTGGAACCGTGCATGGCGTTGCAATCGAAAAACACCACGGATCCCGCTTTACCCACCATCGATTGAATGCCACCTTGCTCGACCAGCAGCTGCAAGCTGACGGGATCGGGCACGCCGTACTCCTGCTTGCGCAACGATTCACGATAGTGGTCCTCGGGTGTCTCGCCCACGCAGGAGATGAACTGCTTGTGGGAGCCCGGGATGATCATTAAAGGGCCATTTTCGGCCACGTTGTCGGTGAGCAATACCGAACAGCTAATTGCCCGCATGGCCGGCATGCCGTCTTCAATATGCCAGGTTTCGAAGTCGGAGTGCCAGTAAAACTCTTTACCTTTGAACCCAGGCTTCAGGTTGGCTCGCGATTGGTGAATATACACTTCCGAACCCAGGATTTGACGCGCGATATTCACCAGTCGGGCGTCGCGGCTCAAGCGCGATAGCACGGGGCTGATTTCGTGCACACGAAAAACAGAGCGGACGGCGTCGCTCCCCGGCTCACGTATGACTTCTTCACGCTGTCGAATGCTGGGGTCGGCGGCCAATCGCTCTACTTCGCGCATGAGCGCGGCCACTTCCCGGGGCGAAAAGAATTGATCCAGAAATAAATACCCATCGCGCTCAAATGCGTCGATTTGTTCGGCGCTAGCGCCGGCGGCGTATGTGCCACCGTTATATACGACCGGATCTTGACGGGTAATGATAGCCGCATCCCGATCGGTGCGCGATGCATAAATGTCGCGCGCAGGGGTAATCATTATGCTACCTCCTTGGCATCGGCCGGCTCCTCGATCAAAGGGTACACGCCATCTTCATCATGCACTTCTTGACCGGTGAGCGGCGGATTGAATACACAAATGACGCGCAACGGCTCCTTGCCGCCACGCAACCAATGCTCGTCGTGTTCGTTGAGGGCATACACCACACCAGGGCCCAATGCATATTTTTTGCCATCGGCAATGGTTTCAATCTCGCCGTCGCCCTCGATGCAGAAAACCGCTTCGAGATGATTCTTGTAGTGAATGCGGGTTTCAGTACCGGGATGGATGATGGTCTCGTGAAACGAGAATCCCATACCGTCTTTCTTCAGCAGAATGCGTCGGCTGGTCCAGTTCTCGGTGCGTACTTCATCCGGTGTACCGATAATGTCCTTAACGTGTCTGACGATCATGAAACTCTCTCCTAGCGGCTGCCGAATTTAAGTACGCGTGCACCGGTGGCAGCCATGGAAGAGCCTTGTTCGGCAAGTAACTCGGCCACGCATGTATCGATAATCTCCAGCCCACGACGGAGCTGGTCGTCGGAAATCGTGAGGGCTGGCAGCAGCTTCACAACTTCGTCGTTGGGCCCTGAGGTCTCGATAATGAGACCTTGTTGGAAAGCACGGGCTGCCACCTTGCTGGCGAACCCGGGGGTTTCACACACCAAGCCCTGCATCAAACCTCGCCCACGCACGCTCAAACCAGCTGCGGGATAGCTCTGAACGATGTTCTCCAGATAATCGCGCGTAATCCCTTCTTTTCGCTGAATGTCGCGCGCGAACTCGGGATTAGTCCAGTACGATTCGAGGGCTTGAGTAGCCGTAACGAACGCCAGGTTGTTTCCTCGAAACGTTCCGCTATGTGCACCAGGTTTCCAAATGTCGAGCTCGGGCTTGAATAGCACCAGTGACATGGGCAACCCGTAGCCCGACAGCGATTTCGATAACGTGATGATGTCGGGCTGAATCCCTGCCGGCTCAAAGCTGAAGAAGCTACCCGTTCGACCGCAACCGGCCTGAATGTCATCCACGATGAGTAACATATCGTGCTCGCGGCACACCCGCTGCAAGTCCTTCAGCCACCGCAGGGAGGCGACGTTGACACCGCCCTCGCCTTGCACGGTCTCTACAATGACCGCTGCAGGCTTGTCCAGGCCGCTGGAGGGATCTTCGAGCATGCGCTCGAGGTACACGATGGTATCCACATCGGGCCCGAAGTAGCCGTCATAGGGCATGAACGTGGTATTGGCCAATGACGTACCAGCGGCTTCCCGAAACTTCGAATTAGCGGTGGCGCTGAGCGATCCTCCGCTGACGCCATGAAAGCCGTTGGTGAAGGAAATGACATTCGGGCGTTTCTTAACTTGCCGGGCAAGCTTCAGCGCCGCTTCGACGGCGTTGGTTCCAGTCGGACCAGTGAACTGAAACGTGTAGCGCCAGTTCCGAGGCTTCAGCAGCACGCGCTCGAACGTTTCGAGAAACTCGCGTTTGGCTTCCGTGGCCATATCCAGGCCATGCACGACGCCGTCGCGCTCTAGATATTCGAGCAGCTTTTGTTTGAACACGGGGTTGTTATGCCCGTAATTGAGAGTACCGGCTCCGGCAAAGAAGTCTATGTACTCGCGTCCAGCCTCATCCACCAGTGTGGATCCTCTGGCCTGCCTGAACACGGTCGGAAACGAGCGCACGTACCCGCGCACTTCAGATTCCAGTCGTTCAAAGGTTTTCAGGTCCATCATTGTTTCTCCTTTATGGGAGGCCCGGGACATTTGTGCTGCCTCCCGGTTGGGGAGGAAACACAGATACCCCTCTACCAAAACAGCTAATTAATTGAATGGGCCAATGGTCAATAGCATCTCATCTTCATGCGCGGCAGATGTGCCGAACATGTCCTGCGAGAAAAGCAGTTCCTCGACAATCTCGACCCCACAATCCCGTGCAAAACGCGCAAACATGCGACGTGATGCTTCATTAGAGGGAGAGACAGTGGTCTCGAAGTAACGAACTGATTTCACTGCGGGTTGCTGCAACAAGTACTGCAACATGGTCGTCCCCAGCCCACAGCCCCTTGCGTCGGCGTGTACGGCGACTTGCCATACAAAAAACCGATCGGGCTGCTTGGGGGGGATATAACCAGAGATGAAACCGACCAGTTGGTCGTGCTTGTGTGCCACCACGCACGTATCCGAGAAATGGTGGCACAAAAGAAGGTACGCATAGGCAGAGTTGAGATCGAGCGGTGGACATGCCTTGATCAGGGAATAAATGTCAGCACCGTCGGTAATTTGAGGCCGGCGCAGAACGATGTTGCTACTCTGCGCCGGCGACGGCTGTGATTCGGTATCTATCGACATATCTAAACAGCCAGCCCGGACTCTGCCGGCGAATCGGAAGGCGGCACATCCAGCAACGGCGGGTTCTCACTTTGAGTGTTCGGAGCTGGATCGCATACCTCCGGTTGTCGTTTCTCCAAGATGTGGACGATGCGCTCGAGCGACAGCGTGATCGTTGCTTGCTCGAGCTCCGGGAGTTCGTTGAGCGCTGCAGAAAGTGTTTGCTGCAACGGCGAAGGTGCACGCTCCGCAAGCTCGATACCCGCCGGTGTGGCAGAAACGAAAACGATGCGCCGGTCTTCACGCCCCCGTTCACGGCGGATGAGACCCTTCTCCTCGAGCCGATCCAGGATGCCGACTACCGTGCTGGCGCTCACGTGAATTTCGCGACTAATGGCGGTGGCAGTGATTGGGCCATTAGCGATGATCGTATGCAAGCAAACCAGCTGCGGCGCAGTAATGTTGCTGCCCGCTGCGAGCTGCTTGGAGTGCAGCGCGATCGCACGAGTGATGCGGCGCAACGCGCGCAAAATGCGCAGATCGTACTGCTGATTTGAATTTGACTTACTCATTTCAGTGTCCTTCGGATGCAAATCATTTCCGGTGATGGTAACGGCTCGACCGCACAGGTTGTGTCGATAGTAAGGCACGTGCGTGAATCTTGCCTTGCCCGCCCGGGCGGATCTTCACCCGTGTCATCACGCGCTGGCATCAAGCTTGGGCGATCACCTGAAGACGAAATGACTTCATCCGAATTAATTTCAACACGAATGATATGCTCATCAGGACATGACGTCAAGCGGAAGGGCGGCACCGGCTTCAAGGGCGTAACGACCTGCCGTGTAAGGGAAATACGTAAAATCTCCCCCAAACAGCGGAATATTAATTACAACCAGTTACTCTTTGGATATAACCGTTGCACTTGGCCGGATTTTGCGCAACTCATTCCCCATTTCTTCTAGAAGACGCTGAAGAAACACGCGAATTCCGCCGCCATGGGTTAATTGCCCACCATGAAAAAAGCATCACACTTCCCGATACCACCTCAATAAGCGGCTGATATGACGAATGATTTGAATTGAAATGATTTGGCAATAGAGACACTTGCGTTGAGACCCCAAACTCCTCAGACCCAGCGTTGCCCCGAAGCGGAATCCCTCCTATAACTACACCGACAACGACCTCGAGCGACCGCGTTATGACATCAATCCGATCAAGTCTTCCACCCTGGCACAGCAGTCCACTCCTTGGCCGCGACGCGCCCGAATATCTCGATCGCGAATACAACCCGCGCACCAGCGTGCACAATCTTCCCGACATTTTTGCCCGCTGGGCGCATAATGCTGCGGAGACGCGCTTACGCTCTGCGCCTCGCGTCGACCTCGCATATGGACCTCACCCGCGTCAACGACTCGACTATTTTCCCGGCGCGAAGCAGCCGGGGGGCCAGCGGCCGCCCCTGTTTGTTTTCATTCATGGGGGCTACTGGCGAGCATGTGACAAATCGGACTTTTCCTGGGTCGCAAGCGGACCTTTACAACGCGGTGCGGCGGTGGCTCTCATTAATTATGGAAGAATCCCCGAGCAGCCGTTGTCTGCATTGGTAGCGCACGCGCGCCAGGCGCATTGCTGGCTATATCGCAACGCCGCGGAATTGGAGTTCGACGCCGACCGTATCGTTACGGGGGGACATTCAGCTGGTGGCCACCTCACCGCCATGATGCTGGCAACACGTTGGAACGCACTCGACCCCTCGCTGCCAGCTGCCCTTGTCCGGGGTGGGTTAACGATCAGCGGCCTCTTTGAGCTAGAGCCACTACGGCATGCCCCATTCATCCAGGACGATCTACGATTAACCGACGAAGAGACCGCCAGTCTTTCACCGGCCCGGCTGACGCCGCAACCGCGCGCATCTCTCATCACTGCCGTCGGCGCAAACGAGAGTGACGCCTTCAAGAAACAAAGTGCACTGATCGCTGACTGCTGGGAAGGAGCATTCGTGCGGCATATCACCGTCCCTAGCACACATCACTATGATGTCTGTGATGGGTTAGCACAGAACGGATCCGAGCTTACGCAGGCCATTGTCGAGCTTCTGGAATTAGCAACCCGCTAGCCCGCAACGACGCGGTCGAACCATTGAGCCATAGTCGCATGGGTTCACGCAGGCAGCGCGAGCAACCTCAGGTGGACTCGATGGAAGGAGCGAGTGGTTTGCCATTCGATGTGGCTGGCTCCGTCAGCGGCGTGGAAGCGTCGGAAGGTTTGCGTTTGCCGGCTGCTCCGCCCGGCGCTGAATCACGGTCTGCCTCGTAGATTTCGTCATCGGCAAAAACCGTGACAACTTCACTGGCGAGCATGGGCCGGCCTAAGATGTAGCCTTGAGCCTTGTGGCAACCTAGCTCCTCTAGTACTTGCAACTGCTCTTCGCTCTCGACGCCTTCCGCTACGGTGTCATGCCCAAGGTCTTGCGCTAAGCCGATCAAAGCTGCGGTCACTCGTCGCGCCGCTGGATCGTGCGTTAGGTCAGCGACAAAACTTCGATCTATCTTTACCGTGTGGCACGGCATTCGGTTGAGGTAGCGCAAGTGGGCGTACCCTGTTCCGAAGTCGTCCAGCGCGATTCTCACCCCTGCAGCGGCCACCTCGGTTAATACTTCACGGGCACGGTTGCGCGCGTCGATCATGACACCTTCGGTAACTTCCAGCTGCAAGCGCTCGGGCGCGAGTGCTGAACGCGCCAGAATCCCTTGGAGCTGCCGCACAAACTGCCGCTTCATGAGCTGCACCGGTGAGACATTGACTGACACCGCCCAAGGTTTGTGCCAACCGCTAGCCTGTTGACAAGCGGCTTCAAGCGCCCATTTTCCCAGCGGCACAATCAAACCCGAACGTTCGGCGAGAGAAATGAACTCGTCGGGCGGAATATCTCCAAAGACCGGGTGCTTCCATCGAAGTAACGCCTCAAACCCAGCCAACTTACGATCCCTGACATGAAAATATGGCTGGAACACCACCACAAAGTGTTTGTCAGGTAGTTTGAGCGCTTGCCTCAGGTCGTATTCCAGGCGCTGCACGCGCAAGGGATCCAACGAGGCCAAAAATTTATCAGCAGTGTCGCGTCTGTATGCGCCGTAGGTTTGCTCTTCAGCACGCAGCATCCGAAACAATAAATACACTGTGCCTGGAACTATCGCTGCCAAGGTTAATCCTAGAACCGCAAGCACCGACCCGAGCAGTGAAGAAATCAATGTTGCGTCATACAACCAGGCCAGAGCAATTAATACTGCTGCCCCGGCATGGGCCAGTGCCCAACCGATCAGCCCATTGTGGTGCCGCGCTTGCACGAGCCAACCAACCAACATGATGCCGGCCATGACTTCAAGAAGCACCAAGGCAAAAATTACCGCGGTAAAAAGATCCAGCATGATGTTTTTATGACCTTATACTGACCTCGGCACGAATCATCTTGGTCTTTAATGTCCTAACCTTTTGCTGCTTTCAGGCCCTGTGCGCCCATACCGTCGGCGCACCGGTTATAACCGGTGCGCTCACCCTGCATATCTACCACGGCACGTGCGCAGAATAGCAGCAAATGCAAACGTCGCCATCCACCCAGCCTGCGACGCACGCAAACACGATCGCTCCACGCGGTGCGCCGGACGAGACGCATCCATTAACTGTCACACGCAACACTGGCGTTCCAAACCCAACCCTTCTTATCAACAACACCACGACGCAAACGATAATGCCTTGACTGCGTCAGCATGGTATGCCTTGGAACGCTAGCCGGTTAACTCGCTCGTTTCGGTTGCCGTTGCAGCGCGTGCTTGACGCCGGATGGACATGCAAAAAAATTGCCCCTTTCGGAGCGTAGTAAACAACATGGCCAAATCGAATGACATACGTTACTGGAACGCTGAGCGGTGTGGCAAGCGCAAGCGCTGGCAGTCTCGCAAGAAATAGGCGCGCATACAACATCACTCGGCTATATTAATGCGTAGCTTGGTTTCGAGTTTCATTTTTTGAGTGAATCTACCCACTGAACGTCGTATGAGCGGCCCGAATGTGCCGCGAAACTGAAGTTGACGTGGGCAATCTCTCTCCCTGCCGGTATTCAGCATGCATGTCGAGTCTCACTCTCCAGCGGCAATGACGCATCGTATACGACCGTTTCACGCATTCGCCATCTTCATCGCTTTTGCGGCCGGTCACTTTCTGTCGTATGCACTTCGATCAGTTAACGCTACCCTGGCCCCCCACTTAGTTCGCGACCTCAGCCTCACTCCTGCCGATTTAGGCTGGTTATCGTCGGCTTATTACGTGTCATTTGCGATCATGCAGTATCCGCTGGGGATCTGGCTGGACCGCTACGGAGAACGAATCGTCGAGTCGTTATTGCTCCTGATTGCCGCCGCCGGCGCATTCCTAATTGCGACCGGTGAAACCCTGACGACCTTGTCGTGGGGGCGAATCCTGGTTGGGATAGGAGTGTCGGCCTGCTTGATGGCTCCCTTCACGTACTTTCGACGAAATTTTGCACCAGAGAGGCAGTCTCAATTAAGCCTGATGTTGCTGGTGCTCGGTACCAGCGGTGCCGTCAGCTCAACCTGGCCGGCAGCTGCGCTGGCGCAAGCATTAGGCTGGCGCAGCGTGTTTAGCTTGGTCGCAGCATTGCTGTTGCTGGTTGCGGTGGCGATATTTTTTATCGTTCCTCGCCGCGAAAAAACCGCTTCCGCTCCAGCGGTGCCCCAACCAGATGCGACCCAGCAACAAACCCATACCACCGAGGATGCACACACCGCTGGGTCGGGTGCGATTTCTACCACGCCGTCACTGCTGCGTCATCCCGCGATCATACGCGTCATGCCGCTATTCTTGATTGGACAGGGAGGCGTCATTGCCCTGCAAACCCTTTGGGCGGGCCCGTGGATGACCCAGGTTCTGGGCATGAGTGACAACCAGATGGCGCGCATTATGTTCCTGTTAATGCTCGCTATCATGCTTGCCTATGTGGTCATGAGCTTTGTTAGTCCGCGCCTGCAGCAGCGTGGCATATCGATGCAACGCATTGCCTACATAGGGCACATTATCAGCGTCACCACCGTTGTGAGTATTGCGCTCTTCCCCACTCCCGGCGCGTGGTGGTTATGGATCGTGCTGTCGCTTACCTTCCCAGCCCTGTCGCTCATGCAGCCCGGTGTGTCGATTCTCTTTCCGCGCGCGATGGCCGGCCGCGTACTCACGCTCTGCAATCTCTTCATGTTTGGCGGAGCCTTCCTGGTGCAGTGGGGTATCGGTCTGCTTATCGACGGATTCCACATATTGGGGCTGCCGTACGAGCGCGCCTACCCCAGCACGCTATTGATACTCGCAACCCTGCATGCTCTTTCAATTGTCTGGCTAAGAATCAAAGGCGGACAGCGGTAAGCATATTTTCGTACCGAGGCCGGCAACACACGGCCTCGGGCGTTTTTTAGCCTCATTATCCGTCGCCATGGCAATGGCATCGGGTAAGCTCAAAAAAAATTCGCGACGTTGTAAGGCTTGCCCGCGATCGGAAAGTTGGGCGTACTATCGCCGGCCCTTGCCGATTTCCCAGCCAAGCCATCCTACAACGATGCCCACAACACCGCTCCAGAACGCAGTGACTAGACGACGCCAAAAGAACTCCTGAGTGTGCCGCTGAGCTTGAAGCGCGTCCTCCTGGAAAAAGAACCAGTCCCATCCGTAATAAACCAGCAAGCCTAGAAACAGGACGGCGATGACCCACGTTCCCCGCTGCTTCAGCCAAGAAGACCACAAGCCGAAAAATTTCGTCAGAATCACCACGATGCTCATGAAAATAAACGCCGCAAGAGCAACCGAAGCGGTAATGCCAAATTTTTGGAACATTGCAAGCATAATAGGACCGGAATATTCGAGTTATCTGGTTGCGCGGGGAAATTCCAGGATTGATGAGATCATGAAGCTGCCGCGATACAGTGGTGAAATGAACAGGCCAAGATGATGCGCAGGCCCGGTTGAGCGCCCTTGCATGCCGCTCGATGATCGCGACACTCAGCGCCTGGATCAGGCACTGCACGCCAGTAGGCCCGTGCGGCCTTTTGAGCGACGCAACCAACAACTAATTGAGCAGGTGCCCGGGGGCAGTATTCTGAGCAGAAACGGTAAGCTTTTTCTTGATTGTTGTTGTCAGGGCAGTGAAACCCTTTAATTTGCCTCCCCCCTAAAAATACGGCTCAGTGCCGACTTGTGTACCTATATACACAAGCAATTAATTAGTCTTTGCTATGGATAGCGATCTTTCAAAGACTATACCGCATGCGGTCATGCGACGTATAGCGAGCGGACTTAACCGCAGCGTGCCCGATGGTCTCGACTCGTTTTGTCGTAAGCTAGTTTGCCCGGCGCGACCGATTCCCCCGCCGACGTCTGAGATAACGCCATACAAAGCCGGGATAGGCACAAGTAAGAAAGACCGAGAGGGTGATGGCGTAGAACTCCCACCCTTGGGAAAAACGGTTGCCAATCTGGGATTCGAATACAAAACCCAATAACACCAGCAAACCGTAGAAAAACAGAACTTCAAGCAGTCTGAGCCAGAAGGGCTTTTCGACGGGGTGGCCCCCTCGCCGCCAGGCCACCAGTCCGAGCACCCTATCGGTAAGAAAGGGAATATTTGCCGCTACCACCATCAGGATGATAAGCGCGGCAATGGCGAGGGATTGATTCACAGTACTGTCTGACTCGACGAGTTTTGTATTTCCGTTGGGCCTAGATGAAGACCGAAGCCATGGCGTGTACACACAACGCCATCAGGGGGCCAGGCAGAATGCCCAGCACCAGCACCAGCAGTCCGTTAATGGACAGAACCGAACGCGCAACACCCGTCGCTTCAAATCCGCCACTCGCATCACCGGATACAGGTTCATCGAAGTAGGCGAGCTTCACCACGCGAAGGTAATAGAAGGCCCCCACCAACGAGAACAGTACGGCAACGACGGCCAGAGTAATGTGCCCCGCATTGACCAGCACCTGCAATACGGCCAGCTTGGCATAAAAGCCGACGGTGGGAGGAATGCCGGTCAGCGAGAACATCAGGATGAGCAGCACAAACGCAAACCACGGGCTGCGGCGGTTGAGCCCCTTGAGGTCGTCGAGGGTTTCCGCTTCAAAGCCGTTTGCACGCGCAAGCAGCAGGATAACGCCAAACGTACCCAGCGTCGTTAGAACGTAAGTCACCAGGTAAAACAGCGCTGCGCCATACGCAGTTTCGCGGTACTCGTAGCCGTTCCCTGACAGCAGCCCAAGAAGTATGAACGCCATATGGGCGATCGTGGAATACGCCAGCATCCGCTTGAAGTTCGTTTGCGCGATCGCGGTGAGATTGCCGATCGCCAGCGAGAGCACGGCGAGCACCGCGAGCATGGCCTCCCAATGCTGAGCCAACCCTGGCAAGGCATCACCGAGCAGACGCAGCACCACGGCGAAGGCCGCCAGCTTGGGTGCCGTACTTACCAGTAAGGTAATGGGAGTGGGAGCACCGTGATAAACATCGGGCACCCACATGTGGAAGGGCACTACGCCCAGCTTGAACGCCAAGCCAGCCACGAGGAATACGAGTGCAAAGACCAACACCAAGTTGAACTCCGCGGCCCCTCCTGGCAACAGTTCGACGGCAATCGTCGCCAAGTCGAGTGATCCGGTCGCGCCGTACAACATTGACATGCCATACAGCAGAAATCCCGATGCAAGCGATCCCAGCACAAAGTACTTCATCGCCGCTTCAACGGCCCTGATATGTTCACGCCGCAAGGCGACCAAGGCGTAGATCGCCAGCGACATCAGCTCGAGGCCAAGGTAAATGGTGATCAGGTTACCGGCGGAGACCATCACCATCTGACCCAGTGTCGAGAGCAATGTAAGCACATACAACTCGCCGCCACGGGTCGTCATATCGCGCGGCTGCACGTATCCCTGTGCATAGGCGAGCGTGACCATGTTCGCGACATAGACGCACATCTTCAGCAAATGAGCGAGATCGTCGACGACGTACATGCCGTGAAAGGTGGCGCCACTGACACCATTAGCCCATTGCATACCGCTGATCACCAGCAGTACGGCCAATGTGAACTGGGTCAGCCGATACGTGAGCGCGCGACCGCTTCCCTTGATGAACGCATCCAGGATAAGGACGCCGCAGGCCAGTATCAGCAGAACGATTTCCGGCGCTGCCAGGGCGAAGTTGAAGTTCGAATGTTGCATAGTGGGATACACGATCAATTATCTGCCGGTGGCGGCGCGGGGCACCGCCCCGAAAGCGGGCATGGGCCGGTCTATAGTTTCGACACCGAAATATGGTCGATCAACGCCTGCACCGATACGTGCATGACATCGGTGAAGGGCTTCGGATAAATGCCCATATACAGCACCGCGATCGCCAACAAACCCAGGATGGCGAACTCGCGTGTGTTGATGTCGCTCATGGAACGTACGTTCTCATTGGCAACCTCGCCGAAGTAAACCCGCTTGACCATCCACAACGAGTAGGCTGCTGCAAGTATGAGAGAGGTCGCAGTCAGCAGACCAATCCAGAAGTTGTATTGGACGGCGCCCATAATGACCATGAATTCACCCACGAATCCGCTGGTCGCCGGCAAGCCGCTGTTGGCCATCGCGAACAACACAGCAAACGTGGTGAAGCGCGGCATCACGTTGATCACGCCACCGTAGTCAGCGATATTGCGCGTATGCAGCCGGTCGTACAGAACGCCGATGCAGAAGAACATGGCCCCTGATACGAAACCATGAGAAATCATCTGCACAATGGCACCTTCGATCCCTGCGGTATTGAAGATGAAGAAACCCAGGGTGACAAAACCCATGTGGGCCACGGATGAATACGCGACCAACTTCTTCATGTCGTCTTGGACGATGGCCACCAGACCGATATAGATCACGGCGATCAGTGACAGCACGAT
>CAZMVM010000009.1:0-39582 GCA_964569785.1 uncultured Pigmentiphaga sp. | reverse complement strand
ATGGCACCCTTAAGTCTTGGTGCGGTAAAAGATGGCAAACTGGAATGTGGATATCATGGCGCTTTGTTCAATGGCGACGGAAAATGTGTGCATATTCCCTGCCAGCCCGCTACGCCACAAAGCGGTCTCGCGTACTACACGTGTCAAGCATACGCCACGATAGAAAGGTTTTCTTACGTATTTATGTGGCTGGGCAAGCCCGAAGAGGCCGACCCATCGCTGCTGCCTAATTGGGGGCAATACACGGGTGAGGGCTGGAAAGAAGTTCTAGGCTATCACCACGTAAAAGGGAATTACATGCTCCTCATCGACAACCTCAACGATTTAACGCATCTGACTTACGTCCACAAGAACACGTTGGGCCGAATAGCGGGGAGCTCCTGGACGGAGTTTCCAGTAGAAGTGACGATCTCGGAGAATGCGGTGTACACCTCGCGAGTGATGCGCAATCTTCCGCCTACCCTGTTTGTGCGGGCGGTGCGCAAGCTTAGCGACAACCAATACATGGATCGTTTCCAAACATCCGAATTCTCCGCCCCTGCCTTCATCGCCGTGGTGCTGGGTGCCGAGCCCCCGGAAGACAACCTCGATCAGATGCGCTCACCCAATCATGTTGTGCTCAATGCCGTCACCCCGGAAACCGATACTACTTCACACTATTTTTGGTCGGTTACCCGGCACCAGGCACTGGATGACGAGGACGTGTCGAATTACCTTTACGAAGTGACCAAAATCGCATTTGATGAAGACTGTGCCATGATCGAGGCGCAGCAAGCGCGTATCCTCACGGCACCGCCAGAGCGCCGGCTGCTGAACTTTGCCGCCGATCGTGCCGTTGTTGCGACGCGTCGACTGGTAGAGTCTAAACTGGCGCAAGAATCCGGAAGGGCGTCACGGGAACTGCCCGCTGCCCCGGGAGCAAGGCCGACCGCCGTCGTGGATTAACCCCGAAAAGGGCGTTCACCGAGCGGTGTTTGTTCGAAGTCGCCCTAGATCTGGCGACCTTTGTTTGAGACCAGGCATGAAAATATTAGAAGAAGGTGCAGTGCGGTACGAAGGCAGTGCTGAGCACGGCGCGTATCGTCACATTGAAGTGAAACCTTTAACCGGAGTGCTGGGCGCGGAGATTGTCGGTGTCGATCTGCGCGAACCCATCGATGAGGCGGTTTGGGCGGAAATAGAACGGGCCTATGCCGACTATTTGGTGATCTACTTTCCAGATCAAAATATTTCGCATCAACAGCATATCGACTTCGCACGTCGCTTCGGTCCAGTGGCCCCGGTTCCTCAGCTGCACTCTGTCGAGGGCTATCCGGATGTGCAAATCATTCGGCGTCGAGCCGCCGATACCGGGCGGGTGATTGGCGAAAACTGGCATGCCGATAGTACCTACCTGGAGTGTCCGCCAGCTGCAGTGGTTATGCGCAGTATTGATGTGCCCGATGTGGGTGGCGATACAGGCTTTCTTAGTATGTACACGGCCTATGAAGCCTTATCCGACAAGTTGCGTGAAATTGTTGACCAGCTTGAGGTCGTGCATAGCGCCACCCGTATTTTTGGATCGGCATATTTGGCGCAGAACCGCCGTTTCAGCGCGGACGGCGCACGCACTGATCTTGATGTCCGTGAGGGCGACAAAGAGGTTGTGCATCCCCTCGTGTGTACGCACGCGCGAACCGGGCGCAAGCATTTATTTATTAACCGTGTCTATGCCCAACGATTCAACGGCATGACCGAGGAAGAGAGTCGGCCATTGATGACCTACCTATGGGAACATGCCAGCAAGTTCGACAACACTTGCCGGATTCGGTGGAAGAAGAATCAGGTGCTGGTATGGGATAACCGCGCCACCATGCACCGTGCAGTACCGGACTACGCAGGTAAAGACCGATACCTGACCCGGGTGACCGTTCAGGGCGATCCACCTCGCCTCTAGCAAGTTTTTCTAGCAGAAGATTAAGTGGTAACAGGGCGGGTACCTTAGGCGCCAGTCGTGCACGCCTTCCTGAGACTCTCGCGCATGGGCCACAGAGACGCCGGGTTTGGTAATCTGTGGTATTCGCGCGGTGACATCATGGATCTTCGTCAATTCAATTTGAATCTTCTGCTAGTTCTAGACGCGTTATTAAAAGAAAGAAGCGTCACCGGAGCAGCAAGCCGGCTGGGCATGAGCCAGCCCACCGTGAGCAGCGCACTCAAGCGGCTGCGTACCGTGTTTCAGGATGAGTTGTTCGTAAAGCAGGGCAAAGGCGTGAAGCCCACTTCGCTGGCTGCCGAGCTTGAACAGCCGCTGGGTGAGATCTTGCGTCAGATCCAATCGCAGTTGCTTCAGCGGTCCGTGTTTGATCCAGCGACCACCGAGAGAACATTCACCATTATCGGTGGCGAGCTCGGGCAAATGTTGGTCACTCACCGAGTACTGATGAAACTGCTAAAGCTCGCTCCACGGGCGCAGTTTAGGTTCATCTTTCCGCCTGCTCACGAGTGTGTAAAGGTCCTGGAAGAAGGGCGGGCAGACCTCGCCATCGGCTACTTCCCGCAGTTTGCGCAAAGCTCGTTGTTTCAGCAACGGTTATTTTCTCGGCCGCTGGTGTGTGTCGCACGAAGTGATCACCCGGTGCTGACTCGAGAGGGTTTAACCCTCGAGACGTTCACCCAACTGTCGTACGCGGTGGTAGCTACTCTCAGCAATCTGGAAGGGCTGATCGAACCCGAACTGCGGCGTTTGGGCTTGCGGCGACAGGTCAAGGTAGAGATGGGACACGCGTCGGGCACACCCTTGCTACTGCGCGAGTCAGATTTGATTACCCTCGTTCCGGATGTTCTGGCGCACATTTACTGCCTTGATGGAAGCTTGAGTAGCTGGCCCTTGCCCTTTCAGATGCGAGAGTGCGAGGTACGCCAGTTTTGGCATCGCGCGGTGCACGATGATCCGGCCGTAACCTGGCTGCGCTCAGTCGTGGCGCAAGAGTTTCAGCACATTCCGGGGGGCGGCGAGTTCCCAAGATCACCGCTAGGCGTTATCCAGCCCCAAGTGGTGTAGTCCGGACTACACCTTCTGCCGGTCAAACAAGCATCGCCTGCCGGCACGAACGGCGTGTCCTACGCCCGCCACCCCCACATCAGCTGTCGAGCCAGGGGGCGCTGCAGGGCAGGGATGAGATCTAGTAACAACAGGGCGCTGCCAGCCGCATGCTCTATCACCGGTTGCCGCGTTGCGAATACGCGCGGCAGAAAATCGGTAATCGATGCTGTGAGGTAACGATCAGGACGTCGTGCTTGATGGAATCGGCGCAACCACGGGCCGACCGGCTGATCACTTTGGTGAAGCCAGGGGATCAATGTAGCCGCTAACTGGTCCGCGTCTCGCAGACCCAGGTTCAGCCCTTGCCCTGCTACCGGATGCAAGGTTTGTGCGGCATTACCTATAACCACCCGGCGCGGAGCGACGATGTTTCGGCGCCAACGCATCTCCAGCGGAGCAATATGGCGTGGGCTGACCACCTTCAGGCGGCCCATACGCATTCCAAACGCTTCATTGAGGGCTTGTGAAAATGCGTCGTTCGGCAAACCCGCCAATATCCCTGCCTGGCGCGGGTGACAGCACCAAACCAGTGCATAAAGCCCAGGGGTTGCGACTGTTGATTCTTGCGCGAGAGGCAGTAGGGCCAAGGGGCCTTGGCGGGTAAAGCGTTCCCACGCCACGGCGGGCGCTGGCTGGGAAGCCTGCACCACCGCAAGAATGGCGTGCTGGTTGTATTGGCGCTGCACGACGCGCGCCTCAGCATGGCGGGCTGGGTCGCCTTCGGCCTGCACAACCAGACGCGAGGCCCATCGGGTGCCGCTTTGCTCTATCCAGGTCGCGTTTGCCGCTTCGCGTTGAATGTAGGCAACGCCGGATCGTAGCGTCACGCCCGAGGCTTCAGCAGCTCTTAATAAGGTGTCCTGCAATATCGGGTAGCGGTGTACGGTTCCAAGTTCAGGCACCTGGAAATCGTTATGTTGTATCAAGGTTCGGCCCAGACGACCTGCTTGCGATACATGGATGGTACGAATTGGCGCCCCGCCTTCTGGCCAGGCGCCGATGCGCTCAAGCAGAAGCCTGCTGCCATGATTGAGCGCGATGACGCGGGGGTCGGGTGGCGATTCCGTGTCCTCGCTGGCTGCACGGCTGTCAACCGGCAAGGCTGAGTCGTGATGTGCGTGCGGCGACGTAGGCGAAGCGCGCCCGGAGTGACAGAGCACAATGCGCGCCGGATCTGGCGCGTGGCGTGCAAGCAGCAGGGCCAGGGCGCTGCCCGTGGGCCCGCCCCCCAGTATGGTGATGTCGGCTTCATTCATACCTTGACAATTATGGCTGAATCCTTGAAGAAGGTCTCAGCACACTGGCGGTCGTTATGTCTCACAGAGGACTCGGGGGCGATCTGCAAGCCGGTATCAATGAGCGGTATACCTGCGCCGCCCAAGCTCTGCAGCGATGGCAGGAGGGGTGAGCGAAGGGTGTACCCCAATGCGATGCGGGGGTTGCAAACGGCCGAGCGAAGCGTTCTGTATCGCTCGCCGTGTGATTGCCCTATTTGTAGGGTCAGGGCTAGCAGGTTTGCCCCGGAGGGCCGGGGCGTTATGAGATTAACGGCGGACGTCACGCATGATGGCTTCGATTTCGTCGGCCGCGACCGGCACCGCACGGGTCAACAGCACCCGTCGGCAGTCACCAGGGCATCGTCCTCGGTACGGATGCCGATATCCCAGAAAGCTTCCGGCACGTCGTCGGCACGGCGCACATAAATGCCGGGCTCAATGGTAAGCGTCATGCCCGGTTCAAGCTGACGCCACGCGCGCTCCTGAGCTGCGGACGCTTCGCGATAATCGCCGACATCGTGAACATCCAGGCCCAACCAGTGACCCGTACGGTGCATATAAAAGCGTGTGTACGCGCCGGACTCGATGATGCCGTCAACCGTTCCGGTAAGCAGTTTTTCATCGATCATGCCCTGTACGAGTACGCGAACGGCCGCTTCGTGCGGTTCGTTCCAGCGGCGTCCAGGACGGGTAAGTTCAATAGCCGCCTGTTGAGCGGCGACTGTGAGGTCATAAAGGGCGCGTTGCGGCCCGCTGTAGCGACCATTCACGGGGAAGGTGCGCGTGATGTCACCGGCGTAGCTGTCATACTCGCAACCGGCATCGATCAAAAGCAGCTCGCCGTCCTCCATGACCGTATCACCGGCCCGGTAGTGAAGGACACACGCGTTCGCGCCCGCAGCCACAATAGAATTGTAGGCAACCGACTGGGCGCCGTGGCGCCGGAACTCGTACAACAGTTCGGCTTCGATTTCGTACTCGTGCATGCCAGGGCGGGCGGCTCGCATGGCACGGAGGTGTCCAGCGGCGGAAATTTCGCATGCGCGGCGGATCAGCGCGATCTCGGTTTCGTCCTTGATGAGACGCATCTCGGCGAGCATGGCGCCAAGATCATGCTGGGTGCGCGGTACTGAGTGTCCCGCGCGGGCCTTTTGCCGTGCCGCGTCGACCCACTTACGCAAGCTGCTATCCACATAGCGACTTGCACTCAACGGGGCAAACAAGGCGGGCTGGTCGAGCAAGAGCTCGGGCAGGCGTCGATCGATCTCGTCGACGCAATAGGCCTCGTCGAAGCCAAAATGGTCGGCCGCTGCATCGGGGCCGAAGCGGTAGCCGTCCCAGATTTCACGCTCGAGGTTCTTCGGCCGGCAAAACAGGATCGCTTTGTTGGTTTGGCCCGCAATCAAGACGAGCCAGCTTTCTGGCTCGGGAAACCCCGTCAGATAATAAAAATCGCTATCGTGACGATAGGGATATTCGGCATCCCGGTTGCGTCGGCGCTCGGGAGCGGTAGGCAAGATGGCGATGCCCCCGCCCAGAGCGTGCATGCTCTCGAGCACGCGTCGGCGTCGGGCAATAAATGGTGAGGGATCTTGTGCAGGAATAGCCATAATCGAATGCAGACGGTTTTAGGCAGTCAGCGTAACATGCACGCCAACAGAATACATGGTGACAGCCGCTGAAGGGGCCAGAAAAGCGAGTCAAGAAGATGCCGGCGTCACGTTCATTCGTGAAGTTGTTCTTTACACAGGGGCTTGGGAAGAACGTGCAAGCTATACGGTGCGGGTGAGAGCCCCGCGAGTTGGCTACACTTCCAGCTTTTGTTTCCCACCCACCTCCCTTAGACCTTGTCGTTATGAGCTCATACCGCACAGGGGCTGAGGGTTAGGCCATAATCACGCCTTTGCCCGCTACGCGTGCGGGGCAATCTTGGAGACCTCTTATGAAATTAGAGACATTGGCTGTCCATGCGGGATACTCGCCCGAGCCCACCACGCATTCGGTCGCGGTTCCCCTCTATCAAACGGTGGCTTATTCGTTCGACAGCGCCCAGCACGGGGCGGACCTGTTCGACTTGAAGGTACCGGGCAATATCTATACGCGCATCATGAACCCCACCACGGATGTGCTGGAAAAACGCGTGGCGGCACTTGAGGGCGGAATTGGTGCGCTGGGTCTGGCTTCTGGTATGTCGGCCATCACCTCCGCCATTCAGACCATCGCTGAGGCTGGGGACAACATCATTTCGTCGAGCGCGTTGTACGGTGGAACCTATAACCTGTTTGCGCATACGCTGCCGCAAATGGGCATCGA
Organism: uncultured Pigmentiphaga sp.; assembly: GCA_964569785.1. Lineage (GTDB taxonomy): Bacteria > Pseudomonadota > Gammaproteobacteria > Burkholderiales > Burkholderiaceae_B > Verticiella. Next base: position 32,907 of record CAZMVM010000009.1, on the reverse strand, counting down.
AACCCGGTTTGCCGATCCCGCTAACTACGACTCGTACGCCGCGCTTATCGATGATCGGACCAAAGCGATTTTCTGCGAGTCGGTCGGCAACCCTTTGGGGAATGTGACCGATATCAAGGCGCTGGCAGACATCGCGCACGCGCATGGTGTGCCATTGATCGTGGATAACACCGTGCCCAGCCCCTATTTGTGCCGTCCGTTCGAGCATGGCGCCGACATCGTCGTGCATTCGCTGACCAAATACATGGGCGGCCATGGAACAACCATTGCGGGCGCCATTGTTGATAGTGGCAAGTTTCCGTGGGCCGAGCACAAAGAGCGCTTCCGCCGCCTGACCGAGCCCGATGTGTCATACCACGGCGTGGTTTATACCGAAGCCCTGGGCGAGGCCGCTTATATCGGCCGGGCGCGGGTCGTGCCGCTGCGCAATATGGGTGCTGCGCTCTCGCCTTTTAACGCCTTCCTTATCCTGCAGGGCATCGAGACCTTGCCCCTGCGTATGGACCGTATCTGCGAGAATGCCCAGGCAATCGCGGAGTACCTGAGCCAGCATCCCAAGGTCGGCTGGGTGAACTATGCCGGCTTGCCGGATCATCCCGACCATGCGTTGGTGCAGCGCTATTTGGGCGGCAAGGCCTCGGGGATTCTGTCCTTTGGTATCAAAGACGGCGGACGCGAAGCGGGCGCACGCGTGCTCGATGCCTTCAAGTTGTTCACACGTTTGGTGAACATTGGTGATGCCAAGTCGCTTGCTACTCACCCTGCTTCCACGACGCATCGCCAGCTTAACGACGACGAATTGAAAAAGGCTGGCGTGTCTACTGACATGGTGCGTCTGTCGGTGGGTATTGAGCACATCGATGATCTAATTGCCGATCTCGACCAAGCGCTGGCTGCTGCTTAAACACTGTCGAAAAACGTCATGCCGGGGAAATCCCGGCATGGGCGGCGCGATCGCCCCAATGAGCGGACACCTAAGACATTAAGGTACGGTCGGATAAAAACACAAAACGATTGGGCCGGGAAGCCTTGCTAGCATCCAGCCGAGCGGTCTCGCGCGCAGGTTACCTCAGCATCAAGTCCGTCACTCTCGCGATGATGGCGCGAGCCCTAACACCGTAGTGGCCGCCCGGCATTCTGCCTCGCGTGTGAAACCTTTCACTCTGTTTTGACAACCCGCTGAGCGTGAAATGCAGACATGGGCAAGCCACCGTCACCACTCGACTGTGTGCCATGCATGACCCCTTCGCCGCCGTATTAGCACGCTCGACACATGGCCGCGCGACGAATCATGTGGGTGACATCAAGTGCGCTAGAATGGGTTTCCAGAAAATACGAGACATTGTGTCTTGAATCTTAAGATCCGGTATGGAAGATAAAAGGGACAGTACACCCGCTCGTCGTGTGGAGGCGAGTGCTAGAGGCGGCACTGCGACGCCGGCCATGCGCTTATTGGACCTTTTGGAGGTCATCGCGGCGCAAGAACGATCCTTTTCCTTGCAGGATCTTGTCGAAGAAACCGCTATTCCCAAGCCTACCCTCCATCGCATGTTGCAGCAGCTTGAAAGTAGCGGCATGTTGCAGCGCGGTCCCGATGGACGTCATTATGAAACCGGTGCACGATTGCGCCGTATTGCCGAAAACGTTTTGCTGAACGACACGCTGTACGGTGCGCGCCACGCGGTGCTGCGGCAGTTGTGTGAAGAGGTTGGCGAAACTTGCAACATTACTGCGCTGTCTGGACACGAAGTTTTGTACCTGGACCGGGTGGAAACAGCCGAACCGCTGCGGTTCTACTTGCATCCGGGCTCACGCGTGCCGTCGCATTGTTCTGCCAGTGGCAAGTTGTTCCTGGCCCAGCTCAGCCCGAGTCAGCGGCGCCGACTTCTTGGGTATGTGCCGCTAAAGCGCTACACGCCCAATACCATCACCGACGTCGACACGCTGGAAGCAGAGCTGCAGCGCGTGCGGGAACATGGATATGCGTTTGATAACGAGGAATTTCTACCCGGGCTCTTTTGTATCGCCGTGCTGGTGCCAACGAGTAACGGCAAGTCCAACCTGGGGGTAGCGATTCAAGCGCCCGTGATGCGCATGACCGCGGAGAAAGCGTTAACTTGCTTGCCTGCGCTTCAACGGGCTGCAGAAGCTCTGGCCAGTATTCAGGAAGCTTGTCTCAACAGCAGAACCCATCAGCGTAAGACGACGGTTGTCTCCCCGTAAACAAGAATACCTATCACGCTAAGCGCAGCTTCTAATCCCTTAGCACGGCGCGGCCCCGCTGCTCTTCGTGCGGTGTACTGCGGGTCTAACTCGCATCACTCGTGCGCCCCTCTCTCAAGTCTGCCGGTTTAACGCGCCTCACCATGCGGCTCATTACGCACATGGCGTGAGCGCTTGCCTTAATCCGAGACGGTCCGAGCGTTGCCCTTATCCGCGACGGTCGTTTGGGCCATGCCCCAATGCCGGGAACCAAGCGGCCGAGACTTCCATTGTGGGCGACGTTCGTGTCGTTCATGGCGGCCCCACCTTGACCCAAAAATTCCGAAGCAGGGCCAGGATTCGAATCCCTATCGTTTCTTGCACCCGAAGGATTCAGGGTGCACGTCATTATCACTGCCTTCTGCGCTCACCTAAAAGGTGCACCTAAAACGAGACGACTCGTTTCTAAACTCGGAATACGAGTTGACGATTTTGGATTTTCATCGCTTAATAGAAGGGAATCAACAAATCCAGAACTTCTGGTTTCTTTATATTGAGGAGACACGCTGTGACGCAAACATCGCACGACACCCGCAGGGTTACTCAGGGTGCAACCCGCATGACTCCGTCTGAAGCCTTTGTAGAAACGCTCGTGGCCAACGGAGTGACGGACATCTTTGGCATCATGGGCTCCGCCTTTATGGACGCCATGGATATCTTCGCGCCAGCGGGCATCCGCTTTGTCTCGGTCGTGCACGAACAGGGTGCGGCGCACATGGCTGACGGGTATTCGCGCGTATCAGGTCGACATGGGGTGGTCATAGGGCAAAACGGCCCGGGCATCAGTAATTGCGTCACGGCTATTGCTGCGGCCTATTGGGCACATAGTCCCGTGGTTATCGTCACGCCGGAAATTGGCACCAACATGATCGGACTGGGCGGTTTTCAAGAGGCCAATCAGCTGCCGATGTTCCAGGAGTTCACCAAGTATCAAGGGCATGTCACCCATCCGGCGCGAATGGCCGAGTTCACGGCTCGGTGCTTTGATCGCGCCATGAGTGAAATGGGTCCCACCCAGCTCAATATCCCGCGCGATTACTTCTACGGGGAAATCGTTACGGAAATTCCTCGCCCAATTCGCGTGCAGCGGGGCCCGGGCGGCGAAGAGAGCCTTAATGAAGCGGCTGAGTTGCTGGCCCGCGCCAAGTTTCCCGTGATTATTTCAGGCGGCGGCGTGGTCATGGGCGATGCTGTCGAAGCATGCAAGGCGTTGGCTGAACGCCTGGGCGCTCCCGTCGTCAACAGCTACTTGCACAATGATTCATTTCCGGCCAGCCACCCCTTGTGGTGCGGCCCGTTGGGCTATCAGGGTTCCAAAGCGGCGATGAAGCTGATCTCCCAAGCCGATGTCGTCCTTGCCCTGGGTACCCGGCTAGGGCCCTTCGGAACGCTGCCGCAGTACGGGCTCGATTACTGGCCTAAAGACGCCAAAATCATTCAGGTGGATGCCGACCATAAAATGTTGGGCCTCGTGAAGAAGATTGCGGTCGGGATCTGTGGCGACGCGAAGGCAACCGCAATGGCGCTGTACGAGCGTTTGGAGCAGCGTGAACTGTTATGCGATCGCACCAAAGACGAACGACTTCGGCAGGTGGCTAGCGAAAAGGCGGCGTGGGAGCGCGAACTTGATGAGTGGACCCATGAGCGTGACCCGTTTAGCCTCGAGGTGATTCAACAGGACAAAAACAACCCCACACCGTCGGGCGGGCATTATCTGCATCCGCGGCAAGTGTTGCGTGAGCTGGAAAAGGCCATGCCAGAGGACGTTATGGTCGCCACCGATATCGGTAACATCAATTCGGTCGCCAATAGCTATCTAAGGTTTGAAAAGCCCCGCAGCATGTTGGCGGCGATGTCATACGGGAACTGCGGTTATGCCTTCCCAACCATCATTGGGGCAAAGTTGGCGGCCCCTCATCGGCCGGCAATCGCCTACGCGGGAGATGGTGCTTGGGCTATGAGCATGATGGAAACGTTAACTAGCGTGCGGGGAAACATTCCCGTCACGGCGGTGGTATTCAATAACCGTCAGTGGGGGGCAGAAAAGAAGAATCAGGTCGAGTTCTACAACCGGCGCTTCGTCGCTGGCGACCTGAAGAACCCTTCGTTTGCCGAGGTGGCACGTGCAATGGGTGCCGAAGGTGTGACCGTGGATCGTCTGGAAAACGTGGGCCCCGCGCTGCGGCACGCGATCGACATGCAAATGAACGCGGGTAAGACCTGCATCATCGAAATCATGTGTACGCGCGAACTGGGCGATCCGTTCCGCCGCGATGCGCTGTCAGCTCCGGTGCGTTTCCTGGAGAAGTACAAGCATTACGTTTAGGCGTGAGCCTCTGTCATGGATGTCCTGACTCGCATTGTTGAGCGGGCTCAACAGCAGCCGGCGCATATTGTCCTATGTGAAGGTGAAGATGAGCGCATTCTGCGCGCGGCCGTACGTGCCGCGTCGGACGGCATCGCGCAGATCAGTCTCATCGGCAATGAAACATTAATCGCCCGTTGTGCCCGCAACCATGCACTCAACCTTCACCTTATTAACGTCATCGATCCTCGCACTTCACCGCTTGCCGAATCGCTTGCCGACGAGCTATACGCGTCACGGGCCACACGGGGTATGACACGCGCGCGGGCCCGAGAAACCGTCAACAACCCATTATTCATGGCAAATTTAATGGTTCATTTCGGCCATTGCGACGGATCGGTGGCCGGTGCCGTGTATACCACCCGACAAGTGGTACGCAGTGCTCTGCGCATTGTGGGTCGGGCTCCGGGCGTGTTCCAAGTGTCAAGTTTTTTCTTGATGGTTTTCAACCAACCATGGCACCCCATCCAAGGGGGCGTCGTATTTTCCGATTGCGGGTTGGTTGTTGAACCTGACGAGCACGCACTCGCCCACATTGCGTTGGCGGCCGCCCGAAGTGCCGAGCAGCTTCTGGATGAGCCGCCGCGAGTCGCGATGCTGTCGTTTTCCACACAAGGTAGCGCGAATCATCCGGCGGTGGAAAAGGTCAGGCAGGCCGCCAGACGCGTGCGGTCGATCTGGCCAAGCCTGGCGATTGACGAGGAAGTACAGCTCGACGCGGCGATCGTGCCGGAAGTGGCCGCTCGCAAGCTTCCCCGCTCGCGTGTGCAAGGCAGGGCAAATGTACTTATATTTCCCGACTTGAATGCGGGCAACATTGGCTACAAACTTGCAGAACGGCTGGCTGGCGCGATTGCAATTGGCCCTATATTGCAGGGTTTGAATAAACCGGCGAACGATTTGTCGCGTGGTTGTAGCGTTGACGACATTTATCGTGTGGTGGCGGTCACGTGTGTGCAGGCGCAGGCTGGGATGCAAGCAAATCGATAATCGTTGCAATGACAGTTTCGGCTGCAGGCGTAAGCGTACGGTGCGCTTTATACACGATGCTGCAATTAGACTCGGTGCCAGTGAAGTAGCTTATCGGAAGGCGGTGCAGCTTGCCATCGTCGATGTCACGTTGCACCGCCTCTTGTGTGGCAAACAGCACGGTGTCGGTAGAGAGTGCTACGTTGCGAAGCGCTTCTACACTGTCACACTCCAGTGTGATAGGCAGTTCGTCAACATGATCGAGCTGGTAGATCGTGGCCAGTTGTTTGCGTGCCCGGGGTGGCAGGTCAGTTGTCACCAGCCCGTACTTGGCCAGCGCGGCCTTCAGTTTGCTTCGCGTCAGTCCTAACAGGGGGTGGTGTTGGCGTACAAAGAGCCCGAACGATTGCGTCGGCAACTTACGCACCCGATAGCGCGCCGAGGGCGGCAAGCTTGACGTAACCGCCATCACAAAATCGAGCCGGTCTCGATCAAGCTTGTCTAAAAGCCGTTGCCAGCTTTCGATCTCCACGTGAACCCGCATTCTCGGATAGCGCGTGGCCAGCCGGGTCAGTAATGGTGAAAGCAATCCAGCAGCGGGAAACACGCCAATCCCGAAACTGACTTTTCCCGTATCGTACCCGCGCAGCAGCTCCGCTTCGCGCTGCATGGCGGATGCGTCGCGCAGGATGCGGATGGCATAGGCGTGTAGTTCTTGGCCAGCGCTGCTTAAGACGACGCCATTAGGGGTACGGTCGAGAAGCTGCAAACCGAGCGTTTGTTCGAGGCTCTGGATGCTGCGACTCAAGGCCGACTGCGTAAGATGCAATTGTTCGGCTGCGCGCGTGTAATTACCTTCCTCGACGAGCGTCGCAAAGTGACGCAAGCTGCGCAGGCTGATCATTATGAGTTTATCTCATCACCATGGCCGAAAATTATGCATTGGATTCTTGCGTGCGGCAATCCTATAGTGAACATTCGCGGGTTGGCGCGATGGGAGGAAGGGATGCAAAGACCTTTAGCCGCCTGGTAACGATAAGCTGCGAACATAACAAGCATGTACGCAAGCAAACATTTATCTTGCCCCGTTTGCAATAGAAGAATGCAGCAAAACAACGAGGAGTAGAGACATGTTCAAAAGCGCAATCCTACGCGCAGTGCACGGCATCAGCTTAGCCGTTGTCGCTGGAACGCTAACTATTTATGCCAAATTTGCTGACGCCGAAGTGGTGTGGCCCAAGTCCAACCGGGCGGTGACCCTTGTGGTGCCCTTTCCAGCAGGTTCCGGGTCTGACACGTTGGCAAGAGCATTGGTGCATAAAGTTGTAGAGAAAACGGGGGCGAACATCATTGTTGATAACCGGCCGGGTGGTGGAACGATTATCGGCGCGCAACATGTGGCCCGTGCACCGGCTGATGGCCACACCTTGCTGTACACCATTGTCGTAACGCACACGCAGAATCCGCATCTGTATAAAGAGCTCCCGTACGACCCCTTCAAAGACTTTACGCCTATTGTTCAAGCCGTTCGTTCGGCCACGGTTTTAGTAGCGAACAACGACACGCCTTTCAACACCACCCAGGAAATGATCGAGTATGCCAAGCAAAATCCGGGTAAGTTGAATTTTGGTTCGTATAGTACGGGGTCTACTTCGCACCTGAATGGCGAATTACTAAAAATGCGCACGGGCATCGATATCGTGCACATTCCGTATAAAGGCACGGCAGACGCCATTGTTGGGCTTTTAGCGGGCGACGTGCAGGTTTACTTCGATGGCACTGCAACGGCGGTAGAAAATGGCCGCGCTGGCAAAGTGAAGCTACTGGGGCCTGCGACCGACAAGCGTCTGGCTGTTTTACCCGATCTTCCAACGCTGGAAGAGCAGGGTATTCCGGGTCTGAACATCGTCGGGTGGCAGGGCATTTTTGGCCCCGGCAACATGGATCCAGAACTTGCCGAGAAAATTGCCGCGGCCTTCCAAGAGGCGCTTCAAAGTGAAGAAATCGTCAGAATGGTCCAATCGCAAGGCAATGAGATCAGCGGCGCTGGCCCGACGGAGTTTGCCGCGATTGTAAAGCGGGATTACGAACGCTGGGGTGAGGTTATTCGCGAGGCGGGCATCACACTGCAATAGGGTCAGGTGGGCGCTTTGCCAGGCAAGCAACGCCCGCCCTCAAGCACAGCTGCTCGTTCTTCGGTTCATATTGGCTGTATATATTGTTCGGGGATGTACGATGTATGACCTGATTATTCGCGGTGGAACAGTAATTGACGGTTCTGGCACCGCGCCTTTTACTGCTGACGTCGCAATCAGCGATGGTCGAATTTGCGCAATTGGACGGGGGCTGGGTACGGCACGCCGCGAGATCAAGGCCGACGGGTGCATCGTTACCCCGGGGTGGGTCGACGTGCATACCCACTACGATGGCCAGGCCACCTGGGATCCCTACCTGGCGCCGTCTACATGGCATGGCGTCACCACGGCCATCATTGGGAACTGCGGCGTGGGTTTCGCCCCGGTAAAGCCCGAGCGTCGTGAGTGGCTAATCAAGGTGATGGAGGGCGTAGAAGACATTCCTGGAACCGTACTGTCGGAAGGTATCGAGTGGGAGTGGGAAACCTTTCCTGAGTATCTGGATGCGCTCGACCGGCGGCCTAAAGCGCTCGATATCGGTGCACAAATTCCGCATTCGGCAGTACGGGCCTATGTTATGGAGGATCGCGCCATCCATCACGATGAAGCTTCTCCTGCCGATTTGTTGGCCATGCGCGAAATTGTCCGGGAAGCGCTCAAGGCGGGTGCGATGGGGTTCTCTACGGGACGCACCTTTCTTCACAAGTACGACGAACGCAAGTATCCGCCGGGTACCTTTGCGACCGAAGACGAAGTGATGTCACTGGGCACCGTTTTGGGGGAAGTTGGGCACGGTGTGTTCCAGATGACAACTAATCATCCTACGTTAGAGCAAGAGTTACCGTGGCTGCGTGCATTGGCCAAGCATAATCAGCTCCCCGTACTTTTCAACTTGCAGCAAACCGACGATGCGCCGGAAGTTTGGCGGGCGGCGCTAAGTGCACTCGACAGCGCTAAAGCATCCGGGGTGCCTTTGTACGGAGGTATTAGCGGACGTCCTTTAGGCATTTTGTTCTCTTGGCAAAGCACCCTTCATCCGTTTATTTCGCACCCTTCATATCAGCAATTGGCAGATTTACCGATCGAAGAAAAAATTCAGAAGCTTCGCGACCCACAGGTGCGCCAACGCATTCTGGATGATGAGGCAGGTTTGCTTGATCGGCGCGCTACAACCCTGTTCAGTAGCTTCCACAAGATTTTCCCATTAAAAAATGGAAAGCTCCCCGATTACGAGCCGGAAGCCAATCGCAGTATTGCGGCAATGGCGAAAGCAACGGGACGGGAGCCCCTGCACATTATTTACGATTTAATGCTGGAAGAGGGGGGAAAGGCGATTTTGTACTATCCGTCTTTCAATTACTCGTACGGCGATCTCAGCCACCTGCACACTTTGTTGCAGCACGACAATACCTTGAATAGCTTGTCCGACGGCGGCGCGCATTGTGGGTATATTTGTGACGTCAGCATGCCAACCTTCATGCTGACGCACTGGGCACGGGATCGCAATCGCGGGCCGCGCCTACCGCTGCAATGGCTGGTCAAGCGACAAACCCAGGATACCGCCAGAGCCTATGGTCTTTTTGACCGAGGTGTCATTAAAGAGGGATTCAAGGCCGACCTCAATGTCATCGATCTCGACGCATTAACGTTGCACGCTCCCGAGATGGTGTTCGATTTGCCGGCGGGTGGCCGGCGGCTGGTTCAACGTGCAGATGGGTATATTGCCACCATCGTGGCGGGCGAGCCCATTTTTGAAAATGGTGAAAGCACCGAAGCTTTGCCGGGCAAGTTGTTGCGCGGTCCCCAGGCAAACGGTAGCCAAGGGGTGGCAAAGAGGGTATCGGCGTAGGGTAGCTGCGTCGAAGAGGCGGGGCACACCTCATCCGTGTCTAAGGGGCGCCCCGGCGCGTTTTGCTTCACCAGCACGTTCTCGGATCCACGAATCCAGTTGTTGCAGGCGTGCGGGGGTTCCGACATCGATCCAGCAGCCTGAGTGATGCGATCCAATGACGCTTTGAGTCGCCATCGCTTGGGTCAGCACGGACGCTAGCCGCAGGCGCTTGCCCGCGGCAATACCCGCAAAAAGTTCTGGTCGGTAAATGCCAACACCGCTGAAGGTCAGCCGTCGGCTCGCCCCGCATGGCGCGGCGGGAGTGGCTGTAATGTGCCCGAACGCGAGTCGTTCGGATGCGCCGGTGAGGCTCGGCGAGGCCGTGGAAACGGTAGCGGCAGCAGTTTGTTGCGCAGCGGGCTCCAGCCAAAAATCTCCGTCGGGGTGATGCGCCGGATTATCCACCATCAGTAACCAGGCGTGTGCCTCGTGTCGAGTCAACGCGCGGGCGATCGATGACGCGTGTTGGGGCTGCCAATCGCACCAAATATCGCCATTGACTACCAGAAATGGTGCATCGCCAAGCAACGGCAATGCTTGGACGATTCCGCCCGCGGTTCCCAAACCGCCACTCGGTTCGGGCGACCAGTGAATGTGCACTCCCCAGCGGGACCCGTCGCCGAGTGCGGCTTCCAGCTGGTGACCCAGCCACGCGTGGTTGATCACGACATCACGAAAGCCTGCGGCGGCCAAGCGCTCTAGATGCCAGACAATTAGGGGTTTGTCCGCCACGGGTAGTAGCGGTTTGGGCGTGGTGTCGGTAAGCGGGCGCATACGCTCCCCTCTACCGGCCGCAAGAATCATGGCTTTCATTTGTTTCATGGGTGGATGATAGAGCACCGCAGACGTCTCCGCCAAACCGAGTAACAGCGCTGCTTCAGGAGCATCATCGGTCGCCAGTCGCAGGCGAGGCACTCGCGTCGGGCTCCACATGTAAACGGTCGAGCAAACGCAACAGCGGTGTGAAGACATCGTAATGACTGGCCACTTGCCGCACGTAGTCCATCACGCGCGGTATGTGCTGCAGATAGTGATCTTTGCCGTCACGATGGTGCAAACGCGCAAATACGCCCAGGATGCGCAGGTTGCGCTGAAGACCCATCCATTCCCAATCGGCGTGAAACTCGGCGATGTCATGACTGACTGGAAGGCCGGCCTTGCGGGCTGCTTCCCAATACCGGATGCCCCAGTCTAGCTGCTGCGGTTCCTCCCATGTAGTACGCGCGTCCATGATGAGCGAGGCCAGGTCATAGGTAATGGGGCCGGACAGGGCATCCTGGAAATCAATGATGCCTGGCGCGTCTAGGCGATCGGGGAGCGGCAGTAGTAGGTTGGGCGAATGGTAGTCACGATGTACGAAGACATAGGGCTGTTTGCTGTTGCGGGCGACCAGCAAGGCAAAAATCCGTTCGAGCTGGGTGCGCTCACGATCGGTCAGGGCCGCCTTGCAGTGGACGCCGATATACCACTCAGGAAAAAGGTCGAGTTCGCTGCGCAGGCGCTCGGCATCGTAAACGGGCAGCCCCTGAATGCTGACTTGCTGCAAACGTATCAATGTCTGTATAGCGTTCCTGTACCACTCGCGCACATCTTCGGCCGTGGGCGCGTGTTGCAAGGCATCGTAATAGGTGTGTGGCCCCAGGTCGGAAAGCAGTAAGAAACCCAGCTCTTGGTTTTGGGCGAGCACCCGGGGCACGTTCAAACCAGCATTGAGCAGACGTTGTGCGATCTCCACAAAGGGGCCGCAGTCTTCATGCGGTGGTGGAGCATCCATGACGACCAGAGTGGAAGCCGCAGCGTCGATGCGGAAATAGCGACGGAAGCTGGCATCGCTGGAGGCCGGGCGCAAGCTAGCAATGTCCAGCCCAAACTCGCCAGCGAGCGGTTTCAACCATTCTTGCAGTTGGGTGCGACGAAGATCGGCGTGTGGGGTCATGTAACAGCTTTTGTGGAAGTAGGATCGGAAAAGCAGCAACAATTGTTCAGCATGCAGTTACAACGAATGCTGGCATCCGTGCTGCCTGCGCCTATAATACTTTCCCCGGTCCCGTTCAACCTATCCGGCAGTCGCCGGCAGCGAGCCTCTTTTTCGAACCCGTGCCATTCAATCTCCGCTGTCTCGTCGTCGTTACGACCGCGTTGCTGGTGTGGGCCACGGGCGCGCAGGCAGCCCCCGAGTCTTCGCTACGCGTATCGACTCAGGCCCCAACGCTCCGGGAATCGCCGGGGTTACGTACGCATCCCAACCTCGATCCCGACCAACTGCCGGTATTCACTCATTCGGAACGGGTTGAAGGCGATCCCGATGAGGCAGTTACCCTTACCGGCGATGCTGAGGTAAGACGCAACGATGTCATCTTGAAGGGTTCCCGGATTCATTACGATCGACGCAACGAAGTACTGGAAGCCGAGGGGTCGGTGCGCCTGTTGCGTGAGGGCAGTGTCGTTACTGGCCCACGTATGCGGTTGCAGCTCGATGAAGACACGGGTTCGTTTGAAGATCCGGAATTTTACGTGGCCACCACGGGTGGCAGTGGGTCGGCCGCTGAGGCAGAGTTCCTGAGCCGTTCGCAAATGCGCTTGCACGATGCGACGTATACCGGGTGTCCGTGCCCCGAACCCGATTGGTATATCAAGTCGCGCCAGGTCGATCTGAACTTTGACAAGAACGAGGGCCTTGCGTACCGGGGCGTACTGTACTTTAAAGGGGTGCCTATTCTGGGGGCACCGGTTTTATCGTTCCCGATTACGGATGAGCGCAAATCAGGGTTTCTGCCGCCCACTATTGGGCTGACCAGCCGCAGCGGGTTGCAGATCACGACACCTTATTATTTCAACCTGGCACCCAACTACGACGCGACTTTATACCCCTCCATCATTGCCCGGCGCGGGGTGCAGCTGGGTGGGGAGTTCCGATATTTGCGTCCCACCTATAGCGGCGAAGTTTTCGGTACCTGGATGGGTAACGATCGCGAACGTGGAACCAAGCGCTGGTACTACAGTCTGCAGCATCGCCAAGGGCTGCCAGCCGGTTTCGGCTTCGGCTGGGATTTGCGCCGGGCCTCCGACGACGATTACTTCCGTGACTTTTCATCGCTGGCGCTGGATCGTGCCACGACCGTTACCTTGCCACAGTCGGTATCGCTGACTTGGGCGAATCCATACTTCAGTGCGAACTTGAACCCGGCGCGCTGGCAAACCTTACAGGATGCCGAATCGCCCATTACCCCGCCGTACGACGCCTTGCCGCGCTTCACATTTAATGCTCAGCGCTATAACTGGAACGGGTTCGACCTGCTGATGCCTGGCGAGGCAACCGTATTTCGGCGTTCTCCGTGGCTGGCCAATGCCATGAACCTGCCCGACGAGAGGGGTTCGCGCGTTACGGTTTATCCGTCGGTGTCATATCCGGTTATGCGCCCCGGGTGGTTTATTGTGCCCAAGGCCGGCGTTCACGTTTCGCGCTACGACACACGGTTTAATCGCGCCCTATATTACGACCCGACGTCGCCATTACACGGGGTTACCGAATACGACGTCCGTGACGCATCACGCGTAGTTCCCATCATGTCGCTCGATACAGGACTCATCTTCGAGCGCAATACCCGGTTGTTTAACCGCGCGATGGCGCAAACCCTCGAGCCGCGACTGTATTACCTTTACGTTCCCTATCGCAATCAGGATTCGCTACCGGTGTACGACACGGCCTTGGCCGACTTCAGCTTCGGCCAAGTGTTCTCCGAGAATTTGTACTCGGGTGGTTGGGACCGCATCGCTAACGCGAATCAGCTTACTGCGGCGCTGACCTCACGGTGGATCGATGCCATCACGGGTGAAGAGCGGGCACGTGTTTCTGCCGCCCAACGCATTTATTTCACCGACCAGCGTGTGAGCTTGCCCGGGGATAACCCCCGTGATAGCGATCGCTCGGATTTTCTGTTCGAGGTTTACGGAGCGCTAACGGACGACCTCAGTGCTCACGCGCAGTTCCAATTCAACCCTGACGAGCGCCGCGTGGAGCAATCCACCGTTAGTGCACGCTGGGATGCGGCCCGCCTTGCAACGGTGTACACCGCCTACCGGTATCGCCGCCCCTCGTTCCAGCAACAAGGCCAGGAACAGGCCAGTTTTGCCTTCCAATGGCCCTTTTCGTCACGTTGGTATGGGGTCGCGCGGGTCGACTACTCGCTCCACGACAGCCGATTTAGCCAGGTGCTCGGGGGAATCGAATACAACGGTGGATGTTGCTGGACTGCGCGGGTGGTGGGTCAACGCTACGCCGTCTCCAGCGAGTCATCGAATACCGCGCTATTCTTTCAGCTTGAGTTAGTTGGGTTAGGGCGGCTTGGTACTAATCCGCTTGATACATTACGTCGTAATATTCCGGGCTATGAACCGGTGACACCGCCCGTGGAGCCGGGTACGCCGTTCGAGCGATATGAATAACGAACCCCAACGGCAGGTCCGGCCGGAGCAATCGTATTTCGGGTCGGCATTCATGCTGGCATTCCAGGAGTTACCCAGTTATGCAGGTAATAAGCGTCCGTAAATTGCTCGCCTTTGCGCTCATCGCGGGCATGGTGACTATGGTTCACGCACAAAGTAGCCGCTTGTCGGCGCAACCCGGCGCATCTGCCTCCCCCGGGGCTTCCATGTCCGACCGCGCTCCTGCCCGTAGCGCCGGGGGCGCGCAGGCCGGGACGCAAGCAGGCGACTTCATCGTGGCAGTGGTGAATAACGATGTGATCACGCGGCGTGAGCTGAATGCGCAAGTGCAGAACGCACTTTCGCTGTTAGCGGCGCAAAACATTCCTGCACCACCTGCCGACGTTCTCGATCGCCAAGTGCTCGATCGCATGATTACCGAAAGAGCGCTATTGCAAGAAGCCGACCGGGCCGGCATCAGGGTATCCGACGACCAGCTGGAAATGGCTATTGCTCGTATCGCCGAGCAAAACGACTTGACCGTTGCCCAGATGCGGCAGCAGATTGAAGCGGACGTGCCGTGGGCACAATATCGCGAAGAGTTGCGCGACCAAATCCGTATCTCACGATTGCGCGAGCTGGAGGTCGACCGCAATATTCTTGTTTCCGAAGCCGAAATCGATGCATTCTTGGCCGAGCAGGCCCAACAGGCCTCTCAGAGCGGTGGCGCCACAGGCGTTGTGTTGCATCTGGCCCAAATTCTCGTGCGAGTACCCGAGGGGTCGTCGCCGTCTGAAATTGCGGCACTGCGCGAACGCGCGCAGCGGTTGCGTCAGCAGGTCGTGCAAGGGGCCGATTTCGCCCAGGTGGCTGCGGCCAATTCCGACGGCGAAGAAGCGATGCGCGGGGGCGACATGGGTGTACGCCCAGCCGCTGGGTGGCCTGATCTTTTCCTCAACGCTGTGGGCCAGTTGCAGGCGGGCCAGGTCAGTGAAGTCATTCAAAGTGGCAATGGATTCCATATCCTGAAAGTAGTGGATCGCGAGGGTGGCCCTGCACCCATTGCTTTTGGGTCGGATGGCCAACCTATGCCAGTGACCCAGCACCGCGTGCGCCACATTTTGGTGCAGACTTCGGCGGTGGTCGATGATGAGCAAGCGCGAGCACGGCTACAGGCCATGCGCGACCGTATCCTCAGCGGCCAGGTCAGTTTTGCCGACATGGCGCGTCAGTACTCCGACGATCCATCGGCGCCCCAGGGCGGGGACATCGGCTGGCTCTCGCCGGGCGATATCGTGCCCGAATTCGAGCAAGTGATCGTAGGGCTGGAACCAGGCACTGTCAGCCAGCCTTTCCGCACGGTTTTTGGTTGGCACTTGGCTTTGGTTGAAGAGCGGCGTGTCCAGGACGTTTCCGATGAAAGGCGCCGCCTGCAGGCCCGCCAAATTCTGTACCAGCGCAAGCTGGAACCCGCTTGGACGGAATGGACCAGCCTCGTCCGCAGTCGTGCTTACGTCGACAACCGTCTCGAGCGTGAACTACCGTAAACATAAGGCCACGCCCGCCACGCTGCGGGCCGCTTCGAACGCCTGATCATTCGGCAACATCATGAGCATCACCGTGCCCCAATCCATCCGTTCGGCGCGTGCGTGTGTCCTCGCGCTCACCACCGGTGAGCCGGCAGGGATCGGGCCGGAGCTCGCCGCCACCGCTGCGCGTTGGTTTGTGCAGCAGGCGTTTGGCGATGCCCGGTTATTGTTAATTGGTGATGCCGATCTGTTGGCCCGGCGGGGTCTGCCCGACCTCAGCGCGTTTCCCAACGTCGAGGTCCATCACGTTCCTCTGAAAGTACCCAGTGATGCGGGCGTATTAAACGCCGCCAATAGCGACTACGTACTGCGCACGCTCGAGGTCGCCGCGGATATGGCGATGACGGGCAAGGTGGACGCCATCGTAACGGCCCCGGTGCACAAGGGGGTCATTATCGAGGGGGGCCATCGCTTTTCAGGGCATACCGAGTTCTTCCAGGAGCACGCCGGCTGCGAGAAGGTCGTGATGATGCTGGCGGGCGCCAGGTTGCGTGTCGCGCTTGCAACCACCCACCTTCCATTACGCGCCGTTCCAGACGCGATTACGGTCGAGCTGCTGCTCCAGGTGTTGCGGGTTCTGGATCACGGGTTGCGTACGCAATTTAGTCTTGCACAGCCCCGCATTGGGGTGTGTGGCCTAAATCCGCACGCGGGTGAAGGCGGACGGATGGGCCGCGAGGAACTGGACGTGATTGAGCCCGCCCTGGCGCTGGCACGTCAGCATGGGGTGGACGCACACGGCCCGTTTCCCGCCGACACACTGTTTGTGCCGGATATCGTTGCACCCTACGACGCCGTACTTGCCATGTATCACGATCAAGGTTTGCCAGTGCTAAAGCACGCCAGCTTCGGCCGCGGGGTCAACATTACGCTTGGGCTACCTTACGTACGGACCTCGGTCGACCATGGCACCGCCCTCGATCTTGCTGGAACTGGTCAAGCCAACCCACAAAGCTTGCTGGATGCGATCGAGATGGCGATGGATATGGTTGCCAGGCAAGCCGCTTAAGATGGTTCGCCTCTCCGCACGACCCGCCTCTACACCTTTCTGCCGCTATTACGCGACGCCGTAACGCGCCCGGTAGTCAACAATCGCTTGGCGATATTGGGCCATGTCGCTGTCGTCGGCGCTTTCGGCGTAGGCCAGCACGTCTTCGAGCGATGCGATGCTGAGTACCGGGATGCCGTAAGTTTGCTGTACGTCCTGAACCGCCGAGTGCGCTGTCACGTTTTGGGCGTCGCCCCCGCGCTCCATCCGATCAAGCGCAATGAGGACCGCGGCAGGCTCGGCGCCGGCACTTCTGATCAGCGCAACCGATTCCCGCACCGAGGTACCGGCGGTAATGACATCATCAATAATCACGACACGGCCGCTCAGTGGCGCGCCGATCAGCGTGCCACCCTCACCATGATCCTTGGCTTCCTTGCGGTTGAACGCAAACGGAACGTCGATTCCGCGCGCTGCCAACGCCATTGCGGTCGCTGTGGCCAAGGGGATGCCTTTGTACGAAGGCCCAAACAACATGTCGAAAGCGATGCCACTGCCAAGCAAGGTTTCGGCGTAGAACGTCGCCAGGCGGCTGACGGAAGCGCCTGTGTTGAACAATCCGGCATTGAAGAAGTAGGGGCTGTCTCGCCCCGATTTGGTGATGAAGCTGCCAAATCGCAGCACGCCTTGTTCAATGGCAAAACGAACGAATTGAGTGCTCAGACTGGATGAGGAGGACATGAGATCAGGGTTGGTATCATCGGGGCCGCCATTATCGCAAGAATTGCAGGAGGCATAACTTCCGTTTCGGCCCCAGACTTACGAGTTGCTGGTTATGCCGGGTTTGTGCAGTGTTTTCCTCGGAGCGTATTTGTGCTGCGTATCGTATCGTTCAATCTTAACGGGATTCGTTCAGCTTTTCGAAAGGGCTTTCAACCCTGGCTGGAAGCGAGCGGTGCCCACGTTGTTTGTTTGCAAGAGCTTAAAGCCCAGGAGGCAGACTTGTCTCCGGAGCAGCATAATCCGCCCGGATACACCGGTCACTTTTTCTCCGCTCAAAAGCGTGGCTACAGCGGCGTGGGCCTTTACGTTCGCGAAGCATGCGAAAGGCTGGTCAAGGGTTTCGAAGTGGAAGAGTTCGACGCCGAAGGCCGACTGATTCGCGCCGACTGGAAGCAGATCAGCATCATCAGTGCTTATTTGCCCTCGGGCAGCAGCGGCGATCACCGGCAAGCGGCCAAGTACCGGTTTCTGGATAGTTTCGGTGAGTGGCTGCAAGAGATTATGGCCGAGCATAAGGCGACCGGGCGTGAATTCATTGTTTGTGGCGACTGGAACATCGCGCACAAAGAGATCGACCTCAAGAATTGGCGCAGTAACCAAAAGAACTCAGGCTTTCTCCCCGAAGAAAGAGCATGGTTGACGCGGGTTTTCGATGAGTTCGGTTTCGTTGACGTGTTTCGTCGCCTGGACGACCGTCCAGAGCAATACACGTGGTGGAGCAATCGAGGTCAAGCCTGGGCGAAGAACGTTGGGTGGCGTATCGACTACCAGATCGCAACCCCGGGGATCGCGGCCCAGGCGCGGGAAGCTTCCATTTACAAGGAAGAACGGTTCTCTGACCATGCGCCACTGATCATCGATTACGACGCGACCCTCACGTAATCGGAATCTTTCCAAGTCGTGCGGTTCATCTTATGCTTGAGCATGCTTTCATCGAGAAGGAACGAAGCATGCCTACTGTCAATCGCCTGTGGTCGCTAGTCCTTGGCATTTTTATTCTGGCCGGATTCGCGTCGCTTGGCTATTTCGTGCGCGACTCGGTTGATCGCTTCAAGCAGTTCGAGCGATCTGTCACCGTGAAGGGGCTCTCTGAACGAGAGTACCCAGCTGATGTGGTCATATGGCCGATACAATTCAGCGTGGCCAGCAACGACCTCGTGCAGCTTTACGACGAGGTCGAGGCGCAAAGTAATGCCATCATTAAGTTTCTTACTACGCGGGGGATCAAGCGCGAAGAAATTTCCCGCTCACCCCCCGATATCAGCGATCGCTTGGCGGAACGGTATGGCGACAATCGCAATGCCGAGTACCGGTTTATTGCTGCGCAGCGGCTCACCGTCTATTCCACTCAGGTTGATCAGGTGCGGGAACTGTTGGGCGACCTGACTGAATTGGGACGCCAAGGCATCGTGCTCAGCGGCGACTACGACACCCGTCCTGATTATCTGTTTACCCGGCTCAATGAAGTAAAGCCAGCGATGATTGAAGAAGCCACCCGCAATGCGCGTGAAGTGGCCGTGAAATTTGCGGAAGACTCGGGAAGCACTTTAGGGAAAATTCGAACCGCAACACAAGGTCAGTTTACGATTGCCGACCGTGATCGTGGCAACCCGCACATCAAGCAGGTGCGCGTCGTCTCGACCATCGAGTATTACCTGTCCGACTAGGCTCCCACTCGACGCTCTCCGCGTATTCGCGCCGCTATAGAGGCGGACACACAATAACAAGTCCGATTCCACGAGAACCGAAGGGCGTTTGCGAGGGGTGGGCGTGGTTGGGGGCAGGTGTCGCCGGAAATGCGCTATCTTTAAGCGTATCGTAGGGCGAGCACCGCTCGCCTGGCCGTCAGTTTCCCCGCCACCATGACACCTCCTCCTCGCCACTCCGAGTCAAGCAAGCGACCGTCATCGGTCGAGGCGGCTCCTGCCCGGCGCGGTGAAGAGGCGCCTTACCAGCATGTTCATGCGTACGAGCGCGAACATGAACATGTGCATGACCATGATCACCACCATCATGGGCACGACGGGCATCATCGCCATGCACCCGCCGTCACTGCGGAGAACGAACGCCGTATCACCATCGTTTTTCTATTAACCGCCGTCTACGCGGTTGCTCAAGCAGTGGGTGGTTGGCTGGCGGGTTCGCTTGCCCTCATTGCCGACTCTGGGCATATGGTGTCGGATGCGGCGGCGTTGTTGCTGGCGCTGATTGCCTACCGCATCGCAGCGCGGGCACCCGACAGGCGACGCACCTATGGGTTTCATCGTGTGCGGGTGCTGGCAGCATTGGCCAATGGCGCCAGCCTGTTATTACTCGTGGCGTGGATTGTGTGGGAAGCGGTAGGGCGTTTGCGCGCACCGTCCGATGTATTGGCTGGGCCCATGTTGGCGGTGGCGGCTTTGGGTTTGGTCGTGAATCTGGCGGGTGCAGCCATCCTGTGGGGCGGGAACCGAGAGGACGGCAATTTACGCGGTGCCTTGCTCCACGTGGTGGGCGACTTGTTGGGCTCAATTGGAGCCATTGGGGCAGCGGTGGGGATCATGTTAACCGGCTGGATGGTGCTCGACCCGCTGTTGTCGGTGGTGGTGGCTGCTCTTGTCCTGCGCTCCGCATGGGCTTTGGTTTTGGAGTCGATCAATATCTTGCTGCAAGCCGTGCCGCGCGGCCTCGACTCCATTGCAGTAGAAGCCGACATCGCCCGCCTGGAGGGGGTTGCCGACGCGGGACACTTCCATGCGTGGACGCTCACGGACGACAGCATTGTGGCGACCATACACGTGACGCCCACGAAGGGAACCGACCCGCTTGACTTGCCGCCCCGAGTGGCGGAGCTGCTGCGCGAGCGTTACGCCATTGAACACGTGACGGTGCAGGTTGATGCGCCTGGCAAGTTGCAAAAGGCTCATTGCTAACCGGAGCTGCCATGTTGATTGTCCGCGATCTTTACAAATCCTTCGCCACAACCCAGGGGCCGTTGCCGGTATTGCGCGGGGTCAGCTTAGAGCTGGCCGCAGGAGAGAGCCTTGCCCTCATGGGCGAGTCCGGCAGTGGCAAGAGTACTTTGCTGCATTTGATCGCAGGATTGGATCGCCCCGATGCGGGAAGCATTGAAGCGAACGGCGAGGCATTGCACACCCAAGATGAGGCGGGGCTGGCCCGCTGGCGTCGCGAACGGATCGGCCTCGTGTTTCAACAGTACAACCTGATTGCCAGTCTAAATGTCAGCAACAACCTCAGCTTCCAGGCTCGCCTGGCTGGCCGTTACGATGCAGATTGGGTAGACCGCCTCGCCCAGCGCCTCGGTCTCACCCCGCTTCTGGACCGTTATCCAGAGCAGTTGTCCGGTGGTCAGCAGCAGCGAGTGGCGATTGGTCGCGCCCTGGCATCCCGCCCTCACCTGGTGCTGGCGGATGAGCCCACGGGCAGCCTGGATGAGGCAAGCAGCGACATTGTGCTGGATCTCTTGCTGCAGCTTGTTGAGGACGCCGGGGCCAGTCTCCTCATGGTGACGCACAGTGCACGTCTTGCGCGCCGTTTGACACGCTGCCTAAGACTACATGCTGGCAAAGTGGATGAGGTAGTCGCCTGATGCGTTCGTTCTGGCACGCCCTGGTCGCATTACTGAGTCATTGGCGTCGCCACCCTGTTCAATTCGCAGGAATCGCAGCCGGGCTATGGCTGGCCACAGCACTCTGGACCGGCGTACAGGCATTGAATGCACAAGCGCGGGCCGACTATGCGCGAGCCAGTGCGGTGCTGGAGGCGCCCACGGCAGCCCAGTTGGTACCTCTGCACGGCGACACCCTCAGGCAAGAGGTCTTTGTAGCGTTGCGGCGTGCGGGATGGCGCGTTTCCCCTGTGCTGGAAGGCCGCGTGGAACTGGCCCTTGAGGGAAACGTTTCGGTGCAGATTCTGGGCATCGAGCCGTTGTCGCTGCCACCCGAGACACGAGTCGCAGGACAAGGCTTCGTGGACTTCGACCTGGCCGCATTCACCGGGCGCCCCGGGCAGGCCTGGGCGGCGCCAGACACCCTGCAGCGTTTGCGCGTAGCGCCGGGCGAACGCGTATCAACCATTCACGGTCGGCAGCTGCCGCCTTTGCTGGTGCGAGAGGAGCTGGCGCCTGGGGTGATCATTCTCGATATCGGGCATGCCCAGGAATTACTACAGCGGCGCGGCGCCGTTTCGCGTCTGCTACTCGCCGAGCACCAGGCCAGCCGAGCCCTCCCGGCAGAATTACAGACAGTTCTGCGCCTTGAAACACCGGACGACGCGGACGATCTCGAGCGTCTTACCGACAGCTTTCACCTGAACCTGACCGCGCTAGGCTTGTTGGCCTTCATTGTCGGACTGTTCATCGTACATGCATCCATTGGGCTGGCATTTGAACAGCGACGCAGTACGATGCGCGTGCTACGTGCTTGTGGGGTAAGTTTGCGTACGCTCGTTTTCTCGTTAACGGTCGAGCTGGGGGTTTTGGCGGTCGTGGGCGGTGTACTCGGGGCGGCGTCGGGCTACGCCCTTGCCGCCGCTTTGCTACCCGATGTGGCCGCGAGTCTACGCAGCCTTTACGGTGCCGAGGTAGCCGGTACTTTGCGTCTATCGCCCTCGTGGTGGGCCGCAGGAATTGGCATGAGCTTGGCGGGTGTGCTGCTGGCAGGAGTCAACACGCTCCTGCGTGCCCGCCGACTGCCCATACTTGCGCTCGGGCAACCGCAAGCCTGGCTCGCGACTCATGTCATCCAACTCAAGCGGCAGGGCTGGGCCGCCTTGTTATTGACGGTAGTCGCCTTGCTTGCCTGGAAACTGGACAATAGCTTGCCCAGTGCGTTTTTGATGGTGGCGGCGCTGCTGTTAGCGGCCGCGCTGGTATTGCCTGTCTTGTTGGATGCTTTACTGGCCGGTGCCGGGAGATGGGTGTCTCGACCGCTGGCGCAATGGTTTGTTGCCGACAGCCGGCAGCAATTGCCGGCGCTGTCACTGGCGTTGATGGCACTCTTGCTCGCGTTGGGAGCAAGTGTCGGGGTAGGCAGCATGACCGAAGGCTTCCGTAGAACATTTACCGGATGGCTCGACCAACGATTGGCCGCTGATCTTTACGTTACTCCGGCGAATACGCAGGAAGGGTTAGATATACAGGCATGGCTGCAACAGCATCCTTTGGTGGAGGCCATTGAAGCGCAATGGCGCGTGGAGGCCCGATTGCCTGCCGGCCCGGTATTGATGCAGGGCGTGGACGCCCACTCCCGCTTGCCCCAACACTGGCCCTTGCTCGAAGCGTTGCCCAATGCCTGGCAGCGCCTCGTTGAAATGCCAGCGGTGATGCTCAGCGAACAGCTGGCGCGCCGCCTGGACATAACGTTGGGCGATATCGTTCAGCTTTCTGTGGGCGGGCGTACCCATGAACTTCAGGCGGTCGCTATTTATGCCGATTACGGTAATCCACGCGGCCATATGTTGGTAGAAACCAACTGGCTAAGACGTCATTTCACCGAGGCGCGGTTGGCGGGGCTGGCGTTATACCTTTCGCCCGAGGGGTACGCAGATCTACGCCACCAATTACAGAAGCGCTTCGGATTAGACTCTACCCGCGTTGTTCAGCAGGCAACGATTCGCAAGTGGTCATTGGAGGTTTTCGAGCGCACTTTTGCTGCCACCGGTGCCTTGAATGTGCTCACCTTAGGCGTCGCCGGGATTGCATTGCTGATTAGTTTATTAACGTTGGGCACACAGCGATTAACGCAATTGGCGCCGTTATGGGCTCTTGGTGTTGAACGCCGTCGCCTGATGTGGCTCTCTTGTGCTCAAACGATGCTGCTTGCCAGCCTGACGGTCATTTTGGCCATGCCGCTGGGCATTCTTTTGTCCTGGTGTTTGGTGGCAGTGATCAATGTCTATGCCTTTGGCTGGCGGTTGCCCTTATATGTGTTTCCACATCAATTGGTCTTGCTAGGAGTTATCGGTTTATTTGTTAGTGCGGCCGCGATGGCACTACCGCTTATTCGGCTGGCGGGTAGTCGTCCTGCCGAATTATTGCGTCAGTTCAGCCGTGATGTATGAACGCGTGGCATCGGTCGAGAAGATCGGCAACAAGCCGTGCTGAGCACAGTTTTTGAAACAGGCTTCGGGAGTTGGACGTGCAACCTCTTAGGCAAATCATGCGGCTATTGTTCGTCGCGGGGCTACTTGTCGTGCTCCTGGGCGCCTGTGAGCAAAAAGCATCGACGCCTGGAAAGGGGTTTGCAGGGTTGGGACAAGACGCGGCCGAGTTTCGTCAAGTCGTGCGAGGCTATCAGCTCGAGTTTCCGCGCGATCACGGTCCGCACGAGGGGTTCCGCATAGAATGGTGGTACATAACAGCTAATTTAACTGATGAGCAAAACCGCGACTGGGGGGTGCAGTGGACGCTGTTTCGATCGGCATTGCGTCCCGAACCCTCCGACGCTGCGTGGTTCGATGCCAATGCATGGTTAGGACATGTCGCTATCACAGGGCCGTTCGGGCACCGCTTTGATGAGGCCTTTGCGCGCGGCGGTATTGGACAGGCAGGGGTTACGACCACTCCGTTCCATGCCTGGATTGATAACTGGTCATTACGCTCCGCAGGGGCGGATGGGATACAAGACGTGCGGCTGACGGTGGCGACCGAGCATTTCGGCTACAACTTGCATCTTGTCAGCCACGGCCCTTTGGTGCTCCACGGCGACCACGGCTATAGCGAGAAGTCGGGTCAGGGCCAAGCTTCCTATTACTACAGCCAGCCCTTTTATCGCGCCGTGGGAGAGGTGGAGTTCGAGGGCAAGCGTTACCCGGTCACAGGTCACGCCTGGATGGACCGCGAATGGAGTAGTCAGCCCCTGACGGCCGAGCAACAAGGTTGGGACTGGTTTTCTCTGCATTTTGACACTTCAAAGCATGACCGGCAGCAAGGTACCGGCCCCAAGCTCATGCTGTTTCAGGTGAGGCAAAACGATGGACAGCATTACCGCGCTGGCACCTGGATTGCGGCCGATGGGCAGACCACGGTATTAAAGCCGGATCAGATTCAGCTCGCCGCGCTAGAGCGGACCCCCCAGCATGGTAGAAGCGTTCCAACGCAGTGGCGCCTACAGTTGCCGGATTTTAAAATCGACGTCGTCGTGTCAGCGGTACAGCCAGATGCCTGGATGGGAACTACATTTCCGTACTGGGAAGGCCCCGTCACCGTGAGCGGCAGTGTGTCCGGTCGCGGCTACTTGGAAATGACGGGCTATTAGACCTACTCAAGCGGTAGTTCATTCACCAATGACATCGGGGGTGCCATGCGGTCCGAGAAAGAAAAAATGCTGGCTGGCGAGCTCTATCACGTGTTGGATGCGGAGCTTACCGCGGAGCGCACGCGCGCCCGATGGTTGCTGCGATGGCTGAATGAAACACCCCCTGACCAACCCGAGGAGCGCGCGCGCATTATCCGCCAGTTGATAGGACGTGCCGGCGCGCGTGTCACAATCGAACCGCCGTTCTATTGTGATTACGGCAGCAATATCACCTTGGGCGACGACGTTTTCTTTAACTTCAACTGCGTCATTCTCGACGTCATGCCCGTTGAGATCGGATCACGAGTGCTATTTGGCCCGGGCGTACAGGTATATGCTGCTACCCACCCATTGCAGGCGGCAGCGCGGCAGACGGGACTGGAGTATGGTCGCGCCGTGTCCATTGGCAACGATGTCTGGGTGGGTGGCGGTGCCATCATTTGTCCTGGGGTGCGAATCGGCGATGGAACGGTAATCGGCGCGGGTAGCGTTGTAACCCGGGATATTCCGGAAGGTGTCCTGGCGGTTGGTAACCCTTGCCGGGTTCAACGGCAACTCACCGAATAACCGTGTGTCCACGGGTAGTTAAGTCGCTGCTCGACTCTATTTGCCCCCGGTGCCAGTACCGCAACTTGTCACAACATGTGATCACGACAAGAAACCGAGGGCTGTGTTGCAGACTGCAGACAAAGCGGGAAAGCCCTCGCTGATGCGCTATTCTTCGGCCTTTGCACCTGCACACGGAGGCTGACATCGCCACCCCGGCTTATCTCGTTTACACCAATCGCCGCGTGTTTCCGTTGCTGGCCCTGGGTTTTGCCAGCGGCCTGCCGCTTGCCCTCACGGGGGGTACCTTGCAGGCGTGGGCCACGGTCGAGATGGTCTCTCTGCAAGCTATTGGTCTTCTCACGCTCGTGGGTTCTGCGTATACCCTGAAGTTTCTGTGGGCGCCGCTGATCGATCGGTATGTACCGCCGTTTCTCGGGCGCAGGCGCGGCTGGATGTTGGTCACACAGCTTGGCTTGGCCATTGCCATCGTGGCCATGGGAATGTTCTCGCCCAGCCAGGCCTTGCTGCCGCTGACACTACTGACGGTGTTGGTGGCCTTCCTTTCAGCCTCCCAGGACGTCGCGTTTGATGCCTACCGCACCGACGTTTTGCGCGCATCGGAGCGCGGTGCCGGAGCAGCAGTGTCTGTTTTGGGGTACCGGCTGGCCATGTTGGTGTCCGGAGGCTTGGCTCTGGTCATCGCCGATTATTGGCTGGGGTGGGGGGCTACCTATGTGCTCATGGGGCTGCTAATGGCTCTGGCCGTCCTCGTCACCCTGGTGGCGCCTGAACCCGAGGTGGAGGTGACTGCGCCACGCACCCTGGCCGAGGCAGTGAGCGGGCCGCTCAAAGAATTCTTCAGTCGTCGCGGGGCATTCACTCTGCTGGCGCTCGTTGTTTTCTACAAACTGGGCGATGCGTTCGCAGGGGCACTTTCCACCACGTTTCTTATCCGAGGTGCCGGATTTAGTGCCGCGGAAGTCGGCATGGTTAACAAGATCATGGGTCTGCTTGCCACCATCGTGGGCGTGCTGGTCGGCGGTGGCTTGCTTGCCCGCATGGGACTGTATCGGTCACTCATGCTGTTCGGGCTCGCTCAGGCGGTCTCGAATCTGGCGTATTGGCTGATCGCCGTGACGCCCAAGAGTGTTGCTCTCATGGCCGCCGCGGTGGGTTTGGAGAACCTGTGTGGCGGGATGGGCACAGCCGCGTTCGTAGCCTTGCTCATGGGGCTATGCAATCATCGCTTTACCGCTACACAATTCGCTTTGCTGTCTGCATTGTCCGCCATCGGTCGCACGTATCTGGCCGGTCCGTTCTCCCCACCGCTGGTGGAAATTTTTGGCTGGGCCGGTTTTTTCCTGGTGACGGTAGGGATCGCCTTGCCGGGGCTGGTGTTGTTGTATAGGCGGCGTGCAGAGATCCGGCTTCTCGACGTTGCTGAAAAGGGCTAACCATGAGCTTGTTACCTACCCTGTTCATTGTCGCGATTACGGCCGAAGCAATGACGGCGGCACTGGCCGCCGGCCGCCGTGACATGGATTGGGTGGGTGTGTGCGTCATTGCTTTCGTCACTTCGTTAGGGGGCGGTTCGTTGCGCGACGTGTTGTTGGGGCACTATCCACTAACCTGGGTGCGCAACCCGGAATACCTTTGGGTGACCACGGGCGCCGCCTTGTTGACGGCATTTATTGCCCCCGTCATGAAGCACTTGCGTCGACTGTTTTTTTGGCTGGATGCCCTTGGATTGGTGGTCTTCACCATCATCGGGTGCAACATTGCGCGTCAGATGGAGTTACCGCTTACCGTGGTGCTGGTCAGCGGCATGATTACCGGTTGTGCCGGGGGGGTGTTGCGTGATGTCTTGTGCAACGACATACCCCTGCTGTTCCGTAGCGAGCTATACGCCAGTGTTTCGTTGTTGACAGGGTGCATTTACCTGAGTGTGCTCCATTTCGCACCCGACGTCGGAATGACGCACAATGCTGCGGTCATCGTATCGTTGGCAGCGGGCCTGGCGTTGCGTATGTTGGCCTTGCACTTCAATTGGCAAATGCCCAAGTTTGTGTACCGAGACGACTGGGATTAGGAAGTCGCTCAGCCAGTGCCAGGGTTCGAAACGTTCAAAAATAAACGCCTCACCCCCACACCCCACCGTCGTTGGCCCCTCGGGGTGAGCTCTTAAAGTCAACCAAATGGGTATGCCAATGGCGCTGTCGCGACGCGAGAGCCAGGCAGCCAGTTTCACTGCAGCTTTAGCTGCCGCCTATTCTTCCAAGAAAAGCTGTGCGACGGTCGAGCGTAGCCACTGATTGGCCGAGTCGTTGTGATAGCGTGCGTGCCAGTGTTGTTTGATCGCGAACGACGGCAAGGCGAACGGCGGTGGCAGGACTTTGACATCAGCAATTTTTACCAGCATTTGGGCGACGCGGTCGGGAACCGTAGCGATGAGATCTGTCTTGGCTAATAAATTGCCCAGCCCGGGGAGGGCGGGCAGCGACAGTGCCACCTTGCGTTCCACGCGGTGTTGGCTCAACCCTTGCTCCACCAGATCGTGACCCATGCCGCGCGCGGTAATCACAACATGCCGTTCACGCTTGAACTGTTGCGCGGATATTTGCTGCTGAATGCGCGGGTGGTCAGTCCGCACCACGCACGCAAACGATTGGTCGAATAGCTTTTGCTGATAGAAACCGGCCTCAAGCTCGGGCATGAAGCCGATTGCCAGGTCGACGTCACCCGCTTCCAGCTCGTGGGGCGTGTTGCCCGTAATGCGTATGACTTCCACCTGAACATGGGGGGCCTGCTGTTCGATCCGGTTCATCAGCAAGGGTAGAAATTCCAGGTGGTTGATGTCCGACATGGCGATGTGGAAGAGCCGCGTCGAAGTGGACGGGTCAAATAGCACCCGCTGCTGCACGGCGGTTCGTAGTAGTTCGAGCGCGTGTTGCAGCGGTTGCACCAAGGTGAGCGCGTGCGGGGTCGGGAGCATGCCGCGGCGGGTACGCACGAACAAAGGATCGTTGAACTGCCGGCGTAGGCGAGCCAGCGCAAGACTCACCGACGTTTGGGCCATATTGAGATTCTCGGCTGCGCGCGACACGCTACGCGTTTTGTAGATTTCATCAAATACAGCCAACAGTTTAAGATCCATTATTAAGAATCCTGCTAGAACTTATTGCTGAGATCGGTTAGACATAATACGACAGGATGGGTAACCTAGTTAATTCATACCCCTCACTGAGTAGCGAACGATGAGCAACCAAGAACCCGATCCCAAAGGCCGCCCTCTGCGCGCCTTTCGTGATCCTGCTTACAAGCCGCTGTGCCGCCACCTCGCCGAGGTACGCGAAAACATCGACCGTCTGGATCGCGAGATAGTCCGACTCATTGCCGAGCGCGCGATGTACGTCAAGGACGCAGCGCGCTTCAAGGGCGATTCTTACCAGGTCTCCGCACCGGCCCGCCAGGCCGAAGTGTTTGACAAGGTTCGGCGCCTGGCCCAGGAACACAATCAAGGCTTTGAGCGCCTCGAAGATGTGGTGGAAGCCGCTTATCGTGCCATGGTGGCGACGTTCATTCAGAACGAGCAGCGCTACTTCGACCAGATGACGGTGCTTGATCAGTCCTAAATGCAGGACAGCCACCGGGTTGGGTCGATGTGTTCTTTGGCCCAGACGGTGGTCGCTGGCCGAATTAAGTGGTTTTGTGGCCGCGAAAACGGCCCTGAAGTGGAGGTTTCGGTCTTGCCGATGCGGCACAGACCGACGTCTTTAACGAAAAGGAGGCTTTACGTGATGCAAAAGCTCTTTACAGGTTCCCTATTGAAACGGTTGGGCGCAGTGACTGCCGTTGCCATGCTCGCGGCCCTGCCGTTTAGTCAAGCGCATGCCGAGTGGCCGAAGGACAAGCCATTGACGCTGATCGTACCCTTCGGGCCCGGCTCCAGCCCTGACCAGGTAGCGCGGGTCGTCGGCGACAAAGCGTCGTCGATTCTGGGGCAAACCATCGTCGTGGAAAATCGACCCGGCGCGAGTGGCAATATTGGCACGCACGCGATCGCGCGGGCCAAGCCCGATGGCTACACCTTTGGGGTGTCGATTACCGGGCCCATGGTAAACAATACAATCTTGTACGACTCGCTGCCGTACGATCCCAAGAAAGACCTGGTACCGCTGACGCTGGCCGTCCATCAGCCGAACATCCTGGTGGTACGCTCCGACTCGCCCATCCAGAACGTGCAAGACCTGTTGCAGGCGCTGCGCGACAACCCCGATAAATTCAATTTCCCCTCGCCCGGCAACGGCACCATCTCGCATCTTTCCGTTGAGTTGATGCTCCAGCGCACCAATAGCGAGGCGGTACACGCACCGTATGCTTCCTCACCCCAGGCGGTGACCTCCATCGTGGCTGGCGATACGCAGTTTGGCGCTCTGCCACCCATCGCCGTGATGCCCTTGGTTCAAGACGGGCGCTTACGCCCGCTGGCGGTGACCTTATCGCAGCGCTCCAAGCTGTTGCCCGACATTCCTACCCTAGCTGAAGAAGGCGTCGAAGGCATTGAAGGATCAGCCTGGATTGGTTTCGTTGCTCCCGCGGGCATGCCGGCAGATATCCAAGAGAAGCTGACCGCCGCTTTGCGTGAAGCCTTGCAAGATCCGGAAGTCGTACGCATTCTTGGCAACTCTTACATGGAGGCTGTTGGTAGCACGCCCGAGGAGTTCCAGCAGTACATGGACGAAGAGCTCGAGCGTTGGGGACCGCTGATTCGCCAGCTTGGCCTCAAGCTGTAAGCGTGCTGTGTAAAGCGCCCTGCGCCCGCCGGCATGGGCCGGGTTGCGGGAGTGGGGCGGTCCGATGACGCTGCTGCGGCCTATGGGTGCGCTGGCGTCATCCAGACCCAAGGAAAGATGTATGGTGGAAATACAAGAGCCAGCTCGAAGCACTCGCTTATTTGGCGAGTATGAAGTGGTGGTGTTGGGCGGGGGGCCGGCAGGCTTGCTCGCCGCCACCGCCGCGGCGCGCCACGGGGCCAGTGTGTTGTTGGTTGAGCGTTACGGCTTTTTGGGCGGTATGGGAACCGCCGCTGGCGTCTCGAACTTCTGCGGGTTGCACGCCAATGTGCGCGGGGAAGTCCGGCAGGTCGTACACGGCACGACGAATGAACTACTCGACCGGATTCGTGCCTTGGATGGCTTGAACGACCCGCACGAGCTGTTCGGTCGTATTCACGCCCAAGCCTACGACTTGGCAGCGTTCAAGTGCGCGGCCGATCAACTGGTGGAAGCAGCGGGCGTAAAGGTGCTGTTTCACGCGCTCGCCGTCGGCCTGGTAGCAGATGCAGATGGACAGCCGGATGTGCTCTTGCTCGAGACCAAGTCGGGGCGCCTGGGGGTGCGGGGACGGGTCTTCATCGACTGCTCGGGCGATGCCGACCTCGTACACTGGACGGGTGTGCCCTACGAGAAGGGCGATAACCATGGCAACATGCTCTATCCCACCTTGATGTTCAAGGTTGGAAACGTGGATGGCAGCCGTGCCAAAGATGCTTGGCGCACGATTCCGCAACTTATGGATGAGGCTGAAGCCAGCGGGGATTTCACCTTCCCGCGCCGCGGAGCGATCGTGCGTCCGCAAAAACGCGACTACGAATGGCGCGTCAACGTTACTCAGTTGCGCCAACCCGATGGCACGGCGGCTGATGGTACCGATGTGCAGTCGCTCACGGATGCCGAGCTGGAGGGCCGCCGGCAGATTGTTAATTTTCTGCAATTCTTGCGTGCCCGTGTTCCTGGGTTTGAGCAAGCCTATATTCTGGATATCGCCCCACAGGTGGGAATCCGGGAAACACGCCGTATGATTGGCGAGGTTGTGCTCACGCGAGAAGATGTCTTGCAATGTGCCGATTTCGAAGACTCTATCGGAGTTAACGGTTGGCCGCTCGAGATTCACGCCGCCGGCGATGTTGAATGGCAATGGCCTGAACCGGGTTCACGCGGTTATAACCAGCTTCCATATCGCATGTTGTTACCACGTCAGGATGCTGGTATTCACAATGTGTTGGTGGCCGGTCGCTGTGCATCAATGACGCACGAAGGGCAATCTGCCGCCCGCGTCAGCGGCAGCTGCTTTGTCATGGGCGAGGCAGCTGGAACCGCCGCTGCAATGGCGGTGCAGGCCAATGCTTCAGGTGTTGCTCGCCCTGCCAACATTGATGTCTCTGCTCTGCAACGCAAGCTAAAAGAGCAAGGCGTATTTTTAGGCGGTCAAGAATAATAGCGCCCGCTAAGCGTCGTTCATGTGAAGGCGGGCATTCTCGGAAACGACGAAACGGGGCCTGGAGTCGGTATACTCCAGGCCCCTTTTTCTAGCCTGTTCGACACGCGCCCCTGTCGTCACCCAGGTAGGTGTGGCAAGGTGCCAAGTGGGCGGCGCATGTGCAAGGGTGCGCTTACAGTGCCGAACGAATGTTCGCCGCGGTGGCGCGCAAAGGGGCAAGGTATTTTTCAACGGCTTCTTGTTCGGTGATTTGTCCGGCCGGCAAGCTGATGTTAATGGCCGCAAGCACATGGCCTTCCATATCCTTGACCGCCACAGCAAGACCGCAAATTGCTTCGTCGAGTTCCGCATCGACCCAGGCGTACCCTTGTTCGCGAGCTTTCAATATGGCCGCACGAACGTCTTCCTTTTCTGTAAGCGTGCGGCTCGTGAGCCGTTTCAACGGCGCACTTTGTAGGAACTGCTCGACCACTTCGTTGGGTGATTCCGCCAATATCGCACGTCCCATCGATACAACATTTGCCGGCAGGCGGCTTCCCAGTGTCGGGCTGTTCCGCAATATCTTGTAGGCCGGCACGCGAGCAACGTAGACAATGTCTGAGCCGTCCAATATTGACATCGCGCAGGATTGCCGCACGTGGCCCGCTAGCTCTTCGAGCTCAAGCTGAGCCTGGCGCCAGAACGGAAGTGAATACAGGTAGGCCAAGCCAAGATTGAGGGCCTTGGGCGTCAGGCTGTAATTACGCCCTTCCACCCGGGTGTAACCGAGCTCAGTAAGTGTTAACAGGTAGCGTTTAACCACCGAGCGGCTCAGCCCTGTCTGTTCCGACAGGGTTGCAATATTCGCCCCTGCGCGGTTGCGTCCAAGCTCCTCGATAATTTGTAATCCTCGTGCAAATGTTCGAACAAAAGAGTCGCTATCAGGACTCGCCATTGTCTATTTCTCCGCTTACTGCAAAACAATAATCGTCGTTCACTCGCAGAGCCTTTAAGACAGCTGTTGATCCAATGCTGCTCAAGGCAAGGCGTCACTCATGTCTGCACATTCTGTTGCAACCACGGGTAGGGCCAGCAACGCGCTATTGTGATCCGTGACAGCAATGCTCTCTTCGCTGGCTCACGACACGTTCTCCTGATTCTAACCGCCAAGCAGATGAAACTCGTCGCCCTCCGGGCGTTGACACGCAGCCGCCACGTTCCTAGAATTACCGTAGTGCGGTTATTTACAACCGCATAGCGGTCACGATTTAACCATTCTAACGGTGAATTCAATTCGGAGGAAGTGCATGAATTACGAGTACGCCACCGACTTCTGGGCAGGGAATGCTGCCCGGAAGATTTGGGACGACATCGTGCCGGGTGAGCCCCGTAAGACGA
>CAZMVM010000008.1:37814-40783 GCA_964569785.1 uncultured Pigmentiphaga sp. | reverse complement strand
ATATTGAACGGCGCGCGCATTTCCTTGATCGAAGGCTTGTTATCAGTCGCGATTGCCACCGTGATCGGGGTGCCCCTGGGAGTACTATCCGGATATCTTGGCAAAGGGTTCGATGCCTTGATCATGCGGCTTATCGATGTGCTGCTGGCTTTTCCGGGCGTCCTGTTGGCTATCGTTATCATCAGCATTCTTGGCCCCAGCTTGATCAACGCGATTCTGGCTGTCGCTATCTATAGCGTGCCGATTTTTGCCCGCTTTGCCCGCGGCTCGACACTTGCCCTGAAAGAAGAGCCGTACATTGAGGCGTGCCGCGCGATTGGAATGAGCCACTGGCGCATTCTTCGTCGTCACGTCTTTCCTAATATTGTCGCGCCCATTTTTGCACTCGCCACGCTTCGCGTGGGAATTGCCATTCTTACCTGCGCAAGCCTGAGTTTTCTGGGTTTGGGTGCACAGCCACCTCTGCCCGAATGGGGCGCGATGCTGGCATCGAGCCGTACTGCGGTCCTCATCGCACCGCATCTTGCACTCTTTCCTGGCTTGGCGATTATTCTGCTGGTGTTGGGGTTAAACCTGTTCCAGGACGGTCTGCAGCTGGTGCTTGACCCGAAATCACGAGGTCGCTAATGAGCGCACTCCTGTCCATCGAAAACCTTCGCACCGTATTCGCCACCGAAAAAGGCGAACTCGCCGCCGTGGATGACGTTTCGCTGACCATCGAGCGCGGTCAAACCGTGGGCATCGTTGGGGAAAGCGGGTGCGGGAAATCCATGCTGTCCTTATCGGTCATGGGGCTCGTACCTCGACCAGGCCGAATCGCTGCAGGCCGCATCCTATTCGACGGCACGGACCTCGTCACTCTCCCGGCCTCGGGCTTGCGTCGCATACGGGGGCGTCGCATTGCGATGATTTTCCAGGAGCCGATGACGAGTTTAAACCCGGTCTATACGGTGGGGTTTCAACTCGTCGAAGCCATGCGCGCACACGAACCCACGGCTTCGCAGGCAACGCTCAAACATCGCGCGATCGAAGCACTCGAACGAGTTCGCATTGCCGCGGCAGAGCAACGCTTCAATGAGTATCCGCACCAAATGTCGGGAGGAATGCGCCAACGCGTGATGATCGCCATGGCCTTGGCCTGCTCGCCCGACATACTCATCGCCGATGAGCCCACCACCGCCCTCGACGTGACCGTGCAGGCACAAGTACTCGATTTGCTGCGTGACATTCAGGCCGACACCGGCATGGCGATTATGTTGATTACCCACGACCTGGGCGTGGTTGCAGGCATGGCGGATCATGTTGCGGTCATGTATGCGGGCCGCATCATCGAGCAGGCCCCCGTTGACGCAATCTTTACGGACCCTCATCACCCCTATACATTGGGGTTGCTGGGCAGCATGCCCCGAGTCGATGAGCCCCGCGAGCGCCTATTAGCGATTGAGGGCATCTTGCCACCGCCCGACAACATGCCGTCGGGTTGTCGATTTCATCCGCGCTGCGTCTTTGCGACTCAAACTTGCGAAAAGACCGACCCGGCGCTGCGCCCCCTTGGTACCGCACATCGTGTCGCTTGCATACACGCGCCTATTGAACATCTGCCACCAACCGTAGCCCCGCAATTTACAGAGCCTGCTTTATGACCGTGCTCGCAACATCGTCACACCAATCTGTCGTCACTCCCTGTACGCAGGTTGCACCGCTGCTTGCAGTCCGCAAGTTGACCAAACATTTCTCAGCCCAACGTGGCATATTCTCGGCGAGGCGTTCGGCCACGGTTCAAGCAGTGGATGATGTGTCCTTCGAAATTCTCACGGGAGAGACGCTGGCCCTGGTGGGTGAAAGCGGGTCGGGGAAGTCCACCGTGGCTCGTCTTGCATTACGGCTACTTGAGCCGAGCGCGGGCTCTGTCATTTTTGAAGGCACCGATATTACCGGGCACAGCGAGCGACAACTGCGTCCCCTGAGGCGTTCCATGCAAATGGTGTTTCAAGACCCTTTTGCCTCGCTTAATCCGCGCATGACGGTGCGCCAAATTTTGGAAGAACCATTAATCGTACATGGCTTGGGTGACATCGAAGAACGCAAGGCTCGAGTTGACGAGCTGTTGCAACTGGTTAACCTTTCACCCTATCACGGCAATCGTTACCCCCACGAGTTCTCGGGCGGACAACGACAAAGAATCGGCATCGCACGCGCACTTGCCTTAGAACCCAAACTCGTCGTGTGTGACGAGCCGGTGTCGGCTCTCGACGTATCCATTCAAGCGCAAGTTATCAATCTACTGAAAGATCTGCAGCAGCGTTTGGGCTTGGCGTATTTGTTCATTGCTCACGACCTGGCTGTGGTCAAACACGTAGCCGATAGAATTGCCGTCATGTACTTGGGCAAGCTGATGGAAGTCGCCCCCAAGGAGTTACTTTTTGCTAACCCACGACATCCGTATACTCGCATGCTGCTCAGCGCCATCCCGCGGCCTGATCCCACTTACCGAATTGAGCGGCAAGTCACGGGCGAGCTTCCTAGCCCCACCAACCCACCCGCGGGTTGTCGCTTTCACACGCGATGCCCCCATGTGATCGATCGCTGTCGATCCGAACCACCGCTGCTTCGCACCCTGGAGAACGGGCACACAGCTGCTTGTCATCGCGCCGAGGAGTTGCCGCCCATGCCTCCCGCAGCGGACGCCGCAAGTCACGACAACAAGGCGGCGTTACGCATGGCGCTATATGCCCAGCGCAGCATGACGTCGCGCTAGGCACGCTCCCTTCGACTCCCGGTGGTTTCAACCCTGGGAGGAACCGCCACCATCGACGATGCCTGTCTACTCCGCACCGAGCCCAAGACGTTTAAGTGTTGCCGCCTGCTGTTCGCTATCGATTCTCATACGCTCTCGAAAATCAGCCCCGTTCTTGAAATCGATGACCTGGTTTGCCCTTTTGGCCCAATCAAGATATTCCGTCGACTGC
>CAZMVM010000008.1:35324-37804 GCA_964569785.1 uncultured Pigmentiphaga sp. | reverse complement strand
GATTCCAGCTGGGTGACAATGCTTTCGGGCGTTCCCGCCGGCGCCAATATCCCACCAAAGCTAAGCTGCACAACCGGTACGCCCGCCTCATTCAGCGTCGGCACCTCGGGAAAGGCAGGATGACGCTTATCCGAGAAAACAGCCAGCAAGCGTAGTTGTCCGGCGTCAATCTGTCCCGTAATAGAACTGGCCAGGACTGCACCGAACTCCAAACGGTCGCTTAGCAAGTCGGCCAGCATGGGGCCGTCGCCTTTGTATGGAATGTGGTTCATCGTAATGCCCAGCTTGTACTCCACGTTGGACGTGCCCAAGTGCGGAATAGAACCGACGCCAGCCGAACCGTAGCTAACCTCGCCCGGACGCGCCCTCGCATCGTTTAGAAGATCTTCTAACGATTGATAGGGCGAGTCGGATTTGATGGCGATCGTGAAGATGTTGTCGAAAACCTGGCACACATACTCAAACGAATCCAGGTTGTAGTTCACACCCTTGACGCGATGCGGACCACTGGAAAGCGGCACGGCAGGAGTGAACGCGAGGGTGTAACCGTCGGGCTCGGCACGAGCTACCGAAGCTAAGCCAATCGTGCCCGCCGCCCCTGCCCGATTGTTCACAACCACCGCCTGACCAAGCACCTTGCTCATGGCCTGCGCCATATTGCGTGCGTTCTGGTCAAGGCCCCCGCCCGTGGCAAAGGGAACGACAAACTCGATGGCCCGCTCGGGATACGCCCCAACGGCGGGCCCGGCCGCAACCCATCCTGCCATCGCGAGCGCAATGACGCCAAGGCACCCTTTGGTGTTTTTCATAGTGAAAGCCTCTAGTTAAGTGCGCGCAGGCCAGCAGGCCTGTGCCACTTCCCGGCATAGAAAGCAGCGAGCCATCATGCCTGCTTCTGTCTACCCTGCACCCTAAGGGGCAGCAGACTATCGTCGCAATTGGGGGTTACACGGGGCGCGCGTCTGATTGCGTCGCGGCCAGCAACGCCTCCTTCACCGCGATGATGGCCGAGTCATCGCGTTTGCTTGAACGCCAAATAGCGCAAATTGGGGGTAACGGCACTTTGACCTTCAGGGGCAAGATGTGAATGGCCTTGTTCAATTCAGCGTCGTTCGCTATGGATGCCGGACAAATACTCAGAAAAGCACTACGCTGCATAAGTCCCAGCGCAATGGCCGTGGGAGCCTCTACTTTAGGCACCGGGGGATTCAGCCCGTGATTAACGAACTCTGCATCAATGAGGCGCCGCGTGTACGCGCTTTTGGCGGGCAGCACCCAATCGCAAGTCACCAGATCTTGAAGTCGAACTTTCTTTCTACGTGCGAGTGGATGGTTCTTTGCAGAAACGACGACGGTCCGCTCGTCAAATAGAGGAAGGATGTCATAGGTTTTTGCATTCAATAGACGCGAGTAATCGTCGACTAAGCGCGCCAAAACAATATCCAGCTTCCCTTGTTCCAATGCCGCCAAAAGCTGTGATGATGACGCCACCGATACGTGAACGTGGGGCTGTAATTCGTGCGTATACAAACGCGCGAGGGCCTGTGGAACGGGCGAATAAATGCACCGGGGCAGCACACCCATCGATATCGTCGCTTGTCCGCCTTCACTTACCGCTGCCACGTCCCCTTCCATGGCTTGCAGTTCTCGCAGAATAACCCGTGCCCGGCTCACCAGTGCCTGAGACGCAGCCGTGGGCGACATGCCTCGTCGACCCCGCTCGAACAGATTTATACCGAACACCTCCTCAAGGTCGCGGAGCATTTGACTTGCCGCTGGCTGCGTTACGTGCAACTGCCGGGCTGCAGAGCGCAGCGTTCCATGTTGAACCAGCAGTTGCAACAGGCGCAAGTGCTTTACACGCAGATGGGTCAGGCGGTGGTCCATGGAAAGTTAGACTTAAGCAGTACTTATCACCTGATAGCATAATGCAAATAGTTAATTAAGCCTAACATTCGTAGAATAAACCGAACCAATGAGGAGCTCGCCATCGCCAACGTGATGGCTGACTTGGAGGACAACTCATGCTCAAACGCATCATTACGGTTGCTGCGCTGGCACTGGCTCAAACAAGCCTACATGCACAATCGACGATTAAAGAATTCCCTACTCAGCCCGTGCGCTTTCTGGTTCCCTATACGCCCGGTGGTAATGCTGATGTGATCGCCCGTTTGATGGGTCAAAAGCTTTCCCAAATCTGGGACAAACAAGTGGTCGTTGAGAACCGCCCTGGCGCTTCCGGCACTATTGCTGTAAATACCGTTGCGAGAGCCGTTCCCGATGGGCACACTATGGTTCTCGCTGCCGCCGGGAATGCCATCGTGGCGCACAAGCTTATTAAAGACCTGCCTTATCATCCCCTTGAGGACCTCACCGCGGTTTCTGTCGTTGCAACGCCCCCCTTCGTTCTCGTCACGGGCAAAGACTCCCAACTGCAAAGCGTGCAACAACTGCTTGACCTAGCCCGCGAGAACCCGGGA
>CAZMVM010000008.1:0-35314 GCA_964569785.1 uncultured Pigmentiphaga sp. | reverse complement strand
GGTCTGCTGGAGTGGGCTCTGCCAACCACTTGTCCGGCGAATTATTGGCATCCCTGACTGGCACCGAATTCATGCACGTGCCCTATAAGGGGATGGGCCCGGCTGTCAATGATGTTGTGGGAGGACGCGTCGATATGGCCTTCGCCCCCATACCCTTGGTTATGCCGCAAATCCAGGCAGGCAACCTCAGAGCGCTTGCCATCACCGGCGCACAACGCAGCGCGATTCTGCCTGAGGTGCCAACGGTGGCCGAGTCGGGCGTCGACGGCTTCGAAAGTGGTGCCTGGTTCGCTGTCATGGTGCCCAAGCAAACTCCCGAACCCTTAGTAAGAAAAATCTACGAAGACATTGCGGTCGTCATGAAAGATCCAGGCTTTGTCCAACAGCTCGAATCTGAAGGGGCTACGCCGCTGGGCCTTCCGCCCGAGGAAGCTGCCGCCTCGTTAGCAGCCGAAATGGACAAATGGGGTGGATTGATCGACCAGCTGGGTTTACAGCCAAGCTAAACACAAATCTAGAGCACCTAGGCACGGTCTTCCTTCACATTTCACGCGGCGCTTTGCGCACGCCTAGCCCACTCACGCACAGACCCGTTAAGTCTCGCGCATCCCGTGGGCTTGCCCCACCGGCACGGCCCCTAAGGAGTATGTAATGAACGACAGCTTGACCGTCACCGATCCCGCGCTGGAACTACCTGTTTACGCGACCCCACAGGTGTGGTACGGCCCGGAGATGGAATCCCGCCCTCACACCTGGATCCATCATTTAACCCAAGAGGAAATCGACGAACTCAGCGCGGCGGTTCGCCGTGCCGATGCAAGCGGCAAAGACATCACGCAATTGACGTCAAAAGATTTCCATTTGCCCGTTTTGTCTAACCGACTGCAGTCGATCGCAGACGTCGTGTTGCACGGATCGGGGCTCTACTTGATCCGCGGTGTGCCCGTCGAGCAATACACCATGCGCCAATCGGCAATCGCCTTCTGGGCACTTGGCTCTAAGATTGGTATGCCCGTTTCCCAAAACGGAAAAGGCCATGTGCTAGGACACGTTGCCAATTTAGGTCTCGACTATGCCGACCCGGCGGTGCGGGGCTATCAAACATCCAGTCGCCTTCCCTACCACACTGACTCGTCTGATATCGTTGGCCTCCTTTGCATCCGTGGAGCAAAGCGGGGAGGGCTATCCTCGGTGGTGAGTTCTACCACCATTTGGAACGAGCTGGTCAAACGCTATCCGGAACAGGCCCGCACACTGCTGTCTGATTTTCACCGCACACGCTGGGGCGAAATTCCAGCAGGTCAGAAACCCTACTCTTCAAGCCCGATCTTTGTTCCATCCAAGGGCCGCATATTCGCGAATTATGTTCGCAGCGCCATCCGCAAAGCGCAACTGATGCCCGAAGTCCCGCGTCTTACCGATGCACAAAATGAGGCGATGGACCGCATCGACGAGCTGGCGGCTGACCCCGCCTTACACCTGGATATGGAACTCAACCCGGGCGATGTTCAGCTGCTCTCGAACTTTTCGGTCTTTCACTCGCGCACCGCCTACGAGGACTGGCCCGAGCCCGAGCGTCGCCGACACTTGCTTCGTCTATGGTTGGCCTGTGATAACGGGCCTGAAATTCCCGAACCTTTATTAAGGCGTAACGGCGTTACCCAAAATGGCAGGCCCAACGGCATTGATGTGCCCGGTGTGCCCCACGTCGCACCACTCCAGCCGGAGTAGTCATCCACACGTCCCTTGATCCTCAAGGATCGCCATCAGACCCGCCCGTTTCGGTACAGATCCAGCCGGGAATCCATCCGGAACACGTCATCATCACATCATGGTGGGCG
Source organism: uncultured Pigmentiphaga sp. (assembly GCA_964569785.1). Taxonomy (GTDB): domain Bacteria; phylum Pseudomonadota; class Gammaproteobacteria; order Burkholderiales; family Burkholderiaceae_B; genus Verticiella. The sequence goes on along the minus strand of CAZMVM010000008.1, from coordinate 33,473 downwards.
GGTCATTTCAAACGTTAACTTAAAGTCGTCCCCTTTTATCGACGTAATGACTGGGGATTCAGACATCCAGGTCGACTTACCAATCCCTTTTCAAACGGCGCTCCTCTACCAGTCGGGCCCACGGAATCCATGCCGATGGGTTATCAACTCAATAACTTAATTCTATTTGCGTTATAGGCAAGTTGGGAACAAAATCTTTCATAGCTGCGACGTGCTCTACTGTGCCTGTGCACGTCGCCCAATAAAGACCAGCTCCGACTCCTTCGCCGGCACAAGAACAACTGGAGACACGCTATGAAGCAATACCGGCTGATGCGCCGCTTTTCCCGACTGGCTCTCGTGGCCCTGGGTGCAACGTCAAGCATCGGAATCGCAAACGCACAAGGCACTCCACCGTTTCCTACCGAGCCTCTGCGCTTTGTGTCTCCGTTTCCTCCGGGGGCTGGCAGCGATACGGTTGCTCGCCATCTCAGTAAAGCAATTACGGACGAGACCGGTATTTCTATCATTGTCGAGAATAAGCCGGGAGCAAATGGTTTTATTGCCGCAGGCAATGTAGCGCGCGCCGCACCTGACGGGTATACCTTGTTCTTTACCTCGGTGACTACGCATGCGGCTAATGCCAATCTTTTCAAGCAGCTACCATACTCGCCCGAGGATGACTTCACTCCAGTGACCCTGGTGATGAAAACACCCCTTGTGTTTGTGGTGGATAGTAAAAGTCCCTATAAAACGCTGCCGGAACTGGTCGACGCCTTGAAAGCAAACCCTGGAAAAATGTCTTACGCGAGTGGTAATTCTTCCACTCGCGCTGCTTCCGAGTTGCTGCGTGCAGTTACCAATGTGGAAGCAACACACGTTCCGTATAAGGGAGTACCTGGAGCACTGGTTGACCTTATGGGCGGACATATCGACTTTATGGCGGCCGACTTCACTGCCGCACTTCCGCTAATTAAAGACGGAAAAATTCGACCACTCGCTGTGACCGGATCCGAACGGTCTGCCCTGTTGCCTGATACTCCAACAGCGCGAGAGCTTTTGAAAGAAGAATTCGACATGACCGCTTGGGCCGCTATTTATGCACCCGCCGGTACTCCCCCGGAGCGTGTTGCCATTTTGAACACAATCGTTAGAAACGCAGCCGAGAGGCCCGAGTTCAAAAACTTTATCGCTCAAACAGGGGGTGTGGTAGAAACCGGTTCCCCTGAAGACCTGGCCAGGTTTGCAAAAGCAGAAACAGAAAAGTGGGCGAAGATCGTCAAATTCGCGGGCATAGAGCCGCAATAGTTTCGTCTGTTCGACACAAGCCGGTAACGTCCCTTACCCCACGCGGCTCCGCGAAACTTCTGAGCCGCGGCCCTCACCCCATGCCGGCCACCAACAAATTACCGATACAAACTAAACACTGCGAGTGCGCGAATGGAAACAGGTTCACATAAAGCAAAGGGCGGAGTCTATCGTGCTTCTGAAATCGCTGGGTATTCGCCGGCGAATCACGAAGGGACAGTGAATATCCGATTGATCGGCCCCGACCAAGGTGCCAAACATATGGAAGTGGTGCTGGGTGATATCGTGCGCTCGGGGGTCGCTCATGCCCATGCTCACCCTGATCTTGAACAGTCGGTCTATGTATTGGAAGGTTCAGCGGTCGTCGGCATTGACGGTGTAGAGCATCAAGCCCAGACAGGCGACATTATGTTCTTTCCTGCAGGCGTCTTTCATTCTATTCGCGTGACTAGCGAACGTATCAAGCTACTCGTTATTTATTCACCACCCTATCAAGAGAATCCAGAGCAAGTCGTGTTGCAAAGCGAGTCCAGTGGGTTAACGTGACTCCTGAAAAACTTCCCGGAGAATAGCGTCTGGACCCGCTGCAGACTGAACCAAGCAATGCAGAAACTTATTTGCTGCCCCCGACAAGGTACGTCCAGCAAAAGTCACAACACCGATTCTGCGCTTTAGCATCGGATCTTTCAGTCGCAAAGCCGTGAGTCGTTGAGTATCTGAAACCATGAGGCTGCTAGCGGGCAGCACACTAACCCCAAAACCGGATGCCACTAACTCAGCAATAAAGGCAGGATCAGTACTGGTTACCTCGTGTTTGGGACGGATTCTCATCCCGACCTGCGTAAAAGCTGCATCGGTTGCGCTTCGCGTATTGCTTTCCTTTTTTGCGGCGATGAAGTCGCAATGTTCCAAACGAGCCCAGGGCACCGCCTTTGCCTTCCCGTACTCGGCGGCCAAGGGGTGACTCTTGTGGGTCACGAGCACATATTCATCATCGAACAAATGCTGATATAGAAGATCGTCGTTAGGTGGCGGTTGAACGGTTAGCGCGAAATCCACCTCCCTTGCCTCCAACAGGTTGAGAATGGTTTCGGTGGACTCGATACCGAAGATGAACTGTACGTGCGGATGCATGGCTGAAAACCGCTGGGCAGCGTCGCGCAAAAACTGGCCCATTGAAGGAATAACTGCTACGCGCACTTTGCCTTTCTTACCCTCTATCGTGTCGCAAAGCGCCCGCATCGACTCGTTGAACTCCAGGAGGGTTCTGCGCGCAATCGCCACGAGCTCTTCTCCCGCCGCAGTCAATTCCACTGTACGCGGACGCCGGTCAAAAATTGGCGTGCCCAATGCTTCTTCGACCAGTCGAATGGTGCGACTTAACGCGGGCTGCGACACATGCAGCTCGACAGCAGCGGCGCTGAAACTTTTGTGTTGAGCAATCGACACGATCGCTTCTAGGTGGCGTAAATTTAAGCTGGTACGCATACCGGTAGACGGTCAGTAGATGGGGAGTAAAGCGCAGGGCCTGTCTTGCTGCACGACTGTGCAATGAACCGCAACGCCTATCATAGCTGTGAGCGGAACGATACGCCCACCGGCTCGCCCAGCCTCACCGCCCTATCAAGCGGAATCACAGGTTGCGCCCGAGGACACACTGAACACATACGAAACATACTCACAAACACACAGAACACCAGGAGGAACCCCACATGGATTTAGGCATTCAAGGGAAATGGGCTTTGGTATGCGCTGCCAGCCGCGGCTTAGGCAAGGCCTGTGCGACTTCATTAGCCACTGAAGGAGCCAACCTGGTAATTACAGCTCGTGGGCGAGACGCTCTACGGACCACCGCGGAGGAGCTCCGCAAGCTAGCGCCTCAAGTTGAAGTGCGTGACGTTGCGTGTGACATTACGACAGAGGAGGGGCTCACCGATGCTTTGCACGCTTGCCCACAAGTGGACATTCTGATTACCAATGCCGGAGGGCCACCGCCGGGGACGTTTCAAGCGTGGGAGCGCAGCGACTGGCTGCAAGCCTTGGAGGCAAACATGCTGGCCCCACTGGCCCTGATCCGGGCCGTTGTTTACGAAATGATGGAGCGCCGGTTCGGCCGCATCGTCAACATCACCTCGGCCGCGGTTAAATCAGCTGGACCCGACTCGGGGCTTACTGCCGGGGCCCGGGCGGGCTTCACCGCCGCGATCGCCGGTTTGGCCCGCACCTCGATCGCGCACAATGTCACGATTAACAACTTGCTGCCCAATGGCATCGAAACTGAGAGGCTGACCGTACTGGCACAACCCATCGCGGAGCAACGCGGCGTGAGTGTCGAAGAGGTGCTTGCCGAGCGCGCCCGACGCAGCCCTGCCGGACGATTCGGCCAACCGGAAGAGTTTGGCGCAGCTTGCGCCTTCCTGTGCAGCGCTCAAGCCGGCTATATCACCGGGCAAAACATCTTGATCGACGGCGGTGCGTATCCGGGAAACTTTTGATCGCTTTTAGGAGCGATGTATCCAAAGGCGGCTGTGGTTACGCGCTGATCTAACTTGCAAAGTGGTGCATTCCACCGTAGCGCTGCCAGTGCTGCCCAAGCATTGCCCGTAACCAGCGCACCACATCGAGCGGCCGTCGTGCCCCCCGGCCACGTCGCCCTCCACAACGCCCCGGGCGTTCCTGGGTCGGGTCACCTTAGCGTGTTTCCGCTGAAGTAATACAAACCGCTTCGTGCTTGGCTCTAAACCCCAACCACTCTAGAACGCGGCAGAGAGAGCCCCGACCCACCCCACACTTGTCAATACCGAAAGCAGCAGACGATTCTCAACGTCCAGCGGTCGCTAAAGTTTCATTTCTGCTATCGATTTATATCTCGTATTGAAATCAAGGTCTTTTAATTCGACAAAATTACGGCTAAGATTTCACTGGTAACTGAGTATGTAGTTGAAGATATGCAGAACCAGAACACGGAGGGGACGAGTACGCTCGCGCGCATTCTGCGCATTCTTACCCTGATTTCGGACGTTCCTGCAGGGCTCGGCAACCACGAGCTGGCGGAACGAACGGGCATTCCGCGGCCCACTGTTTCTCGGATTACCTCCGGGCTTGTGCGTGCTGGGCTCGTGCGCCAACGACCTGGTACCGAACTTTTCGTTCTTGGCCCCGGTGTTCTGAATCTCAGTCAGGCATTCCTCGACCAATTAGATGTTCGTGCCATCTTCCGCGAGCGTTTCACGTCTGTTGCGGAAACGCTGGGCGCTGCCGTTCACCTCGGGTTCCGCGACCGTATGGAGATGGTGCTGGTGGAGACCGTTCAGCCACGGGCAGCAACCTTGATTACCCGTCAACGCGTGGGCTCGCGAATGGATATGGTGAGATCCGCCATGGGCCGCGCGTATGTTGCCGGGTTGCCAGAGGCAGAACGCGATGCACTTCGGCATTTATTGCTGGAGGTAGGGGCTACGACGTCCGAAGCATTCTCAACGTCTTACGAACGCGCTAAACAGGAGCTAGCTCAGTACGGATGCACCACTTCGTTCGGAGACTGGAACCCCATCATTAACGCGATCGCCACCTGGGTACATGCTCCGGATGGCGAAATGTACAGCATAAGTTGCGGCGGCCCTGCCCATCTATTGTCGAGCGAGTTTCTATTGGAGGTCGGGGCGCAACAACTGCGCACCGCCCTTGAGGACATTCAACAAGCCACTGGAATTATCAGTGGCTTCACGCGGATGCGGTAACGCAATAAGACATGCGCTCGCAGCGAGGGAGTGCTGCGAAGCACCTTCTGAAAGCTTGAATCAAACTTGCCTACATTGCTTATGAGCAAACCGACTTTCGATGAAGCACTGCGCGTCATATATCAGGAAGCAAGATATCTAGACCATCAACAGTGGGATGATTGGTTGTCGCTGTTTGCGCCGGATTGCACCTTTTGGGTGCCGTCGTGGCGTAACGAGCACGAATTAATTGAGGATCCAACTGCAGAGATTTCATTTCTCTACGCCGATGCGCGACGAACGCTGGAAGAGCGTGTTCGACGGCTACGGAGCGGGAAGACTCTTACGGCGATGCCTCTACCTAGAACGGTGCATATGATCAGCAACCCCGTCGAGGTCGAAGCGTCCGCTCCCGAGCGCACGCGCATCGCTTCTTCCTGGTTGAACAACCTGTTCAACCCACGAACCTACGAAGTAGCTACGCTGTTCGGGCACTACGAACACGAACTTGTTCGCACTGAGGCCGGGATCGTCATTCAGGTAAAGAAAATTACGCTGTGTAACGATCGGGTGCCCACCGTGCTGGACATTTACAGCGTTTAACCCAGTGATGCCAAATCTCGATACTATGACTTCGACCACTCAACCGGACATAGAAAGCCTGCTCGACGATCGCGTTGATGAAGGAATATTTCGCGTCCATCGGGATGCCTTCCTAAGCCCTGAAGTTTTCGACCTGGAAATTGAACGTATCTTTGAGTCGAATTGGGTCTATGTTGGACACGAAAGTCAGGTTCCAAACCCCCATGACTTCATCACTACAAATATCGGCCGGCAGCCCGTACTTGTCACACGCGATGCAGAAGGCGGCCTGAACGCATTCCTGAATAGCTGTCGGCATCGCGGTATGATGGTAACGACACAAAGGTCAGGTAGTCGACGAACGCACACATGCCGCTACCACGGCTGGGTATATGACAGCGCGGGGCGCAACATTAATATCAGCCAGCGTGAACTAGGACGATACAGCGCGGCGTTTGATCAGGAAAATCACGACCTTGTGCCGGTGGCCAAGTTCGGCAACTATCGCGGCTTTCTTTTCGCGAGCCTTTCTCCTAATGTTCCTACCTTAGATGAGCACCTTGGGGAAGCCCGCGTCTTCCTGGATCTTATCGTTGATCAGGCCCCTAATGGCCTGGAGTTCGTTCCGGGCTCGACGGCGTATACCTTTAATGGAAACTGGAAACTCCAGATTGAAAACGGACTCGACATGTACCACTTCAGTCACGTCCATGTTTCCTATGTCGAGCTATTGCAACGACGGGAGAAATCGGCTGCGTTGGGCGGCCCTCCCCCTAGCCCTTCCGATGAGGGTGAACAAGGTACGTTCAGCTTCGGGCGCGGCCACGCCGTGATGTGGCGCTCGAAAAGCCGCGCCTCTAAAGAGCTTCTAGAACATCGCGCGGCAACATTTGGCGCCAACATGTCTGAGACCATGCTGCGCTGGTCCACGTACGGTCGCAACCTTACTATCTTCCCCAACCTGCAGATCGTGGACAACCTGACATCCATGATGCTGCGGGTTATCAACCCTTTGAGCCCGGATTGCACCGAGATGCAAACGCGGTGTCTAGCGCCTGTTGGCGAGTCACCCACCGACCGCACGTTCCGCATTCGCGACTACGAAGATTTCTTCAACCCGAGCGGACTTGCAACACCCGACGACAACGTCGTTTACGAGCACTCTCAGGCAGGTCTTAACGCCCGGGCAGCCGGCTGGACGGCCGGGTATGCGCGCGGTATCGATCGTACCGGCCTGCCGGAAACAAGCCCCTACGCCAAAGAACTCAATCTAACCGCCTCTGAGTGGATCCACGGCCCTCGGTCCATGGGAGATGAGACTTGCTTTCACGATGCCTACCGGGAATGGAAGCGCTTGCTTTCCCAGCCACCCGGGAGCCCTAACAACCATTAACCTCAACCATCGCGCTTCACCAGCTATCAGGAGTGGAGGAAACATGAGCACCAGACGCAAACTCATTAAAGCAATCAGCCTGACGTTACCTCTCTGGTTTGGCAGCACTTTCGCGACTTCCAGCCTGGCCCAAAGCCCGCCTCAACCATCTTCCGCCGCCGAAGCGGCCTCGTTCCCGGCCAAGCCCGTACGGCTGATGGTTCCCTATTCGCCTGGCGGGCCAACGGATACGCTGGCACGTCTCATTGCACAGCGCCTGTCCGAACAATGGGGTCAATCGGTACTCATCGACCACCGGCCGGGTGCAGGGACCGCGATTGGCGTCACTAACGTCGCCACTTCCCCAGCCGATGGCTATTCGTTCGGCGTCGTCAACAGTGCGTTTGTCATTAACCCCATGCTGCGCGACAACTTAACCTACAAAGTTGATCAGCTTACCGGCATCACGCAAATGGTTTATGTGCCGCTGGTATTGGCGGCCAATATCGACGCGCCCTTCAACACGCTCGAAGAACTCGTTGCGTACGCGAAGGAGAACCCCGGCACCCTGAGCTATGCTACTCCGGGCGCGGGCGGCACATCGCACTTGGCGGGCCTATTACTCAATCGCCGAGCAGGGATCGACCTGCTTCACATCGCCTATAAGGGTAGCGCCCCTGCTCACACCGACGTGGTCGGTGGCAGAGTCCCGCTTTTAATTGACCCCTTGCTGTCGGTTACGCCGCTGGTTCAGGCGGGACGCCTGAAAATCATTGCCCTGCTGTCTAAAGAGCGCTTCCCGTCTGCCAAGCAATACCCAACCGTAGCGGAGACCTATCCCGACTTCGACGTCAGCACTTTCCTTGGGCTCGTCGCGCCCGCCGGCACCCCCGCTCCCATCGTGGAAAAAATCGCGGTGGCGGTCAACCAAATTCTTCAGACCCCAGAAGACCGCAGTCGCATCGAGGAGCTGGGCATGGGTGTCGTTGGGTCGAACCCGGAGGCATTTAACCAGCTGATTCGCACGGAACAAGAACTGTGGAAACGCGTGATCGAAGAGGAGAACATCCGCATCGAGTGAGCCGTTTATCCGCGTCATATCGGTAATCTTCGATAGGGAAAGGCGCGCAGTCTCGCGCTCTCTCCCTCTTGCCGCCTGACCTCTCCGCCTGACCTTCCCGAGTCTCCTTTCCCCCTGACGCGGCCGGCCCTAGCCCCGCTTCCCCTGCGCTGCCCTCACTGCGCAATCACAGCAAGGTTATCAACCGTCGCGCATCTTGCCGCTGACGTTCGCTCATCTGCAGAGTGAACCCTTCCCGCTCCTATGATATTGTTCCGGACGCTTTTGCATGTCATGCTAGGCGAAGCCGTATTTCCATGTTTCGCCACCGAACAACACTATGCCTACCAGCCATCGTTTAACCAACACCTCCCCCGCCATTGCATACGAAACGCACGGAGACGGCCCTCCCTTGGTATTCGTGCATGGCATCGGCGGCAACCGTCGCAATTGGGATGATCAACTAGAACTGTTCTCGCGACATTATCAGGTCATTACCCTCGATCTTCGAGGGTACGGCGACAGCGATCCGATTCCGGGCAACTTGCAATTTGAGCATTTTGCGCAGGATGTGTTCGCCGTGCTAGATGAGCTTGGCCTGGAACGCGCTCACTGCGTGGGGCTATCGATGGGCGGCTTGGTCGTGCAAATGGCCTATGCGCAAGCACCGCAGCGGGTGTTGTCACTGACGCTGGCGGCCTGCCGCCCGGGGGACGCACCCGTGGCCGAGGGCGAGCAGTTTGCCCGTGATCGGCTCGAGCCCCTGCGTTCGCCCAGGCCGTTGGAGGCGCTGGCCGATAGCTTGCTTCCCAAGCTGATCGGCCCGAATACTGCCCCGGAGATCATCGCGCGGCTCAGGGAAAGCTTGATGCGTTTGCGGCTAGAGGATTATCAGCAAAACGTACAGGTCCGCACGCAATTGCGGCCGTTTCTGAGTCTTGCTGACGTTAAAGTGCCTACTCTGGTGGTGGGTGGTCAAGAAGATAAGCTGGCGCCTCCATCCCAAATGCAAGCAATCGCGCAATCCGTGCCTCATAGTCAGCTCAAACTCATTGAAGATTGCGGGCACTTCGTCAATATTGAACAAGCCGATATTTTCAATGAAACCTTATACGAATTTCTGACCCGCATTAAAGGGTCATAACCCACCCGCTTGCCCTCTCGGCACTTTGTTCTATCACGGCTATACATTCCCACTCGCAATGGAAATGCCCATGAAAAACAAGACTATTTTGCGTCAGCTTGCAGCAGCGTGTAGCAGTGCAGCTGCCATCGCTTTTGCTATGCCGGCTGCTGCCCTCGCGCAATCTGCAGAGGACTACCCTAATCGAACCATCAGTTTGTATGTACCTTACCCCGCAGGTGGCGCCATGGACTTCGTGGGGCGTCTTTTTGCCCGACACCTTGGCGAGCTCACCGACCAAACGGTGATCGTTGAGAACCGGCCCGGCGCGGGAACGGCAATCGCTGCGAATGCGCTCGCCAAAGCCAACCGTGACGGTTACACGCTGATGTTGGCGCCCAATGCCACGCTCACCATTACCCCGCAACTGTACGCGAGTCCCCCCTTTGACCCGGCTCAACTCGAGCCTTTGGCTATCGTGGGTACGAACCAAATGGTGCTTTCGGCTGGAGGCCACACGGGCATCAAATCCCTGGACGAACTCATCGAGAAAGCCAAGGCCGAACCTGAAAGCGTCAGCTACGGCTCGTTCGGAAATGGCAATATCACCCATTTACTGGGCGAACTTCTAAGCCAGGCAACCCAGGCCCCGCTATTGCACGTTCCGTTTCAAGGGGCCGCTCCGGCCATGAATAATCTGGTGGGCGGCAACATTACGGCTAGCTTCGACACGATTACGAATGCACAACCGCAAATCGAGGCTGGCCGCATCGTCGGTCTCGCCGTCACCGGCGAAGAACGCAGCCCGTTGCTTCCCGACGTTCCAACATTCAAAGAACTCGGCTACCCCCAGCTTGCGGGCTATACCTGGGTGGGCATCGTGGCTCCGGCCGGTATGGAAGACGACCTGAAAAGCAAGGTAAGGGCGCTATCCATCAAGGTCACGGAGAACACCGAGTTGCGTGAACAAATGAGCGCGCGCGGGTTCGATGTGCCGCACACTCAGCCTGAGGATCTCGAGGCCTATGTGGGCAATGAGCGCAACACCTACCAAGGGGTGATCGAAGCCGCAAAAATTCGACTGGACTAATCTTCCACGCCGCGGGGTGGAGCACGCAGTGCAAAACAGGCGGCAGTGTCAATGAAACTAAGCACATGGCCGCAGGTACACCCCGCTTCTCATGGCGGGTTCTACCTTCTTTCGAACCCGTGACGCACCCGGTGTTTTTGGTGGTCATCAAACGCCACTCGTGCCCCAATACGCACACTGCATTGCCCAATCTCGGTTGCGAGACGTACACTGCCGTGGGACTGGACCGACAAACTCACGTGCGGGTCTACGTTCAATAAGGGCTAAGCGAACAGGACGACGCAGTCAGTGGGCATTAGACGCATCATTCGTGGGATTGGGCAGAGGCTGGAGCAACAAGCGCACAGCCTTCTCGCGTTAGCCGTTCTCGTGAGCGGCATTTGGTTTATTGCTCCGCTACTGGTGGGCGTTCTACGCGGCGAACATGTCGTCTGGTTTGCCCAAGATTCATGGCGCGAGGTCCTGGACACCATCGGCTTGTCCCAGCTGCCGCGGGTGGTGATTTCGCTGTCGCTCGTTTTGATGTCGTTTGGCCTGCTGTCACGCGCGCGGGTGGCATGGGCGTTCACGTTGGTCGTGCTGCTTCCGGCTATCGCGATTCCCCTATATACCTCCCGCACCGGAATGCCACCGGAAGCCATTTACAACACCGTCCTATTTCTTGCGCTGATTCGGTTTCGAGCAGCGTTTTACCGCAGTAGCGTCGCCGCCGGAACGCTGTTTGCCATGTCTAGCCTGGCGTCTTTGCTGTGGTATGCAATTTTGGGCGGTCTTTATCTAGGACACGAGTTTGCTCCCAAAATTCTGACCTTGCCCGATGCAGTGTATTTCTCGATTGTTGCCATCGCCACCGTAGGCTTTGGTGACATTGTACCGGTGACTGAAACCTCCCGCCTGTTCGTGGTGTCAGTGATACTGCTTGGCGTCACCGTATTTACCAGCGGGGTGGGCGCCATCATTGCCCCGGTTACCGCCGGCGCACTACGGCAAATTATTCAGCGCAAGGCGAGATTATCGATGAAGAAAGATCACATTGTTCTTTGTGGGGCCACCCCGCTAGCACACACCTTATATCAAAGCCTCATCAATCGGGGCGAGCAGGTTACGGTGGTGCTCAAAGAAGGAGTCAAGCACAATTATCCGGCTAGCGCTGACATCATCGTCGGTGATGCAGCCACCGATGAAACTCTGGAAGAGGCAGGCGTGCGGCAGGCCAGCTATGTGTTGGCCATGCTGGAAGAAGATCCTGACAATGCGTTTATTGTGCTCGCGGTCAAGGCCATCGACAATTGCCAGGCAAAAACTGTCGCCGTGGTGAACAACAGCCAGAATCTGGAAAAGATTCGCACCGTTAAGCCCGACCTGGTTTTTTCACCGCAATTACTGGGCGCCGAGCTGCTGTCCCGCATGCTGCGGGGCGAAAAAATCGATATGGATTTGGTGTCGCATCTGTTTGTGTTCAAACCCACGCCTGAAAGCGGCGTAGAGACGACCGCAACCTCTAACAAAACATAGCCGCGCGCGGCACGCGATGCAAGCATTGGGTTGCCTTAGCTTAGCTGACCCATACGAATGCGTCAGGGCGCAATATACGTTCACCGCTCCATCGATACGCGCACAATTTGCCCTGAATAGCCGCGCGCGTATTCTTTGCCGCAATACTGTAATCAAGGCAAGCAATGTGTGGATTTAGCGGCGCAGGTTCGCCCGTTAGCCAATAATGCCCAACAAACAAGGGCTTATCACCCGCGTAACCGGGCAAAATGTCGGCAGGCACAGGTTCGTGCGGCACGCTTTCGATAACCTCCGGGGGTACCATGGCCAGATCACGATACGTCTTCAGGTCCGGGTTCCACCATTGCGTACGGATGCGGTCGCGTCTGACGTGGTCCTTATCCAGAAAGCTATAGCCTGAGGGCAGGGGTATTTCCAAACCCTTTAGTACCGTCTCTAACGCTTCATACTCAGCAGTACCCTTTTGCGTGAGGATGGGCCAGGCATGGGGCAAAATCCTGTTCTCATCATCCGTCCAATCTTTTAGCGTAGACAAGGCGCCAGTGTGCCAGCAGGCGTGGATTACCCGCAACCCATCCAGGTCGAGAAACAAGGGCAAGGTTTTAAACCAATCGATAAGCTCGCTGTGCAAGTGCGAACCTTCTCCAACCTGTTCCAGAAACGCCCGATGCTGATTCCTGTTCTTATCATTGTGGGGTCGTAAATACGTGCCCGCTCGCGTCGGATGAGGCATGGCCCAGGCGACCGCATTGAATTCGTGGTTACCGATGACGGTTAGGGCGTTGCCCCTCTCGACCATATGCCGGGCGATGCGTACCACTTCCACTTGTTCGGGTCCGCGGTCGATGAAATCGCCCAGGAAAATAACCTTGCGTTCGGGATGCTGCCATACGCCGCTGACCTCGCGGTACCCCAGCCGCTTTAACAAGCGACGTAAAGGATCAGCATAGCCGTGTATGTCTCCGATGATGTCGTACATAGCAACTCACTACTCGTCTCTGCTTTTGCTTTTAAGCCTTATGCCACCTTACCCGCCCCACCCAACGGCTAACCCGACCATTGCGAACGGCCGCCAGGCTCTATCCGTGACAAAACCCGAACGCCAGCTGAGGACAGCAGCCGCGATTCAACGTTGCCGGGGAATGGCCCTACTTTCGGCTACTTCCGCAAGAACCACAAGATGAGGGTGATGATTCCGGATATCAGTAGGGACGTTGTGAGTGGAAAGTAAAAGCTGAAGTTTTCCCGATGTATGTCGAAGTCGCCGGGCAGACGGCCCAATGGTAACTTGGACACCCAGGGCCACACGAGACCCACCACCAGGATCACCACACCAAGAAGTATCAGAAAACGCTGCATCGAAATCACGCTTCTTGAAAAGTTCACACTTCGCCCGAGTGGAGCAGAATCGCACCGAATCAGCTGAAGCTTGAGTCAGCTGAAGCTGTGCCTGTATCGCTGCAGCTCAGCAGCGCCGTATCAGGCATGCCCAAACGACCCTCGCGCCGCCCGTAACGAAACGAAACTACAGGCTCAACTTGGGCATACCCTGACCGCGCTTTTTGAACTCTTGATCACCTAGGCACCAAGCCGCTGGGCAAACTGCTCGCTCGGCCCTGTTTTAATGTATCTTGCCAAAACGCCGCCCGCTATCTGCTGCCGCCAGGCGTCCCGCTCCTGCTTCACGCCATGGAGGTTCAACGAGCAACTAGCGAAGCCGGCCGGGTGCTTGCTATTTGACCTCAAGATAACGGCGGGGGTTCGGGGTGAGCCAACACTGTTATGCTGCGGGCATGATTCAACTACTGCAGACATTTGCGCTCTTTGCGCTTACCGCGGTTGCCGAAATCGTAGGCTGCTATCTACCCTATCTTTGGCTGAAAAAAGGCGCTTCAGGGTGGGTATTATTGCCCGCGGCGGGCAGCCTGATGCTGTTCGTTTGGCTACTCACGTTACACCCCACGGCGGCGGGCCGGGTGTATGCCGCCTATGGTGGGGTCTACGTTTCGGTTGCCCTACTCTGGTTGTGGCTCGTCGACGGCGCCCGACCTTATGTATGGGATCTGGTTGGGGTGGCCGTGATGCTGACGGGAATGGCCATCATTATGCTGGCCCCGCGGGCAGGATAAGCCAACGATCGACGCCCGTGCTGGCGAGGCCCCCACCTACCTTGTGCCCGCATCGGAAGCATCGTGACCAAAGAGGCCGTTGAAGGTTGGCACCGCGCTTCATCGGCCTGACAAGGCTTGACGACGCCCAATCCGGTGGTGGCAAGGCCGGGGGCGAGCAGCCCACCATAAGGCGTCAGTTGCATCGAGCCCCTTAACCTCTCTACACCGTGAAGCCCCCGTGAGGTGCTGCCGACCGGATACCGTGCTCTGTTGGGGCGCAGTTAAACGCTAAAAATAGCTTCGAACTCTTCCGCCCCCACGATGTCCGCCCCACGCTCGCGCATAAATGACCACACGGCGCGCCAGCGAGACGCGTCAGCCCGCACGGGAGCAACGAATCGCGTTACCGTATCGACCACCATCGCCCGCGTGAGTTCGGACGGCTCGTCGCCGCTTGCTCGATACCATAAAGCGAGCGCCTCTTCCGGATCGTTGACTAGGGCGGAAACGGCGGCATCGAGGTACTCCACTAAGCGACCCAGGCTCGCCTTCACAGGCGCACTCGCATCGCGTTTACCAATTAATTCCAGCGCCGAGAAGCCTGGGACTCCGCCGTCTGTCGTGCTCCACATGTCAACAGGCAGGCCCAAATGCTGCACGTGCACGCCTTCGATGTTTGCGAAAGCAAGCCAAGCGGCGTCAGCACCTTGCTGCAGATTGGCAACGTGGTCGAAGCCGCCCTGATACACCGTGATTTGTTCGGGCCTGGCTTGGTACCCCTGACGCTCGAGCACACCCAGGATGATATCGCGGCAGAGTCCATCGGTGACCGGGTTAGAAACCGGCGACGTCACCCGGATGCTTTCATCGTTTCTTAATTTGTTCTGGGCGGCGCGGGAAATGAGCACGCCGCCTTCGGTATGAAAAAACGTGCCTAACGACTGCAGGCTGACATCTCCCGCGTGTTTCTCTAATAAGTGCAAGGGTTCGTTGACGACGGCTTCGACCTCGCCGGCACCCAATGCCGCGAACCCATCGTAGTGATCGTCGGGCACAATCAACTCGATATTCAGCGTGCCGTCTCTGGCCGCCTGCTCACGCGCCCACAACAAGGGCAAATGGTCGGGATTCAAAAACCATTCGAGTGCGATACGAATCGTAGGCGTATCGTTCGACTGCTGCATGCGTACTTCCTTTTCAAGTATGGAGGGAAACTTCCTACCGGACGGACTGTATCAAGCGCCCGTAAAACGTGCTGCATCCGTGACTACTGATGCGTCAAGCTTCCACCATTTGGCAACAGGCACGCCGGTAAACAGTATACAACCGGCTCACACCAGAGAGGGGTAGACGGCCTGAGGCGGATACCCGCGCATCGCCCGACACCTGTTACTGGCCCCACTTGCCTAACGCCAACTCCACCGTCACGTATTTCGTGAATCAAAGGGCGTTCTGGCTATCGTTATCGATCGGCAGCATTTGTCCGGAGATACACTTCCCGGCGTCCGAACACAAGAAAATGGCCAGGGCCGCAATGTCGCGAGGATCCACAAACCGCTTCAAGGACTGCGATTGCAACGCGTCCTGGCGTTCTTCCTCGATGCTTTTACCGCTAAGCTGAGCTCGACCCGCCAGCACACTTTCGATCCGTTCGCCGGCGACCCCGCCCGGCAATATGGCGTTGACGCGAATTCCATATGGCCCTAACTCGCGCGACAAGGTCTTGCTGAATCCGATCAGCCCCCACTTGCTCACGCAATAGGCACTGCGATTGGGATAACCGAAGCGGCCGGCGACCGAGGACATCACAATAATGGAACCAGCTGGCGATTGCTTCAAATGCGGTATAGCGAGCCGCGTAATATTGAAGGTGCCATTCAAGTTGACTTGCATGACGGCTTCCCACGCGTCAGGGTCGTATTCCTCGACGGGCGCGGTTGGGCCAGAAATGCCTGCGTTGTTCACCAACACGTCTAAGCCGCCCAGCCGCTCGACTGCCGCAGCGACAGCCTTTTCGATATCATCGCGTTTGGCCATATCGCAGAGCATGGTTGCGATACGCGGCTCTTCTTGCGCGAGTTTTTCCAGCCCTGCGGCGTCGATATCCACCACGAAAACGTGGGCGCCATTTAATGCAAATGCCCGCGCAATTTCCCGTCCGATGCCGTTGGCACCGGCGGTGACTAACACCCGTTGCGTCATCCCTCCTCCCCGATTGAACGATCATCGCATCCACGGCCCCACCCGCTGTTCGCGGTGTAGGGCCATACTCGACGATAGCAAAATCTTTAGCCCATCGGAGTAGTCAATACCCACATGAGGGGGCGGGCTATGACGCGCCGAATGTTCCGTATACCTCTCGCGGGTTGTCAACCAGGATGCGGCGCAGAGTGGTGCGGTCTTCTACCCACGTTCCGAGCAAGTCAACCAGGTCGCCGTCGTTTGGCATTTGCCGGTTGTTCATGTTGACGTGCGGCCAGTCGGAGCCCCACAAGAGACGCTCCGGTGCGTGTTTCACCAGCGCGCGCGCCATCGGAATGACCGAAGCATAGGGGAAGTCTTCGTCGGTGCATCGCATAGGCCCAGAGAGCTTGACCCACACTCGCCCTGTATCCAGCATGGATAACAGGGTTCGAAAAGCAGGCTGCGCAACGCCGCCGGCGGCTGGAATGCACGCAAAATGATCCAGCACGATGGTATTGGGCAAGTTGAGCAAGACGGGGGCGTAATCAACCAAATCGGTCGCGGAAGGATAAAACTGCACGTGCCAGCCAAATTCGGCAATCCGCTCCGCCAACTCGGGGGATAGCCGCGGCAAATTACCGCGGTGACCCGGGCTCACGAACCGCACGCCCCGCACCCCGAGCTGATCCAGTCGCTCGATTTCAGCCTTATCAGCATTGGCCGGCAGCAAGGCGACCCCGCGGAATCGTTGCGGAAAGCGCGCGAGCACTTCGGCCAAATGCTGCGGGTTCGGGCCGTAACCCCCACCGCTTACGACAACGGCGCCGCTTAATCCCAAAATCTCTTGCAACTGAATCTGCGTTTCGGGCAGGGCGTCTTGAGATATGTAGCGACTGCCGGGGTCGAATGGATAGCGGCTAGCCGGACCGAACAAATGGATGTGGCAGTCGATGGCTCCTGGTATCCGAGGCAAATTTGGCCGCCGTGGGTTCGGGTCGGGCGGCTGCGTGAGAGGCGGTTGACTACTTGAAGGTTGCATCATCGGCTGTTGCGGGATTAAAGCTCAATAAACCATGAGCGAGGTAAAAAGAGATTGAGTCGACGGTAAGAGATTTAGTCCACAGTAATGTTTGCCGCCTTGACCACTTCCTTCCACTGAGCAATTTCGGCAGCAATCATCGCGCCAAATTCTTCGGGCGAGTTCGATACTGCCTCCACGCCTGCGGCTTCAAATCGTTCTAGCACAGCCGGCGTTTTTACTGCTTCTGCGATAGCCTTTGCCAATGTCTGAATAATTTGTTCGTCCGTACCGCGGGGCGCCAATATACCCATCCATAATATGCCTACATATCCGGGCGCCCCCGACTCATCAATCGTAGGCACATCGGGCATTAACGGAGAACGCTTGAGATCGGCCAGCGCTAATGGCACTAACAGACCCGAGTTGATATGCGGCGTCGCAGTAACAATCGTATCCATTTTAAGATCGACCTGTTTGCTTAGGACATCTTGCAATGCCGGCGCCGCACCCTTGTAAGGGATGTGAGCCACATCCAATTTCAATGCCTGCAATAACAACTCCATGGTAACGTGCGGCAGCGTACCGTTGCCCGCCGACGCGTAGTTCAGCTTACCGGGGTTTTGACGCGCGTATTCCACGAAGCCGGCGAAGTCCTTGAACGGCAGATCGCTGTGAGCAACAAGCAGCTCGGGTATTTGGGCAACCAAGGACACTGGAACGAGATCCTGTTCCGTATCGAAGGGCAAGGCCGGGCGAATGGCCGGGTTAATGGTGTGATTTGGAGTCGTAAACAGAAGCGTATAACCGTCGGGCGCGGCGCGTGCGACGCGCTGTGTTGCGATGGTTCCCCCGGCCCCCGGTGCCGGTTCAACCACGACGTTCGTCCCTAAAATTTCACCGATGCGCGCGCCCGCAATACGCGCCACCGTATCGACCGTGCCTCCTGCTGGAAATGGAACAATCAAGGTAATGGTTCTGTCGGGATAAGCAGCGTGGGCGCCCCCCATAAGCAAGCCCACCACGGCAAACGCCGCAACACTGCGCGCCAGCCAAGCGGTTACCCGTTGCGAATCGAGAACAAACATGATGACCCCCGAAGAGAGGAGCGCGCCGCACCGCGTACTACTTCCCGTCGGTTTCTATGCATTCAAATAGACGGGTTGATACGGCGCCTTAAGCGGACGGCTTTGGCGAGACGGCTTCGCCGGCCAAGAACTGAAAGAAAAGGCTACAGTAACCGAGGGGGGAACCCGGTAACAAATGATAGTTTTGCATCTGAATATGAATTTGATGCATGCAATGCAGTGGCCAACCGCTGGCCCCCATCGCCTTAGCCTGATCGCATCAACGGGCGGTCGAAAAACTTCGAAGGAAGCATCCAACGCGACAATAGACCGGGCGTAGTCTGAGCTTGTAGATGTCGCAAGAAGGTAGAGACCGCGGGCGACAACTGTCGACGCCCGCGTACAAAGACCTCGATGGACGTCGAGCGCAACGCGTCTTCCATTAAAGGGACTGTGGCGAGTGTGTTGGCTCGCAACTCTGGCGTAATCGACATGTAGGAAAGAATTGTTACGCCACCGTGATGACGAACAAAGGCTTTCATAGTGGCAATAGAATCGGTGGTGATGGCTATGTTCAGATTAATGCCCATGTCGCGCGCGACCCTATCCAAAATGCGTCGTATTCCGAACCCAGGCTCGGGTAGCGCCAGGGGGAAAGAAGATAGCTCTGCAAGACTCACCCGCTCTCGTCCTGCCAATGCATGTGCCGCCGTTATGACCGCGACTAAGGGCGCGCGCATCTGAATCACACTATCTAATGAAGGACCGAGGTTGGGCGCAAATGCAATCCCGATATCGGTTTCGTCATTTTCCACCGCTTTCGCGATAGCTCGCGTTGAACCGCACTTTACGTCGAATGTGATGCCCGGATGGCGTTCGCGAAAGCTCACAATGGCTTGCGCCACAAGCTCTAATTGGCCCTCGGTGAAGTAAATACCAACTTTGCCGGCATCAAGTTGGCGTACCGCTTGCAGCTCCGCGCACAGGCGCTGCTCGCATCGCGTCACTTCCTGAGCATAAACAAGGCAACGCATCCCCGCTTCAGTAAGCGTCATGCCCCGATGATCACGCTCGAACAGGCGAACCTTCAGAGAAGCCTCCAGCCTTTTAATACGACGGCTAATAGCCGAGGGGGCAACGTCCAACCGCTTAGACGCTTCTCGCAAACCACCACTTTCTGCAACTTCGCGGAAATACAGTAAGTCCAGTGAGTTCATACCCATGTCCCCGAGGTGTCCATTCTTTCAAGAGGCCCCCAAGCTGTTCTGTTTAGGAGAACACCGTGTACACAGGTGTTCCATTGTGACAAACGACCGTAGTACGAATAATGAAGATACTCGACCACACCAACAGGAGGAGAACGCGATGAAACAGCAACGACGCAGTCGAGTTCTTTGGTTCGCGGCAGCAAGCGCGCTACTCACCACGTTTACGGTGTGCGCGGCGGGTTATCCCTCGAAGCCCCTACGCTGGGTGGTTCCCTTTCCGCCCGGTGGCACCATGGATCAAGTAGTGCGTACCGTCATCCAAGGGATGCAAGGAGACTTTCCCCAACCCATCATCGTGGAAAACAAACCCGGCGCGGGAACACGCATCGCCGTTGAACAAGTTGCACGCGCTAAGCCCGACGGATACACGATTGTCACAGTGGCCAATAGCTTCACGATTAATCCTTCGCTGTATTCGCAACTACCCTACGACACGGAGAATGACTTCACCGCTGTCGCCCTCTTGGGCGCGACGCCCAATATTTTGGTCGGCAACACCACGGTGAAGGCCAATACCTTAGAGGAGCTCATCACACTCGCTAAAGCACAGCCAGGCACTCTCACTTATGCTTCATTCGGCACCGGTACCTCGGCACATTTGGCCGGAGAGTGGCTTAAGGAAGTGGGCGGCTTTGACATGCTCCACGTGCCCTACAAGGGTGCCGTACCGGCCACCACCGACTTACTGGGCGGTCAGGTCGATCTCATGATGCACAACTTGCCTGACGTATTACCCCACCTCGAGACCGGACGCCTAAAGGCTTTTGGGGTCACTTCCACCCAACGAGCTCGCCTTGCCCCCGACATTCCGACTATCGCTGAGCAAGGTTTCAAAGACTTCGAAACGAATTCC
Organism: uncultured Pigmentiphaga sp.; assembly: GCA_964569785.1. Classification (GTDB taxonomy): domain Bacteria; phylum Pseudomonadota; class Gammaproteobacteria; order Burkholderiales; family Burkholderiaceae_B; genus Verticiella. The sequence continues at coordinate 13,224 of CAZMVM010000008.1, read as the reverse complement.
TGGTACGGCGTGCTGGCCCCTGCAGGAACACCCGCTGAGGTCGTGACTTACCTGAATGAAGCTATCAATAAGGCGCTCAACAGGCCAGACATTAAAGAAGCGCTGGCAAAGAGCGGATTCGATGTTTCCCCAGGGCCGCCCGCCCAACTCGCGCAACTGATCGCTAACGATCTTCAGAAAAACGCGCGCCTCGTCAAGAATGCGCAGATCAAGATCGAGTAGATGCTTCGACTGGTGATGCTTTACTAACGCGTTATGTCAGGTGAGACCTCTATGAACGATAGACGCATTGTTTACACCCCCCAAGCCGCAGTCGCACGTGCGCCGCTTTCGCAAGCCGTAGTTGCCAACGGCATGGTGTACGTTTCGGGAACGACGCCCTTCAATACTGAACGACAAATGGCTCCGGACTTCGAAGGTCAGATGCATCAGGTGATGAAGAACATCCAGGCGGTTCTGGCCGAAGCGGGCACGTCATTGGATCACGCGGTCAAGATGAATGTCTTTCTTACTGACATTCGAAACTTTCAAACAATGAACCGCATTTACGCCTCGTACTTTAAAGAAGGTAATTACCCCGCACGTACAACGATTGAGGCTCCCATGGCGGTAGAGGGTATGTTGCTCGAGATTGAATGTATTGCAGCGTTACCGTAAGCAAAAGACGATCGTTATCCTCGTTAACAAGAAGCCACGCGATGCAGCATGCATGGTGGCTTTCTTGCATCAGGCGCAGCCGCCGCAAGGTTCAATGTCGCATCAAAACGTCACAAATGGGCGCGGTCCGTGCTAATGTCTTACGGTTACCGCCCATGCCGGTCTCATAGCCGGCGGGTGGTAGCAGCCGAACGATTTTTGGGCCGCATCGAACATGTCTACACCTGCTTCGCTGACCGCTGACACCCCTGTCAATCCCCGATCGCGCGTAATTTTTGCCACCCTGGTTGGCACCACCATCGAGTTCTACGACTTTTACGTTTACGCAACAGCCGCAGTCCTCGTCTTTCCTCACTTGTTTTTTCCCCCTGGCAACGACACAGTGGCGTTGCTCGCGTCGTTTGCTATTTTTGGGGCGGCGATGATTGCACGGCCTTTGGGCGCGGTGTTCTTTGGCCATCTTGGTGACAAGATCGGTCGCAAGGAAACTTTGGTGGCTGCCCTGCTAACCATGGGAATTGCCACCTTTGTCATCGGCTTGCTCCCTACCTACGAGACCGTTGGGTGGTACGCGCCGTTGATGCTGGTGATCTTGCGTCTGGCACAAGGGTTCGCCATAGGCGGCGAATGGTCGGGCGCGGCGCTGGTCGCTACCGAGAACGCGCCGCAAGGGCAGCGTGCGCTATTTGGCACATTTCCCCAATTGGGTGCGCCCTTGGGCTTCATTATTGCCAACGGGTTATTTCTTGTGGTTGCTGCGGCCCTGCCGTCTGACGATCCCTCGCGCCCCTCACGTGAGTTTCTGTCCTGGGGATGGCGCATACCCTTTCTGTTTTCTGCAGTCATGGTGATCGTCGGCTTATGGGTGCGCCTACGCCTGGTGGAAAGCCCCGCGTTCTCAAAGGCGGTGCACACGGGCAAGGTTGTACGCTTGCCCCTGCGCGAGGTCACGCGCAAGTACGGACGCGAGCTTGTTCTGGGCACGTTTTACATGCTTGCGACATACGTGCTCTTTTACTTGATGACCACATTTTCTCTCAGTTACGGGCGCGCTCCGGTCGACCCGGCTCAAGGCAACTTGAGCGGTTTGGGATATAGCTACAACGACTTTGTGTTGATGCTGATCTTTGGAGTCATCTTCTTCGCGATCTTTACCCTGTTGTCGGGCCCGCTGGCCGACCGGTTTGGACGCCGCCGGATGCTCATTTGGGTAACGATCAGCATTATTGTCTTTGGCTTGCTGTGGGTGCCCTTACTGAGCGGCGGGTTCATTGGAGTAATGGCTTGGCTCATTATCGGCTTTTGTCTGATGGGCTTGACCTTCGGGCCCATGGGCGCGTTGCTGCCCGAGCTTTTTCCCACAAATGTCCGCTACACCGGCTCGGGGATATCCTACAACGTGTCGTCGATCATCGGCGCTGCGGTCGCCCCCTTCGTGGCCGTGTGGCTGTGGGACATGGCCGGTGGAAGCCCGGTGCTCGTTGGCGTGTACTTATCGTGTGCAAGTGCATTGACGCTCATAGCCTTGTGGGTAGGACGAGAAACTAAAGACGTGGACATCAACCGGTAGCGTGCCACCGTCGAGCCGGCAGGGTTCGGCGGGCGCGCTCTCGTCCCATGGCGTGTGCCCACAACTTCGCAGCCTCTGGGCAACCAAGACTTGAAATTGAGCCGGTCGCCCCCATATTAAAGATAGGCCGCAGGCCGGCGCCCGTGTTAAGTAGGATAGCCGCCACGTCGGCTCGCTTGTACACTTCACCGTGGCCAGTTCAGGTATTTGATTTGCGTAGTCGTTTCGGTTTAGGTCGTGCAACCTAAACTCGCCAAGGCATGCACTTGCCTGGAAGCGCGACGGTTATCACTTTCATTAAGAATATCTATGGGTCGATAGTTTGACGCAATCGACGTTATGAAATTAATCAATTTTATTTATTGCGCGATTGCGTATAGACTCTATCCCGTAGTTTTACCAACGCCACACAAGAGGAATCAGCAATGTCAGTATTGAACACTGAAATCAAACCGTTCAAGGCCATGGCCTTCAAGGACGGCAAGTTTGTCGAAATTACCGACGCTGATGTAAAGGGCAAGTGGGCAGTATTCTTCTTCTACCCCGCCGACTTTACCTTTGTTTGCCCCACCGAGCTGGGCGACTTGGCTGATCACTACGAAGAGTTCCAAAAGCTGGGCGTGGAAATCTACGCTGTATCCACCGACACCCACTTCACCCACAAAGCGTGGCACGACTCTTCGGACACCATCCGCAAGGTCAAGTACTACATGATCGGTGACCCCACCTGGGAAATCACCCGCAACTTCGACAACCTGCGTGAAGGTCAAGGTCTGGCCGACCGCGGTACCTTCCTGATCGACCCCGACGGCATCATCCAAGCGGTTGAAATCACTGCCGAAGGTATCGGCCGTAACGCGCGCGACCTCCTGCGCAAGGTGAAGGCTGCACAATACGTGCGTGCCCACCCCGGTGAGGTTTGCCCGGCTAGCTGGGAAGAAGGTCAAGAGACTCTCAAGCCCTCGCTCGACCTGGTCGGCAAGATCTAATCGGTCTTGGAAAAAAGCCCGGGCCCTCCGGGCTTTTTTTTCCGACAATCACCCTCATCTATCGGTTAATATGATTCGATAGGAATAACCTATTATGCTGGACACCAATCTTAAAACTCAACTCAAAGCTTATCTGGAACGTGTACAGCAGCCTATCCAGATCGTGGCAACGCTGGACGATAGCAAGGTGTCCGGCGAAATGCGCGAGCTATTTCAAGAGCTGCAAGAAATTTGCGACAAGATTACCGTTGTCGAAAAGAACGACTTGCCCGTACGCAAGCCCTCGTTCCAGATCACCAGCCCGGACAAGGATGTTGGCGTCCGCTTTGCCGGGGTACCACTGGGTCACGAATTTACCTCGCTCGTACTCGCGTTGCTGCATGTAGGTGGCCATCCATCTAAGGAAGCACCCGAGCTACTGGAGCAAGTAAGAAATCTCGACGGCGACTTCGAGTTCGAAACCTATTATTCGCTGTCTTGTCACAACTGCCCCGATGTCGTTCAGGCGCTTAACCTGATGAGTGTGCTGAACCCGCGCATTCGGCACACCGCTATTGATGGCGCCGTTTTCCAGGACGAAGTCGAAGAGCGCAACGTGCTGGCGGTGCCAACCATTTTTCTCAATGGCGAGCACTTCGGCCAAGGCCGCATGACGCTCGATGAAATTGTCGCCAAGCTCGACACCTCGAGCGCCGCGCGTGAAGCCGAAAAGATCGCACAAAAAGAGCCGTTCGATGTGCTGGTGGTAGGTGGTGGGCCAGCGGGTGCTGCAGCCGCTATCTACGCTGCCCGCAAGGGAATCCGTACCGGGGTAGCAGCCGAGCGCTTTGGCGGCCAGGTGATGGATACGCTCGACATTGAGAACTATTTGTCGATCCTGAAGACCGAAGGCCCGCGCTTTGGAGCGGATCTCGAGCGTCACGTACGCGACTACGAAGTCGACATCATGAATCTGCAGCGTGCGAGCAAGCTGATACCGGCTGAGAAACCCGGTGATCTGATTGAAGTTCAGCTGGAGAACGGCGCATCGCTGAAGTCGAAGACGGTCATTCTTACCACGGGCGCGCGCTGGAGAACCATGGATGTTCCCGGCGAGGAAGAATACCGTACGCGCGGGGTTACTTACTGCCCGCACTGTGACGGGCCACTGTTCAAAGGCAAGCGTGTTGCCGTCATTGGTGGTGGTAACTCTGGGGTTGAAGCAGCGATCGACCTGGCCGGGGTGGTTGCCCATGTCACCTTGATCGAGTTCAACAACGAGCTCAAGGCCGACGCCGTACTCCAGCGGAAACTGAAGAGCCTGCCCAATGTTGACATCATCCTGAACGCCCAAACCACCGAAGTGAAGGGTGATGGCAGCAAGGTGACCGGTCTGGTTTATAAAGACCGCGCAACCGATGAACTGCGCGAGCTGGAATTAGACGGTATTTTTGTTCAGATCGGGCTGTTGCCGAACACGGAATGGCTGCAAGGCACCGTCGAAATGAACCAGTTCGGCGAAGTGATTGTGGATGCGAAAGGCCAAACCAATATACCTGGCGTATTCGCGGCCGGCGATTGTACCAATGTGCCGTACAAGCAGATTGTCATTGCCGCGGGCCAAGGGGCGGCTGCCGCGCTCGGTGCCTTCGACTATCTGATTCGCACCTCGGCCCCCGCCGAATAAGCAAGCACTCTGGCATTTTCCAACTGGCCGTCGTGCACCGCCCGCGGGGCTGCACGCCACGGCCATTTTTTTTCCCGCCCCTGCATCTGGTTTATTCCCGCCGCTGCACCTGGTGCTTACTGCAACGCTTCAGCGTGCCAGGGCGGCGGATTTGATCTGCAGCCACACGGGTAAATCGGGTCGCAACCCCAACAGGGCCGCCGAACGTCGCGTAACCCGGGCCAGCAACACGGCATCCTTGCAGCGCGCCCGAACAATGACCAGCGCTTCATGTGCACCTGGCTCCAGGCTTTCGATGACCGCTTGCACATGATTCAAAATACTGGTCTGGCCGGGCCTCTCGGTCGTGATGCTAACGTCGCGAGCGAGGATGTTCAGACGAACGCGCGTTCCCACGGCAAGATCCGGGTCGGCGATCCAGAGCGACCCGCCGGCGAAGTCGACGCGGGCGAGCTGCCACTCCGTCTCCCGCTGCGTGATCGTGCCTTCCAAAATGGTACCTACATCGTCACCCATGCGTATCGGCGCATGGATTTCTGGCAGCAACTCGGTGGCAGGCCCCACCTTGTGCACCTTGCCGCCTTCGAGCATCACCAGAAAGTCTGCCAGCCGCGCCACTTCATCGGCGGCATGCGTGACGTAGAACATAGGCATGTCAAGTTCGTCGCGTAAGCGTTCCAGCCACGGGAGTATTTCCTGACGACGGGCATAATCGAGCGAGGCCAACGGCTCGTCGAGCAACAACACCTTGGGCTGCGCTGCCAAAGCCCGGGCGATGGCCACCCGTTGACGCTCTCCTCCCGATAATTGATTGGGACGGCGATCGAGCAAAGAACCAATGCCCAACAGTTCGATGGCGGCATCCACCAATTCGGGCGCGGGCCGGGGCCGCACTCTGCGCAGACCATATTCAAGATTGCCGCGAACGCTCAAGTGGTCGAACAAGCTGGCCTCCTGAAACACATACCCAACCGCTCGCCGCCAGGTGGGGAGAAAGCGCCCCATACTGTCGTCCTGCCAAACCTCGTGGCCGATTCGGATATAGCTTTGCCGCGGACGCTCGAGGCCCGCTACACAGCGTAAGAAGCTCGTCTTTCCAGATCCTGACGGGCCAAAGAGCACGGTGATTCCACGCGCCGGCAAAGATAAATTCACCTCGAGCGCAAACTCGGGACGCGTCAGTTCAAACCGGATTCGGCTGTCGCGAGGCTCTGGCGCGACCTGGCTAGCAGTCGGGTCACGTTGCGCCGCTGGGCGAAATCCCGCGACGACGTTCGAAGTGGAAGCTTCACCTGTAGCTCTTTGGCCTGCCGCAGCGCTGCCGGCATCCGCCATCGTCTGCGGCAGCGGACCTCGGGACGACGTGAGCTTGTCCGGTCGATCAGGAAATTCACGCAGACTGCTTGCCGCGTCCGAAGCGTCCAAGGCCTTGTCTGCGCCTAGCCCGTCGTGGGAATGGGTATTGGTCGCGTACTTCATGTGAACAGCCCACCCTCGCGCCGGCGCACCCACGCCAAGGCCATCAACACCACAAACGCAAACACCACCATGCCGCCCGCCAACCAATGCGCCTCGGCATACTCCATGGCCTCGACGTAACCATAGATCTGGGTGGACACCACGCGGGTTTGGTGGGGAATATTACCCCCTATCATTAACACCACGCCGAACTCGCCAACAGTATTCGCAAAGGTGAGAATGGCGGCCGTCACAATGCCAGGGCGCGCCAAAGGCAGCGCAACCGTGAAGAACGCGTCCCACGGGCGCGCGCGCAGCGTGGCCGCCACTTCCAGCGGCCTTGACCCTATCGATTCGAAGGCTCGCAATATCGGCAATACCGCAAACGGCAGGGAATACACAATCGACCCGATTACCAGACCGGTGAAGGTAAACGATAGAGTGCCCCACCCCAGCGACTGGGTCAGCCGCCCCAGCGGTCCGTCGGGCCCCATGAACACAAGCAGGTAAAAACCCAACACGGTGGGCGGCAATACCAAGGGCAAAGTAGTCACCGCCGCGACAGGCGCACGCAGCAACGACCGCGACCGAGCTAGCCACCAGGCAAGCGGAATCGCCAGCAACAGCAAAAGCACGGTGGTAACGGCGGCTAACTTTAAGGTGAGCCAAATGGCGTGCCAGGCTTCGTTACTGATGGGCATGCTGCGGTACCCCGTAACCGAATGAGCGCACAATTGCGCGCGCCTGTTCGCCCTGCAAAAAGCTCAAAAAGGCGGTGGCAGCGGGGTTGTCTTGACCCCGCCGCAGGAGAATAGCGTCTTGATGGATGGGTTGGTACAAACGCTCCGGCACGACCCACACCGACCCCGCCCGTAATTCTCCATCATCGAATACCTGAGACGCCGCAACAAATCCCAGCTCGGCATTGCCACTGGCCACAAACTGATACGCCTGACCAATGTTTTCACCTTGCACGACGTGATCGCGCCAACGCGGCAGTACGTTCAGATTCGACAAAGCCTCGAATGCAGCAGCACCGTAGGGAGAGACGTTGGGATTGGCAACGGCCAAATGATCGGCGTCGCCCGCCCATAACACCTGGCCATCGGCATCAACCACATCGGCGTCGCGACTCCATAGGACGAGCTCACCCACGGCGTAGGTGAATTGGCTGACGTCAATCGCATAGCCCTCTTGGGCCAGACGGCGCGGCGTCGCTGCATCAGCCGCCAACAACACTTCAAACGGCGCACCGTGCCGGATCTGTGCGTACAGCTTTCCTGTTGAACCGGCAACAACCTGGATCGAGTGGCCCGTTTGGGTGGTAAAGACTTCTGCAATACGCTGAACCGGCGCGAGAAAGTTAGCTGCAACGGCAACCAGAGCCTCTGCAGCCCAGACCTGCGCGCCTACCCCAACAAGGTAGAGAAGAAATGCTGCAACAACCCGCATACTGCCTATTGATTTTGAAGTGTAGACTGCCATATCAGAGGCGCCGCGGGAGCTGACGGCACTTCGTCAACCCCCGAGGACCCGACGTGCAGCGCATATAGTAGCAGCGGGTGCAATGCCTAGCGCGAAATGACTCTCAGACGGTCTACGTCGATGTCAGGATCCCGACCGCGGTGAGTATCGACCTCTCCGGTTATTTCGACCATGACAGTTTCGTCAATGGGCTGACCGCGGGGGAAGTCGTCATCGTCAATTTCCACCACGATTTCTCCGGTGCCGTCCGAGAACAGGTATTCCTCGTCGCCCAAGCTCCTCAACAAGTGGCCGCGCAGCGTCACCTTCTGGTCGTCGCGAGGGTTTTGCAGAATTTTTTCAACCGAGGTGGAGTCGCGCGCTGATTCGGCGCCCGCACCTTGTCCTGCCGCAGGCCCGACGTACTGGGCCCATACCGTTCCGCTGGTCAGCCCGACGGCCAGCGCAGCCGCCACGAGAGTTTGCTTTACCATGATTATCTCCAGAATAGCGAAGGGCAGATCCGTTTCCCTACACCTAGACCGCAACAATACCAGGACATAGCAATCTCGACTGCCCGGCGAGCTTGCTCCCCCCCATCCCATATCTATCGCCCTACAACGATCCGACAATGGAAGCGAGTTTACGGTGTGGTTCCCCAAAGCAACATTTGGCCCCGCCGGTTAGAATTCCATCCCTGTAGGATCCTCGTGAAGCAAGCACGCCTGAGCTCTCCCCGTTGACTCACCCCTCCTGCCCCTTCCCGCCCATGAGCGAAGAAACCTTTAGCCTTAAAAGAATCGCGATCCCCGCTTTCGGCCCCTCATTGATGTACGGCATCTGCAACGGCGCCATCATGCCGGTTGTGGCCCTGAGCGCACGTGAGCTGGGCGCATCGGTGGCCGTATCGGGGTTTATCGCCGCGTTGGTAGGCATCGGCTCGCTGTTCAACAACATTCCAGCGGCACTGATTGCGAGCCGCTTCGGTGAGCGTCGGTCTATTATCGGAGCCGCGTTCTTCAGCATGATGGCCCTGCTCGTGTGCGCCCTGGCCGGCACCGTTTGGCTATTAGGGGCAGGGGTATTCATGGTGGGCATGGCCGCTTCGATTTTCTTGTTGGCGCGGCAGGCCTATCTGGCCGAGGCGGTGCCCTTGTATTTACGCGCACGCGCCATGGCCACCCTTGGCGGCACGACCCGCATTGGCAGCTTTTTCGGACCATTCGCTGGCGCCGCCGCTATTCATTTCATGGGGTTGTCGGGGGCCTACTTAGTAGCAGCGATCGCGATGTTCGTGGGCGGGGCGTTGGCTTGGTGGTCGCCCGAACTCGAGGCACGTCCGGAAGCGCGTGCACGACCGGCAAACGGACGCGGCCCCACCATGATGGATATCTTGCGCTCGCATTACAAGGTGTTTGCCACACTCGGCGTAGGCATCATGCTGGTTGCCGTGCTGCGCTCTTCACGTCAGGTGGTGATTCCGCTATGGGCCGACCATCTTGGCCTTGCGCCCACCCTTATATCCTTGATTTACGGACTGGTCGCCGCTATCGATATGTCGGTGTTTTATCCTGCCGGCAAAGTGATGGACAAATACGGACGTATGTGGGTGGCCGTCCCGTGCACCTTGCTGATGGGGCTGTCGCTACTGGCGATGCCGTTCACCAGCGCACCCGTGGCTTTCGTCATCGCGGCGCTGGTTCTGGGATTTGGAAACGGTATTGGATCAGGCATTGTCATGACCCTGGCCGCGGACGCTTCGCCCGTCAATGGCCGCACACGGTTCCTGGGACTCTGGCGGTTGATGAGCGACATCGGCGCGAGCGGCGGCCCCGCACTGATCGCCGGCATCACCGGTCTGGCGTCATTAGCAACCGGAATCTTTACCATCGGCCTGGCAGGCCTATTAGCCGCCTGGGTGTTCTGGCGCTGGTTGCCACACGCGCCGCCTGGACGAACCGCGAACGCTCCCACCAATAGCCGGCCGTCGCAGTAGAGCGACGATCGTCGCGCAGCGACTTAGCTCCCACTCTCACCCCGGATAGCACGTAGTGATGATCGAGGCATAAGCCCTATTGCTATTGAGGTGGGACGGCCTTTGCGTGCAACGTGGTTGCCACTTACTGCATAACTCTAAACGAGTTGGAGCGCTCGCATGCCCGCTTCAACCAGGATTGGGGCACTTGCTACCGCTACAGTTGCGCCTGGCCCGTGCAAGCCGACAGCCCGATTGCAAAGCCCTCGTCCTGACGCACCAGGAGGTGTCGACAGTCTGCCATGGCTTGTACCGTGAGCTTGCCGTCGCTACTGCGCTGGTGTGTCCGTTCGGCCTCGTCCCGGGCGTCCGCAGTGGGCGTGGTGGTTTGCAACGCAGCCGCGTTAGCAGGAGAAGTTGATGGTACTGCCGAGCCCGGCCCCGACGCAGGCGCTAACGCGCCGCCCCCGGCACCAGCAGAACCCGGTGCGACAGAGGGCTGACCAGCGGCTGGGCCTGAGCGTTCACCGTGCATTTTCCCCGCGGCTTTGTTGATGTCGACGGTCAGGCTCTCGCGCCAGCGAACGCGCACCGTGGCTGCGTCGTTCCCATGGGCGACCAGCTCGCCCACCTTGGCTGACAATGAATAGTTCTCGATCGCCTCGGTCATCCCCGTTGCCTGGGCAAACAAGCCACCCATGGCCAGAATCTCTTCCTTGGTAAACGCCATACTCATCGACCCTTTCAAAAGATCGCCGCTGAGCAGGCTGACGTTGACCTGGAACACGGCTTCTTCGGTGAGGTTTTGACGAGTCCACTCCAGGATCTTGTCGGCGTCCACCGGCTTCATCATGGCCATGGCTTCGTCGCTTACCTGATTGAAGTACGCTTGCGCCTCTTCTTGAGTAATGGGCGCCGCGTTCCTGGTTTCGGGAGCGCCGCCGAATGCGGTACCAGCCGCCACAAGCGCAAGCCCGACCGTGCCAGTTAGCCACAGTGTCCAAGGCATCCGCGTTGGCTTACCCAACCAGCGCTGGGTTCGTGAGAATACGGACATTGGGATGATTTGGGGATTGAGCGAGGTACTGCGTTGTGTGGGCATGAAATCCTCCTCAGCAGTAACAGGCAAAAACAATGCTCGCCCTGCTGCTAATTAAGCGTTAAATGGTGGCGATTACCCGCAGACCATTGCCCTAAGGCCGTGTCTATCGTGCGGTGGACTCGCTCTTGAAGCGTGTGCCCGGTTGGCCTGCATGGATGGATTGCGGAAGGTAGGCTGACAACTTGTTGCCGAACGTTCAGTGCGTATGAACGCCCTCCCTCTCGCCATAACGGACAGCTCGTTGCCAATCGCGAATGCAGACACGGGCCAGCAGGGGCCGTGCCACTAGAGCCCCATTCCAGGCTACCAACCCATCGCTACCTATCGGGCAAGATAACCGCCATCGATGGGGTAATAAGCCCCCGTCACGAAGGACGCCTGTTCGCTGCTCAACCACGTAACCAGCGCTGCCACTTCTTCCGGCTGGCCCAAGCGGCCGATGGGATGCAGCGATACCAGCCCTTGTCGAACCTCGTCCGTCAGGTTGTCGAGAATGGGCGTTTCGATAAAGCCCGGGCCCACGGCGTTAATGCGAACGTTGCGCGCCGAGTATTCCAGTGCCGCTGCCCGGGTCAGGCCTACCACGCCATGCTTGGCCGCGACATAGCCGCTGTGTCCTGCCATGGCCACCTGCCCCAGTATTGACGCCATATTCACGATAGCGCCGCCTCCGGCCTGCAAGATCGCCGGGAGCTGATAGTGCATGCCGTAAAACACTCCCGACAAGTTGATCGCAATGATTTTGTCCCACTCTTTGACGGGGTAATCGCCAACATTCGCTTCGGCACCGCCGATGCCCGCGTTGTTGCATGCAATGTGCAATCCGCCATAGCGCTGGACCGCGGCATCGACCAGGGCTTTGTTGTCATCGGGTTGAGATGAGTCGGCCGCATGAAAGAATGCTTCACCCCCGGCTGCCTGAATGAGTTCGACAGTTTTGTTACCGCCCGCTTCGTTGACGTCAGAGACAACGACTTTCGCACCGTGTCGAGCGTAGTCAATCGCCACCGCGCGCCCGATGCCGGACGCCGCCCCGGTGACCACTGCCACCTTGTTCTGCAAAAGATTGCTCATCTGGACCTCCCTTTGTAAGGTATGCGCCGTCGACTCCCCGAAGTCGAAATGACTGCCTTCGTACCGGAAGGGTGGAACTCGAGGCCGCGGGATGTTGGAACGGTTTAATTGAACATACACTTGCGGAAATAGCCAGTGCAACCCCACACGCACAAACTACATGTGCGCCGAGTTAACCCTACAACGCCTGCGCGAGCCGATCGATATTCGGCCAGATGTATATTGCTTCTATGAACCAAGATACCTCTTTCTCCATTCCTCCCACCCTGCCCGCCAAGCTGGCGTCGGCGCGCAAGCTGGTAGTGTTTACGGGTGCTGGCGTGTCTGCGGAAAGCGGGATTTCTACCTTCCGCGACAAGAACACTGGGCTTTGGGCGCGCTTTGATCCGCAACAACTGGCCACCCCGGAAGCCTTTGAAGCCAATCCCTCGTTGGTATGGGGTTGGTACGAAGCGCGTCGCCGCTCCATTATGGAGGCGCAGCCCAATCCCGCTCACCGTGCCATCGCGGAATTTGCCGAATTGATTCCGGAAGTGGTGGTAATCACGCAGAACGTGGATGATTTGCACGAACGCGCGGGCAGCGGCCCCGTGTTGCACCTACACGGCCGGCTCGACCAGGCTCGCTGTTTTCAATGTAGCCGCCCTTATCAACACCCCGGCCCGCCCTCGCCCGAGGCAGGCACAACAGAAATCGCACCGCCTGCCTGCGATGCTTGCGGCGGGTACATTCGCCCGGGCGTTGTATGGTTTGGCGAATCGCTACCCGACGGCATTTGGACCGAGGCTATCCGCCACGTCCAGGATTGCGACGCGTTGTTCAGTATAGGTACGTCGGCGGTGGTTTACCCTGCCGCCCAGATTCCTATTCTTGCTCTCGGACGCGGGGCTACCGTCGTACAAGTAAACCCCGAGCCCACCGAGCTTGACGATCGCCTGTCTCATAATTTGCACGGGAAGGCCGGTGTAGTGCTGCCCGCTTTGCTTGAGGCCGTGAGGCAACACCAGCGACAGTAAAACCGCTTGCTGAACCTGCCGTGAACAACGACCCTGGCTTCAGCCTGAGCGGTCACCCCGAGCGCATATCGAGCTCGGGGTGCTTAATGTCACCATTGACATCGTTGTGCGCGGTGTGTGACGGGTATGGCAATGGACATCAACTTGTGCCGATCTTGGCTTTTTCGATCACCGTCTTCCAGCGTTCGGCTTCACGCTTCATCCGTTCGACGGCTTCCTCGGTGGAGCTGAACACGGGCTTAATGTCCATGAC
>CAZMVM010000007.1:0-41251 GCA_964569785.1 uncultured Pigmentiphaga sp. | reverse complement strand
GTACATTGCTCAACCCCCGCTCTACCGCATCAAGGCGGGTCGCGAAGAGGTTTACCTTAAGGATGAGCAAGAGGAAACGGCGTTCATGATGCAACTGGCGCTTAAGGGCGCTGAGCTTTACACGGCTGAGGACGCCGAGCCCATCACCGGCGACGCGTTGGCGGAGCTGGTACGGAAGTACAACCTTGCCGATGCCATTATTGCGCGCCTTTCACGGCGCTACGATGGGGCTGCCTTGCGCGCTATCGTCGAGGGTGTCAAGCTACGGCTCGACTCAGCCGAGCAAGCCCAAGAGTCGGCCCAAGCGCTTGAAGAGGCGATGCGCGATCCTTTGTCACTCGATACGGTCGAGGTCAAACCGCAATTCGATGACACCAGTGAACGCTGGCAGTTGCACATCCACCGCACCCACCATGGCAACGTACGTACATCGGTGATCGACGCCGACTTCTTAAGCGGCGCCGATTACACCGCTCTTGAGTCGGCTGCCGAGACCTTCCAGGACATGTTACAACCCGGGGCGAAGGTTGTGCGCGGAGAAGGCGACAAACGTCGTTCCGCTTCTGTGAAGAGCTTTGGTGAAGCCGTTCAGTGGCTGCGCAGCGAAGCAGAACGTGGGGTGGTCAAACAGCGCTACAAGGGGTTGGGTGAAATGAACGCCGACCAACTTTGGGAAACCACTATGGATCCGGCCAACCGTCGGCTGTTGCGGGTACAAATTGAGGATGCTATTGCGGCCGACGAAATCTACACCACCCTCAAGGCCGACCAGGTTGAACCGCGTCGCGCGTTCATCGAAACACACGCCCTACTCGCCGATAACATCGACGTCTAAACGTCCCCTCACGCGCGCATTTCGGGCAGGAATTGTCCCGAAAAGCCGCAATCCCCGTCCTCTAGAAGGCCTCGTCTGCAGAACGCGAGGCCTTTTCTTATGTGGTGGTGGCGACCTGCTGGATGTAGCCCTCCAAGGGCCCGTCGAACCCATGTGGCTCGCATGTGCCACCACCGTCGCCACGAGGCGCGCTGAATGGTGTGCTTCTTGCTGGCCACAGTGCGGATATCCCACAACCAGCGAAAAGGAGCACCTTATGAAAAAGACCGCATCAGCCGTATGGAAGGGAGGGTTCAAAGACGGTAAAGGGGTTATTTCAACCGAAAGCGGCGCCCTACAAAATGCCCCCTATGGATTCAATACACGCTTCGAAGGTGCAAAAGGAACCAACCCTGAGGAGCTCATCGGCGCTGCCCATGCGGGTTGCTTTTCCATGGCCTTGTCGGTGCAACTCGGGCTTGCTCAGCTGACCGCTGAAAGCATCGAAACCGAAGCAGCTGTCACCTTGGAAAAGCAAGGCGACGGCTTTGCTATTACTGCCGTTCACCTGAATGTCACCGCCCGCATACCTGGGGCGGACGAGCAAGCTTTTCAGAAGGCTGCCCAAGCCGCAAAAGAGGGGTGCCCCGTATCGAAAGTACTGAATGCGCAGATCTCGATGGACGCCCGGCTGATCAATTAACGCAGCTTGTGACCCTTCTTTTCTGAGTGGCGGCTCGCTGCACTGCGCGGCCGTACAACGGGTGTCCGATGAGAACCAGGCACCCGCCTTAATGACCGGTTACTACCGATCGAGAACATCGCTTAAAAATGCACGTGTGCGCTCATGCTGAGGCGCGCTAAAGAACGACGCCGGCGATGCCACCTCAAGGATTTGACCATCGTCCATAAACACAACGCGATCGGCCACCTCCCGAGCGAATCCCATCTCGTGAGAAACGCATACCATGGACATGCCCTCTTCCGCCAAGCTTACCATCGTGTCGAGCACCTCCTTGACCATTTCGGGATCCAGGGCCGAGGTAGGCTCATCGAACAACATGAGGCGTGGCCGCATGCAGAGCGCTCTTGCAATCGCGACACGCTGTTGCTGTCCTCCGGAGAGTTGCGCTGGATACTTGTTTGCATGTTCCACGACCCGCACACGCTCGAGCAGTTCAAGAGCCAGCTCGCGTGCCTTTGCAGCGTCCAGACGACGGGTGGATACAGGCGCCAACATGCAGTTTTCGAGCACGGTCATGTGTGGAAACAGGTTGAATTGCTGAAACACCATGCCGACCTGCTGGGGTACTCGGGTTAAATCGCCTTGACCGTTCTCCAATCGCGTGCCACATACGTCGATATAGCCAGCATGGAACGACTCGATACCATTAATGCAGCGAATCAATGAGGATTTGCCCGATCCCGACGGCCCGCAAATCACGATGCGCTCGCGCTCGTTAACGGTCAAATCTATATCGCGTAACGCGTGGTAATCGTCGTACCATTTATTCAGACCGGCTATAGTAAGTATGGGGCTTCCACTAGCAACCGAAGCTCTAGCATCGACACGACCGGGCGCAAGAGTGCCTATATTTACACGGTTAGCGTGTGTTGTGCGCGCTTCGGACATGCTTCTTCCCTGTTACCTGTGTCCTTAAGCCGACGTTACACCTGCCTTCCCATCTGCGTGCCGGCACCGATGCTGGCGCTATAGCGAGACATCGCAAAGCAAAATGCAAAATAAATTGCGCCAACAAATAAATAAACTTCTGTACCAAAGCCTTGCCACGCGGGGTCGGCGACGGCCCGCTGAGCGGCTGTCATCAGGTCAAAGATACCAACCACGACAACAATCGATGTAGCTTTGAAGAACGCAATAAAGACGTTCACAATGGCTGGCAAAACGGCTGCATAGGCTTGCGGCAAAACGATTTTAACTGTGGTCACTCGCTTGCTGAGCCCTAACGCTGCTGCCGCTTCGTACTGACCTCTAGGAATGGTTAGTAACCCTCCCCGAATCACCTCCGCTAGATACGCTGCAGAGAAAAGCGCGAACGCGACAAATACGCGGAAAAGCTTCGACAGGCTGACATCTTGCGGTAGAAATAAAGGAATCATGACACTGGCAAGAAAGAGCACTGCTAACAAAGGCACACTGCGCGCGATCTCAATAAATGCAACTGCCAGGGCTTTTCCTAGAGACGGACGTTCCGAGTGCCGCAAGAGAGCCAGCAAAGTGGCGATAGGGAATCCGGCAGCGAGACTTAGCGTTGCCAGAATGAGCGTAACCGGAAGGCCTCCCCATTGATCTTCGGGTACATAGCTCAGGCCCAAAACGCCACCACGCATCAGCACTCCGTATAACCCCACGGCAAGTACCCACAAGGCGGCTAACCAGAGTTGCCAGCATCGGCGCCAGGCGGAGACCGCATACATGATCAGGAGCACCCCGACAGCCAAAGCAGGGCGCCACTGCAAGTCGTACGGATAAACGCCAAAAAGAATAAGTCGAAATTTATCGCCAATGGCGGCCCAGCACGCCCCTGCCCCGTCTACGCGACATGCCTCTTGCCCCAACGCCCCCGTAGTAAAGACGGCATCTACCACACCCCAACGTATAAACCAGGTACCAAACCACGCTAAGCCGATTACCAGCAGCACAGTTAGAGCACCAGACCATGGTGTTGAAAAATAAAGAGCCCTCGTACGCGTCCACCAGCCATCTGGTGCGGGTGGACGCGGCCTGGGCCGTATTCGATGCGTCGCGACGAAATGAGGAGGGGGGTAGACGGTGGTCATGCGCGGCTCCAGAGATGTTGCCGACGCTCGAATAGGTGCATGACCGTACTCATCAATAACCCTACAATTCCGTAGAACAACATCACGATGGCCATGATCTCAATGGCTTGACCGGTGTCGGTCAACATGGTGTCGCTCACTGCCATGAAGTCTTGGTAGCCCACCACGAGCGCAAGTGAACTGTTCTTGAATATACCGAGATACTCGCTCGCCAACGCAGGAAGTCCTACTCGTACCGCTTGCGGACCAACGACACGGCCTAGTGTCGTGCGTGGCGAAAGACCCAAGGCAAGACACGCTTCCCACTGCCCCTTCGGCACCGCACCAACCGAAGCCCGAACGATCTCACCGATAAATGCAGCCGTGTACAACGAAATGCCCAAGAACAACGCGCTGAACTCGGGGGACATGGCCAAGGCAGCGTGTACTGAAAACCCCTCGACTGTCGGGAAAATGAAAACACCCCGGTTCGAGGCCAGAAACCAATGACTGCCTTGTGCGGTGCTAATGGGCGGCAAATTAAGCACTAGCCCATACCAGAACACGATATGGAGCAGTACCGGTACATTGCGCATGAGCTCCACATAAACCGTACACAAGCGTCGCGCCAGAGGATTGCGCGCGATCGAGCCTACCCCAACCACCAGCCCCAATACCGTCGCCATGACGATGGCAGCGAGTGTAAGCTTGAGCGTGTTGAGGGCGCCCGCCGCCAACGCGCGGGCAAATGTACTTACACCGAGTTCGAACTCGAGCGGCGACGTCAGCACCGGCGTGATCGCGGGGCGAGACAGAAAGTCGAACCCGGTATGCACGCCCCTTTCTTGTAGATTGGTGCTGGTTACCTGGAACATCAGGAACACCAGTCCCGCAAGCAGCGCAAACGCAATAGCCTGACGAGTCATACCGACCCAGTCCCACCCTCGGTCAGTAGTGTGGCGACCTCCATTGCCAGGACCGGGTCTCTTGTACGCTTGCCGCATGCTACTTCAGCTTAATGGTTAAGACTGTAGAACCAAAAGTTTGAAGTTCGAGTTCGAACGTGGAGTTCATCGTTGCAGAATAAGCTGTTACCGCATCGGTATGGCATAAAGTAAACCGCCGTCTTCGGCCAGACGATTCTGCCCTCGCGGCATACCTGTTGGGCCGAGGTTGCGGTCGAACATTTCTCCGTAGTTACCAACATTAGCGATGACCTGAGCCGCCCAATCGTTCGAGAGTCCGAGTGACTCCCCAAGGTCGCCACTTAGCCCCAACAAGCGCTGCACATTTGGATCTTTAGACGTACGGAACTTTTCAATATTGGCTGCTTCAATGCCCAGCTCCTCTGCATTAATCATGGCATTGAGCGTGTACTGAACGACGTCATACCAGCGCGGATCGCCCTTGCGCACTGCGCCGGCGAGCGGTTCTCGTGCGTGCGTTTGCTCTAGCAAGACGTAATCCTCGCCTTTCGGACCTAGCGTACCCTTAAAGGCCGCCAACGCCGCTAAACTGTGGAAGACAGCGTCACAACGATTCGCCAGGAATGAACGACGCAGCTGCTCGCCGTCGGCAAACGGTACCGGTTTGTACCGTAACTTGTGTTTGGCAAAGAATTCTCCCAGATTTGTTTCACCAGGACCCGCCACGATGCAAATGCTGGCGTTGTCCAGCTGCTTTACGTCGCTCACGTTAAGCGCCTTGGGCAGCATGACCCCATAGGTGTCAAAGAAATACGTACCCGTAAATTGCACGCCCGCCTTACTTTCACGCGTCAACGTCCACGTAATCTGGGCAAACGCGACGTCGACTTCACCCGACTGAACAGCGACTAACCGTTGAGCCGGCGTAAGGCTGACAAATTTCACCTTGTTGGGATCACCGAGTACCGCCGTGGCAACCGCGCGGCAAAGGTCGGCGTCCACACCGCGCATCACGCCCTGGCTATCCGGCAGCGAAAAGTTGGGAGCGCTTCCGATGACGCCGCAATTTAATACGTCGCGCGCCTTAACGATCTCGAGGGTGGAAGTTCCCGGACGGGCGTCACCAGCATCTGCAGAGCTTTCCTGAGCAATTGCTGGATGACACATCGTCACGCCGAGGGCTGCCGTCGCAACTACCCTCGCCAGCGCGCATCTCGTTTTCATGATGTCTCCGAATGTATTGATGGATAAGGGGATAAACAATAAGAGTTCAAGCTAAAGCCAACTACATGCAAGTCCGACACTTGGCGACAAGCCGTCTGGGGCAATTCACTTCGGGCTGCGCGGTTACACCTTAGTTTTTCCCATTTGCCTGAGCCAACAATGCGACACATTGATCTATCTCGTCGCGCGTGTTGTAAAAATGCGGTGATACGCGCACGCCCTCGCCGCGAGCAGCCACGCTAACGCCTTGCGCGCTGAGCTGCTCACAAACCGCCCGGGCCCTCGCACTTCTAAACACCTGAATGCCTGCCCGTTGATTCTCAGGCGTAATACGCTGCAATCCGTGCTGCTCTGCTACCTGGGCCAAATGGTCTCCTAACTGTCGCACACGCCCATAGACCGTGTCCCAGCCAATGGACTCAAACATGTCCAATGTGGCATCCAATCCATATAGCGCCGGATAATTCACATGCGCGTATTGCAATTGCCGCTGATCGTCCATGTTTGCATAGCCCCGATAGGCCGGCGTCATTGCGGCGCGCGCATGTTCAGACGTTATCAACACGGCAATACCAAAACCCGACAGCATCCACTTGAAGAATGACGAGGCGTAAACATCAACCTCGTCGAGCGTGACGGGGATGGCGCCCAGAGCTTGTAAACCGTCTACCACCAACAACACGCCGCGCTGGCGACACTCACGGCCGAGCAACGCCACATCGAGCGTGGTTCCGGTGTTTGCATGTGTATGCGAAACGGATAACACGCGGGTTCGAGGAGTAATTGCTGCGAGGAGCGTGGCGGCGCGCTGGCGTTCCTGGGGTATTGGAACCTGTACAAGCTCTACTCCCCGGCCTTCCGCTACCTTCCACGCTAGAGTGACAGAGGGGAATTCGTCGGCCGCCACAACAATTTGATCGCCAGCGGACAAATTCAGACTGTGAGCCGTTAAGTTGAGCCCTTCTGTGGTATTAGACAAGAACGTAATGTCTTCTGGGGCTACGCCCACCAAACGCGCCAACCGGTTTCGCACCCGCGCCTGCATGGCGCGCCATTCCTCGGCAGCATCGTAACCACGGCTTTTTATGTTGTCGTAAAAGCGCGCAATGGCGTCCCCATGACCTGACCAAACCAAGCCTGCAGACGCGGTATCAAGATAAACGCGCTCCTTGAGATAAGGAAACAGCGCGCGCACACGTTCGATGAGTTCGTCCCCGTCACTACCCTGTGACATCGTGTAACCCCCGCCCCGGATCGGACGCTAGCAGCGGCGCCGACCACAAGTTTTGTTGAACGAGTTCAACAAGCTGTTTATGATCGAACTATAAGCGGCGCATTCCCAGCGGTCAAGCGCTCATCTTCAGGAGACCCCATGAGCACATTACCTTCCACTAGCCCTGAAGCCAGGCTCGACGAACTCGGTATCGAACTTCCTCCATCCCAAGCACCGGCCGCCAATTACGTACCCGCGGTGCAAGTTGGTCGCTTAGTGTTCCTTGCGGGACAAGGGCCCATGGCGGACGGTCGGGTGGCCTATGCCGGCAAGGTGGGACGCGAGCTCACCCAAGAAGAGGGCTACGCGGCCGCCCGGCTCACCATGTTGAATACGCTTGCGGCGCTCCGTGCTCACGTTGGATCGCTCGACAACATTAACCGCATCGTGAAGTTATTAGCATGGGTCAATTGCGACGCGGGGTTTGGGCGCGAGCATCTGGTGATCAATGGCGCTTCCGACCTACTCGTTGAAATTTTTGGAGACCGTGGTCGGCATGCCCGTAGTGCTGTCGGAGCGCATGATTTACCCATGAATATCGCGGTTGAAATCGAAATGATCGCAGAACTGAAGTCTGATTCTCACTCGACGTCGGGCTCGTCGACACCTAAGGCATGAAGACAACCCGAGCCAGACAAGGTCGAAAGTGCAAACCGGGCAAAGGGGTCAGCGCTGCTGCCACCAAACAGCCCGCCTCCGCATCAGGAACCCAGCGGAAGGTCCAACTTGGTCCAACCCCTGGCGCATACCAGCGTGGCAGATTGACCACAACGGATACCGATTCATTACCCCCGCATATCGTCCAAGAGCGTCGAGCTATATTCGCCGCGCTCGAATGCGTGGTACCCATGCTGGGCGCCACCATCGGAGCGCATATCGAAGTTGTGCTCCATGACCTCACCCAACCCGAGTCTTCCATTCGCGCGATTGCAAATGGGCACATCACGAATCGCCGGTGCGGCGGAACCTTGTTGGCTGGCCCGGGTAACGATAAGGCGCTAGCAATGCTGGCGGACATACAGGCCGAGATTGCTCCCGGCAAACACGTAACGGTCGCCCCTTACTCGACGTACACGCGCGATAACCGGACACTTACCTCTTCCACCGTTATTTTTCGAGACTCGGCAGGCAATGCCTTTGCGGCGCTTTGTTTAAACGCGGATTACAGCGGAATCGAAGCAGCTCAAGCTATGCTCGCGCGCCTGCTTCCTAACCAAACCTCTGAGCACGAGCACAAGAAGGCTGAAGCACCGGACATAGAAGCGCTCATGCATGAGATTATCGAGGACGCTGTCAGCCGCTTCGGAAAACCAGTCGCATCGTTAAGCAAAGATGAAAAGGTCATCGCAGTGGCAACTATGCTTGAACGAGGCCTTTTCGTGGTGAAAGGCGGGGTAGAGAAAGCTGCCAACGCACTCGGCGTCACCCGCTTCACTATCTATAACTATCTGGACATCATCAAAGCGCGTCGTCAAGAATCCACGTAAGTCCCACTACTCTGATCCGCACGGCCTCGCTGACTTACGTTTTCGCGGCGCAACGATGCTTGCAGTGACATCACCCTAGCCCGCCCCGCTCTTCCAACCAACGGTCGACCCACGCTAAACGCTGTACTGGATCGGGCATGCAGAGCAATTCCTGCTTACGCTCCATCGACAACGGCAACAGTTCGCACAGTCGATTTGCCACCCAGGCGCTGTCATCCAACCGATACGGGGGCGCGATGGGCATGGCTGCGGACCCCTGTTCCTGCAGGTCGGCGATGAGCCGGCCCAACAAATCAGCACTTCGTTGCAAAGGCTGCTGTAAAGGCAGAGCGGGATCATCAGCCAGAAATTCGACCTCACCCATCCACAGCCCATACTGGCCCTCATAACTAGAGTGCAGCCGAAATCGTTTTGTGCCGACGCAAGAAATTCGCATCAAACCCGGCATGACGATTTCCCATTCCTGAATACGCGCCAGGGTACCCGCGTTGGCCAGCTCTTCTACGCCTTCAGGGGTGCGCACCTCATTGCCTGCCAGCAGCCCCACGACGCCAAACGAGGCCCCCTCCTCCACACAGCGGCGCACCATGTGCAAGTAGCGCACCTCAAAAATCTGCAGATGCAGTACCCCGTCGGGAAAGAGTGCATGGCGCAATGGAAATAGTGGAATCGTGGTCATAGCTCAGCTCTTTGAAGTGCGCAGAGGATAACTGAGTGCAATTTTGAAATAAGAGCAGCGCTCTCACTCGGGGTTTACCCCAAAAAATGCACTATTTTTCTTGACGCAGTAACTTTTAGGCGCATACTGTGCCCTACCATGCAGCATACTGCATGAATCTGTCAGAATCATCGAATCGGTTCGATTGCATTATGGTCTCTTCGCAAGCCCTGCCTGCCGAATTCAATTTCGCGCAGCACATCATCGACGTCAATCAGGCGCGATTCAATAAAACAGCCTACACCGACGATGAGGGCACCCTCACTTACGGCGAGCTGGCCGAGCGCATCAAAAAAATGGCGGCGGTGCTCCGCGCCCACGGTTTGCGCCGTGAAGAGCGCGTACTGCTGCTGATGCACGACTGTAACGACTGGCCAGTTTGTTTTCTCGGCGCGTTATACGCAGGCATTGTGCCCGTTGCGGTTAATACGCTGCTTACCCCTAACGACTATGCCTACATGCTGCAACATAGCCGCGCCCGTGCCGCACTGGTGTCGCAGCCTCTGGTTCCGACGCTACGCGAAGCCATGGCCAAGACGCGGCACGAGGTGGATTGCCTTTTTGTGTCGTGCAGCCGTCAGGTTCAACCGGAAGACGGCTGTCTTGCTATCCATCAATTGCTAGATGCGACCGAACCGCTGTCCGCTCCTGCAGCAACCTGGGCAGACGAGCCTGCCTTCTGGCTTTATTCCTCTGGCTCCACCGGGGCGCCCAAAGGAACAGTGCACACACACGCCAACTTGTGGTGGACGGCTGAACTGTATGCTAAGCCCGTGCTCGGCATGAATGAATCCGACACCGTATTTTCGGCCGCCAAACTGTTTTTCGCCTACGGCCTGGGAAATGCACTGACATTTCCCCTTAGTGTAGGGGCCAGCGTTGTGCTCATGGCGGGGCGTCCCACCCCGGAAGCCTGTTTCGAACGTATGGTCAACCAAAAACCCACCATATTCTGCGGCGCTCCCACAGGCTATGCTGGCTTGTTAGCGTCCCCGCACTTGCCACCACGCGAAAAGGTAGCGCTGCGCTTGTGTTCTTCGGCGGGTGAAGCCTTGCCACGCGATATCGGCGAACGGTTCACCGCGCATTTTGGGTGCGAAATCATCGATGGCATCGGCTCCACCGAGATGCTGCACATTTTCCTGTCGAATCGACCTGGCGATGTACGCTACGGCACAACGGGCAAGCCGGTCGAGGGTTACGAGCTATCGTTGCGCAGCGAAGACGGCAAGCCGGTACCCCCGGGCGAAATCGGAGACCTCTACATCAAGGGCCCCAGCGCAGCCCTTCTGTACTGGAACAATCGCGAGAAAACACGAGAAACGTTTCAAGGCGAGTGGGTCAAAAGCGGCGACAAGTACCTGTGCGATGCTGAAGGTTATTACACCTACGCCGGCCGCTCAGATGACATGTTAAAAGTCAGCGGGCAGTATGTGTCGCCCTTTGAAGTCGAGGCAACCCTCGTGCAGCATCCCTCGGTACTCGAAGCAGCGGTCATCGGGGTGGAAGACGCGCACGGGCTCACCCGCACCAAGGCCTTCGTGGTGTTGCGCAACGGCAAAATGCCGTCGCCCGAACTCGAAAGCGAACTGCAGCATTTCGTCAAACACCGTCTAGCGCCGCACAAGTACCCGCGTCACATCGAGTTTATCAATGAGTTGCCCAAGACGGCCACAGGCAAGATTCAACGCTTTCGATTGCGCGAACTCGAGGCCGGAGGGCGTCCATGACCAGGGGCGTAACGGGCGCTTCGTCTCTGTTCACTGAGGTTGTCTGGAATTCGCGCACCACGCAGATCGAATATCAATTCCTGCAGCCCGAACGTCACGAGGCTCCGCTGCTCGTTTTCTTGCACGAGGGGTTAGGTTCGCTATCGATGTGGAAAGACTTCCCGGCGACTCTCTGCGCTGCTGTTAACTGTCGGGGGCTGGTTATTTCACGCTGGGGCTACGGTAAGTCGACAGCGCGGAAGTCGCACGAGAAATGGCCCGTCGAGTTCATGCACGACCAAGCGCGCAGTTTCCTGCCGGCGTTGTTCAAGTCGTTGAACATCGATCCCTCGGTTGACCGGCCCTGGTTCTACGGTCACAGTGATGGCGGCTCGATCGCCCTGATCTACGCGGCCAGTTACCCCGATCATACGGGAGGCTTGGTCGTGGCTGCACCCCACATTTTCGTCGAAGATATCACGATAAGCAGCATAGAGGACGCGCGGGACGCCTATCTCAGTACAGACCTGCGCCGCCGGCTGGGTCGCTACCACGAGGACGTCGATTCGGCGTTTTGGGGGTGGAACGAGATCTGGCTAAACCCTGCGTTCCGTGCCTGGGATATCCGGCCCTTGCTCCCCAAGATTCAGTGCCCCATACTTGCAATACAAGGGCACGACGATGAGTACGGCACCATGGAGCAGGTCGACGGTATCGCTCGGATTCTGCCCCACACGCAGCTGCTCAAGCTCGCGTCCTGTGGCCACTCCCCGCATCGAGATCAACCACAGCAGGTCGTGGCAGCGGTGCAGTCTTTTCTCAAGGCTCACGCCAACGCGCGAACTCCAGGATAAGCGCCCGGAAACCCAGTGGGCGGCACGGGAAGTTAGCAGCAGACTGTTTGCTGTGTCCGATCGATTGCCCCGACCAGGGCGATTAACAAGGGTCCAGAACACGCATTGGATTACATTACTACCCTCAACTTGGCTACCCTGCACGCTGAACCACATCCAATACGAGTCAGAGTGCAAGGCCAAACAGCTTGCTAGAGCGTTTACCTGAATAGACGCAAGTTATCGAAAGGAGGAGGATTGCATCTAGGCAGTAAAATCAGTGTTTAACGGATGAATGCATCGCGCTTCGACTGGCGCACGAGTGCATTCATTGTCGGCAGCAATCGATGACGTTCTATCACGCTGCAACCACCGATAAGCAATACCGGAGAAGACACATGAAAAGAAGCATAACGACCCGTGCCCTGGCCTTGCTGGCGAGCACGACGCTAGCCTTGGGAGTGGGCGCAAGTGCCTATGCCCAAGAGAAAATCAAAGTCGGCTTGATGCTGCCCTATACCGGCACCTACGCCGCTCTGGGCACCGCGATCGAGAATGGATTCCGGCTTTATGTCGAAGAACAAGGCGGCAAACTCGAGGGGCTGGACATCGAATACATTCAGGTTGACGACGAGTCCGACCCCTCTAAGGCCCCCGATAACGCCAACAAGCTAGTCAAGCGTGACGCGGTCGACCTCTTGGTAGGTACAGTCCATTCGGGCGTCGCCATGGGCATGGCCAAAATTGCGCGCGATACGGATACGCTGCTCATTATCCCGAACGCTGGCGCCGATGCTATTACCGGCCCCTTGTGTGCACCCAACGTGTTCCGCAGCTCCTTCAGTAACTGGCAGCCGGCCTACGCGATGGGGCTGGTCGCAGCCGAGAAACTTGGCCATAAAACGGCGGTAACGGTAACCTGGAACTACGCCGCAGGGGATGAGTCCGTTAAAGGCTTCCGCGAAGGCTTCGAGTCAAAGGGCGGCAAGGTACTCAAGCAGCTCAACCTGCCCTTCCCCAACGTCGAATTCCAGGCGTTGCTCACAGAAATTGCCAGCATCAAGCCTGACGCGGTGTATGTCTTCTTTGCCGGCGGTGGTGCGGTCAAGTTCGTGCTTGACTACGCCGCTGCTGGTCTGAAAGACACCATCCCCCTCTACGGAGCAGGTTTCCTTACCGACGGCACGCTCGAGGCCCAAGGCAAGGCAGCCGAAGGGCTTCTGACAACTCTGCATTACGCCGACGATCTCGATATCGAGAAGGACAAGACCTTCCGTGCCGCGTACGAAAAGCGCTTCGGACTTCTTCCCGACGTTTACGCGGTACAAGGTTACGACGCTGCGCAATTGTTCCATGCGGGCCTGAAGGCGGCTGGCGGCAAGCTGAGCGATCGCGACGCCATCATTAAAGGCATGGAGACAGCTGAAATCGATAGCCCCCGCGGCCCGTTCACCATGTCCAAAGCCCACAACCCGGTGCAAAATATGTATCTGCGTAAGGTGGAAGGAAACCTTAACAAGTTCGTCGAGGTTGCGGTCGAAGGTCTCGAAGACCCGGCCCGTGGCTGCCGTATGTAGTGACCGATCATGGACCTCACGACCTTTCTCATTCAGTGCCTGAACAGCGTCCAGTACGGATTGCTGCTGTTTTTGGTGGCCAGCGGCTTAACGCTGATCTTCGGCATCATGGGTGTTATTAACCTGGCTCATGGCAGCTTCTACATGATCGGCGCCTACCTGGCCTTTTCCCTGGCGTCACTTACCGGCAACTTCGTCCTGTCACTGCTGATCGGGCTGGCCTTGTCAGTAGTCTTTGGATATTTGCTGGAATGGGGATTCTTCAGCTTTCTGTACGAACGCGAGCATTTGCTTCAGGTGCTAATGACGTTCGGTCTGATCCTGGTCTTTGAAGAGTTACGCAGCATACTCGTCGGCGATGACGTTCATGGGGTGCCGGTACCCGCCTGGCTGGCGGGTGGCATTCCCATCGGGAACAACATGACCTACCCGCTCTATCGGTTGTTCATGTCGGGCGTTTGCCTGGCCATCGCCGTTGGCATGTATTACCTCATCCGTAAAACGCGCATCGGCATGATGGTTCGTGCCGGTGCCACCAACCGTGAAATGGTCCAGTCGCTGGGCATCAATATTTCTCTGCTGTACCGCCTCGTATTCGCTGGTGGTGTCGCGCTGGCAGTTCTTGCAGGTATGATCGCCGCCCCGGTTGCCTCGGTCTATCCTGGCATGGGAGGGTCGGTTCTCATTCTCAGCTTCGTCGTCGTCGTCATAGGCGGCATTGGCTCGGTCAAGGGCGCGCTCGTGGCAGCCCTACTCATCGGCTTTGTTGAAACCTTCGGCACTGTGTTCTGGCAACAGGCTGCCGGGGCATTGGTCTACGTACTCATGGCGGCAATTCTTCTGTGGAGGCCCGAGGGGCTGTTCAAGCAAGGGACATAGCCATGAAACGTTACGCATTCTGGATTTGGCTGCTCGCCTTTGCTGCAGCAGCAACGCTACCGCTGTTGCCGCCACCCATCGGTACGTCTTTTCACATTGCCTTGGGCACCAAAGTGCTCATCATGGCGATCTTCGCACTCAGCTTGCAATTACTCGTGGGATACACCGGGCTGGTCAGCCTTGGACATGCCGCGTTTTTTGCCTGCGCAGCCTACGTGGTCGCGATGCTGACGCCACAGTCGGGCCCCGGCAATGGCTGGTGGCTGTTACTGGCCTCGATAGCGGCGTCGGGAATACTCGCGCTCGTTATCGGGGCGCTGGTCATGCGCACGCGCGGCATTTACTTCATCATGGCGACCCTGGCATTTGCCCAGATGGTGTATTTCGTTTTCCATGACATCGAGTATTTCGGCGGCAGCGATGGTACGTATATTTATTTTCGTCCCGAGTTCTCTCTCTTCGGCTTCCGCCTGGTCGACCTCGAAGACACCCATCAATTTTATTGGTTTTCGCTAGCGGCATTAATCTTTACGGTAGCAGCGCTAGCGCAACTGCTTAGATCGCGCCTGGGGCATGCGATTGTCGGGATCAAACATAACGAACAACGGATGCGCGCCACCGGTTACAACACAAACGCATATAAGCTGGCCAGCTTTGTTATTGGAGGCGCCTTTGCCGGCCTCGCAGGCTTCTTGTTCTCGTTGCAGTATGGCTACGTCAGCCCCGAGATAGCGTCCTGGCACCACTCGGGCAATGGGCTGCTCATGATTATTCTGGGCGGGCTGGGCAGCCTTCCAGGCGCCGTCATCGGCGCGCTCTCATTCGAGCTGCTGCGCGAGTGGTTCCAGGAGCTTACCAAGCACTGGCAACTCTTGTTGGGCGGAACCATTATTGCCGTCGCTGCGTTTATGCCCAATGGCATTATGGGCGGGTTCGCGGGTCTAAGATTACCCCACCGTCGCTTTGCGAGGGCCAAGACTAAGCCGGCCGAATCGGCTGCGGCGGCCAAAGTCATGCAGACACGGAAGCAGGCATGAACGAGATCTTGTTGCGCGCGCAAAACGTATCGCGGCAT
This sequence comes from uncultured Pigmentiphaga sp., assembly GCA_964569785.1. Classification (GTDB taxonomy): domain Bacteria; phylum Pseudomonadota; class Gammaproteobacteria; order Burkholderiales; family Burkholderiaceae_B; genus Verticiella. The sequence continues at coordinate 25,955 of CAZMVM010000007.1, read as the reverse complement.
TTCGGCGCCCTACGCGCCGTGGAAAACGTCAGTCTAGACCTCGCCCGTCATGAGATCCACGCTGTCATCGGTACGAATGGCGCAGGGAAATCCACCCTTATCAACTTGCTCTCGGGTGAACTCCCCGTTAGCGCCGGGCGGGTACTTTTGGGAGAGCGCGACATTACTGCCGCCTCGCAACCTCAGCGCGCGCGTTGGGGCATAGGCCGCAGTTACCAAAGAAACAACGTCTTTCTGCCCCTGACGGTATTCGAAAATTGCCGATTGGCTGCACAAATGTCGGCACAGAAACCTTGGCATATTTGGGAAACCGCGGAGCACTGTCGACTCAGCACGGAGCGCGCTGAAGAAGCGCTCGAACGGACGGGGCTTACGGATGCCGCTCGAACCGTGGCCGCCGGGCTGTCACACGGTCAGAAACGCCAGCTCGAGGTGGCGATGTGCCTTGCCACCAAGCCCTCAGTGTTGCTGCTCGACGAGCCATTGGCCGGGATGGGTCCGGAAGAATCCGAGCGCATGCTCGAGCTCCTGCGCAACCTTCGCCATGGGCATGCCATTCTGCTCGTGGAGCACGATATGGATGCAGTGTTTGCGGTGGCCGACCGCATCACCGTCATGGTCAATGGCAGTGTCATTGCTTCAGGCGCACCGGCCGAAGTGCGTGACAATGAAGAGGTTCAACGCGCGTATTTGGGCGAACAAGTATGACGACGGAAACCCTCATAGATGCATATCAGGTGCACGCTTGGTACGGCAGCAGCCACATCTTGCACGGCATCGACTTCAAACTTGCGCGCGGAGAAACGGTAGGCTTACTAGGCCGCAATGGTATGGGCAAGACGACGCTCATCCGTACGCTGCTAGGTCACGTGCGTGAGCGTCAAGGCTCGATTTCCATCCGCGGCCGCGACCTTTCCCGGGGCTATCCCTATCAAGCGGCCAAATTAGGCATTGCTTATGTGCCTGAAGGGCGCGGTATTTTCCCCAACCTAACCGTGCGCGAAAACCTGATCATGGCGGCACGCGCTGGCACGCAGGGGCAACGCGACTGGACCATCAACCGCGTTCTTGACACGTTCCCCCGACTAGGCGAGCGGCTGGATAACCTGGGAAACCAGTTATCAGGCGGCGAGCAGCAAATGCTCTCGATTGGCCGGGCACTCATGACCAACCCGGATGCCATCATTCTTGATGAAGCCACCGAAGGCCTGGCGCCGCTGATCGTCGCCGAAATCTGGCGCGTCATCGACGAAATTCGCCGCACTGGTCTTGCCACATTGGTTGTCGATCGCAACTATCGCACCGTCCTCGCCAACTCCGACCGCGTTGTGGTCATGGAAAAGGGACGCGTCGTTCTGGAAGACCAGGCAGCTGCCTTGCAAAACGCACCAGAACAGCTCAGTCGCTATTTGGGTGTGTAGCCGATTCGCAACCTTCACTGGCGGATGGCAGAGCGATAGCGCCTGCTTCCCATGATTGTTGCCGCATTATGTGCCCATTATTCGTCCCCGCTGCGGTTTGGTGCATTCGCGGCGTTCATTACAAGCGCATCCCCCTCGGGCGTGCCGCTAAGCTCAAGCAAGAGTGCCTCCTGTTTTGGTCGGCATGCATCGCCTTTTAACTGCTTATTCCTGGCAGGCCGAAACCCAAGCTATTGGTGTCCACCGGTCGCCTGCCTCAGAAGCTACGTCATATACTTGCAGCATCAATTGCACAAAAAGAAGCCATGGCCCTCGATCAATCCAGCTTTTCCTTGCTTAAGGATACTGTTCAGCGCTTCGTTCGCGAGCGGCTTATTCCCGCCGAGTCGGTGGTAGAAGAGACTGACGACGTACCAGCCGATATTATTGAAGACATGAAAGAGCTCGGTCTATTCGGGCTGTCTATTCCCGAAGAATACGGGGGGATAGGCTTATCCATGGAGCAGGAGTGCGAGGTCGCCTACGAGCTAGGTCACACTGCGCCTGCGTTTCGATCGGTGTTCGGTACGAATATCGGCATCGGCTCTCAGGGCATACTCATGGATGGCACACCCGAGCAAAAGGCCGAATACCTGCCTCGGATCGCCAGCGGCGAGCTCATTATCTCGTTCGCGTTAACCGAACCTGATGCGGGTTCCGACGCTGCCTCACTCAAAACCCGCGCGGTGCTCGATGGCAACGACTACCTGATCACCGGTACCAAGCGCTTTATTACCAATGCTCCCCGTGCGGGCGCCTTTACCTTGATGGCGCGCACGGGCGAGGCGGGTGCAAATGGCATTAGTGCCTTCATTGTGCCTGCCGACAGGGCAGGCATCACCTTGGGCAAGCCCGATCGCAAAATGGGTCAACGCGGTACCAAGACTTGCGACATCCATCTCGACCAAGCCCGCGTCCCGGCGAATAATATTATCGGTGGGCAGCCAGGCAAGGGTTTCAAGACAGCCATGAAGGTCCTGGATCGTGGGCGTTTACACCTTTCGGCTCTCGCGTGTGGGATGGCACAGCGCATTCTTAACGAAAGCCTCGCCTACGCACAACAGCGCAAACAGTTCGGCCAGCGCATTGGCGACTTTCAGCTGGTACAAGCCATGTTGGCCGACAGCCAGGCCGAACTCTTGGCGGGATGGTCGCTAACCCGCGACATAGCACGACGATACGATGCCAAGCCGATCGGTGCTTTCGATCCTGAAGTCAGCATGCAGGCGTCTTGCGCGAAGCTTTTTACGACCGAAATGGTGGGCCGTGTGGCCGATCGCGGCGTACAAATTCACGGTGGCTCGGGATACATCAACGAGTTTCCGGTCGAGCGTTTTTACCGGGATGTGCGATTGATGCGCCTGTACGAAGGCACCTCTCAAATTCAGCAGCTCGTGATCGGACGACACTTGATGCAACGCAACTGAACCGCGTGCTGCTGCTCCATACCAACCAGCCCAGACTGAACCCCAGCCGATCCGGCAGCGGCTAAGTTGGTTTGCGCTTAAACTGCCACGGAGTCAGCCACAATGGCGAGCGACACGGTAACATCCGGCGCGTCTGCAGCCGTGCCCTTGCTGGACGACAGCCTACTTGCCCAAATCATCACCTTTATCGGCGAATGGTTCGATAGTCTTACGGTACAAGTGGGCCAGGTGGTCCATGCCTTGGCTAACCTTGGGTATGCGTTAACCTGGCTGCGCACGGCCTTCGCAGACGAAGCCACCCGTAGTGCCACGCTGGAAACCACAGCCCTGTTGCTGGGCGTACTACTCGTCGCGGGCGTCGCCGAGGCGATTGCCCATCGCTTGCTACGCCGTCCTCGAAAACTCCTTCAGGAGCATGCGCGACTCCAGCATGAGCGTTTGCGCGCGCAGGAGGCCGAAGATGCGGCCACAGTAAGCGCTGCGCTTCAGGCCCATCAACAAATGTCAGCTGCAGCTGCGGCCGCCTCCACCCAAACGACAGCGTCTGACAGTACCGCCCACCTCGGTGCTCACCCAAGTTCGCAGCAAGCGCTACCACCCGACAATCTGCCCTCGCCGGCCGAGCTTCCCGTGACTGAGGCCCCTGTGAGTGTGGCCCGGATACAGGCGGGGATGGAGGTACCCGAGCCCGAACCAGCGCCGCTAGCACGCGAACTTGAAATGCTGCTGGCCGCGCGGCGACAGTCGATCGCCCATTCCTGGCTGTTGCAACGCATGCCATATGCTCTCGCTGACGCCCTGCTGGTGCTCTTGCCGCTCGCCGCGTTTCTTGGCGCGATGGCCTTGCTCACCCACGGCATAGGACCCCGCAACCCGTTTGTTGCGAGGCTTGCCGTGCCCATCGTCGAAGCCTACGCACTCCTTCGCCTAGGGCTAGCGTTTGTGCGGTTACTGATCTCGCCCGCCTCACCCCAAATGCGTTTGCTTGAGATGACAGACTCTCAGGCGCGCTACGTTTTTCGCTGGATAGCCGCCGCGTTTGTGGTTACAGCCGTTGGCGTTACCACGGGGCGTATTCTGCTGCTCGTGGGCGCAGGGCGTGAAGCAGCAACACTCTGCATGAAACTCACCTCGCTCGCGGTGCATGTTATTTTGATTTACCTCGTCGTCCGCACGCGACACGCGATGCAGGCGTTTCTCCGGGGATCCAACGCTACTGGCGCGAGCTCATTTCGGTCATTTCTGGCCGAAATCTGGCCGGCCGGGGCGGTATTTTTTCTGGCGGCGTTTTGGGTCGTCTGGGCGCTCAGCGTAGCCGACGGATTCACGCGCGCGTTGCGCTTCGGCATGATCACCGCTGCGGTACTGATAGGCGCCCGCCTCGTTTGGATTTGTGTGATTGGCCTGCTGGATCGGTCATTCGAGCGGTCAGACTCGGCTGCCAGTGCGCTGGACGCGGGCGAGTACCACCGCTACCACACCGTCCTGCGCACCCTGTTGAGCTGGCTTATTTATGTCTTGACCGCCGTAGTGCTGCTCGAAGCGTGGGGATTTCGCGCCTTACACTGGTTTGAGAGTGGTACCATTGGGCGCCGCCTGTTGTCGGCAGTTGCCACCGTGGCTTTCGCAGCCTTGATTGCCTTGCTGGTGTGGGAAGGCGTTTCGAACGCCCTCAAACGTCGCATTCGCCGCTGGACCGAACAGGGTGACACCGTGCGCGCAGCACGGCTGCGCACGTTAGTGCCGATGATACGCACGGTGCTGTTCTTCGTCATCGTCCTGGTGGTGCTGATGACTGCCCTGTACGAGCTCGGCATCAATGTGATGCCGCTGTTGGCTGGCGCCAGCATCATCGGTATCGCTGTGGGCTTTGGTTCGCAAAAACTCGTCCAGGACTTCATTACCGGCATTTTTCTACTCATGGAAAATGCCATGCAGGTTGGTGACTATGTTACGGTTGCCGGCGTGTCAGGCGTCGTGGAGTATTTGTCGATCCGAACCGTCCATTTGCGGGCCCCTGATGGCTCACTGCATGTGGTTCCGTTCAGCTCGGTGTCGACCGTGAACAATGTGAACCGCGGGATAGGCAACGCAAGGATTCGTCTAAATGTTGGCATCAATGCCGATATTGAACAAGTGTATGCCGGACTGCGACAAGTCAGCACAGAGCTGCGGCGCGATCCGAAGTTCGGGCCGCTGATTCTGGCAGATATTGACATCTGGGGAGTTGACCAGATCGACGCGACCATGATCACAATTACGGGGCAGATTCAAACCACAGACAAGGGCCGTTGGCCAGTACAGCGCGAATTCAACCTGCGCGTACTGGAGCATTTCCGCCAACGAGGCATTCCACTCATCAACCCAAAAGAGACCCCACCCAACGCGAGTGGCGGCGCACCGATCATCGTTGCAGGGCCCGATCATGCCTGATGTACTCCGTGCCGACGCCCCTATCGGGGTGTACGATTCAGGCGTGGGTGGGCTCAGTGTTTTACAGGCTATTCGTACCTGTCTACCCAACGAGCATCTCATCTACGTGGCCGATTCGGCATACGTACCCTACGGTGAAAAGTCGCGTCACACGATCGCCGCCCGCGCTTTGGCCATTGCCGAATATTTCCAAACACGTGGAGCCAAAGCGCTTGCCGTGCCGTGCAATACCGCTACCGCGGCAGCCATTCATCTGCTGCGGGAGCGTTATCCTGCTTTGCCCATTATTGGCATCGAGCCGGCCGTACGACCCGCCGCCAAACTGACGCAAAAGCAGGTGATCGCGGTATTCGCGACCACGGGAACGTTGGCCAGCACCCGGTTCCAGAAACTTGTCCAGCGCGAAGCACCTGACTCGCGTATTATTTTGCGTCCTTGTCCAGAATGGGTCATGTGCGTAGAACGCGGAGAGGTGGCCGGGCCTGCAGCCGCCGCCTTAGTGGCACCGGCAGTCAAAGACGTGATTGCCGCGGGAGCTGACGTCTTGGTGTTAGGCTGCACCCACTTCCCATTTCTTATCGACGCCATCCGAGCGGTGGCCGGGCCAACCATCCCCGTTCTTGAGACCAGTATGGCGGTAGCGCGACAACTTGAACGACAACTTCGAGAGCGCAGCCTATTACACGAGCGAGAACGGGCTCAATGGGAATTTTTTGCCAGCGGCGACCCTCACGCCTTGGCATCTGTCGCCAGCCGATTATTACGCACTGACATCCACGCGGGGCATTTACCTGCACCCTACCGCTAACCCACAGACACGCACGGGGGAGGCTACCACTCGGTGGCCCTGCGCTGTCAGGGCAGCTTACCCCTGACCCAGCTGCCCGAGATCGCGCACCGACTCGAGCCTTTGTAAGTCTTCGTACAGCTTGTGCACATCGAGATAGTCTATTTTGCTGGAACAATCGAAGAACTTGAAACGTAATTCGTCCTCATTCAAAGGAAGTTGGGGCATTCCACGGGCCACCCGCACTTCCCCGCTATCCAGGATGGTGTCATCGTTCAGCTCGATGACCAGGCGGTCGTATTCAGACCAGGCTGGTTCAAAGGGGCTAATGGAATCGGTCGCTACATACTCCACCCGCCGCATGAGCTCTTGTACATCCGGCCGTTGGATAAAATCGTCGGTACATTGAGCCAGGCCTAGCTCGCCAGCGACCAAGGCAGCCGCCACCGCAAAATTAAGACTGAACCTGGCTTCGTAGACGGTTTGTGGGGCCGTGTGAGATAGCAAAGACGCCTGAGTGCTTCCGATAGTAACGCGCAGAGAGCGAATATTGTTGGTATCAATGGGGTATGCGGCACGCAGGGCCAGTGCCGCATCTACGACCCGATGCGCAGCAAAGCAAACAGGATATTTCTGCAGACACAAGCCATGTTCACGTATATGTAGGCCGCTGCCGGATCCCATGAGTTCGCTGCCCCCCTCGAGCGCGCCTGCAGGCAGCAGGGCCAGCAAGAATCCCGCGGGATGTTCGATGGCGTCAGCGCACGCCGTCATCCCCAGGTGAGCGAGATCGACGGCGTCAATTGCATGTGCCGCGGCCAGCCCGACGTGAAACGCTTGCACCATTGCGCCGAAGTTGCCCGCCAGCCCGGCGGCCTGACTGGCTGCGATTGCCAAGGCGTTCTGGCACACTTTAGGCGAGGCCCGACGCAGCGCAGCAACTGCCGCGGCGGCTGCCACGACCCCAAATACTGCCGTGGCATGCCAGGCGTTGGAATGGTGAAACGCCACCTCGCGTCGCAACAATTCGGCCCATACCTCGTAACCCACGACAAAGGCACGCATCACGTCGGTGCCACTGGCGCCCAAACGTTCTCCCTCGGCCAATAACGCCGGCACCAATACGGTACACGGGTGGCCTTGCAGCGCCACAGCATCATAGGCCAATGCGTGACCCGCAATAGCATTAACCAAGGCAGCACTACGAGCTGCTTTTCCGCTGGCTTCGAGCAGAACGCGAGAGTATCCGCGAACGCCTGCGCGTGCTCGCACGAAATCGCGCGCGATGCACACGACGGGCTCGTCGCGCCCTGCCAGCATAGTGGCAATGAAATCAATGAATCCTGCTTTAACCGTTGCAGCAAGGCGCGCGTCGAGCTCCAACTTGCTGGCCTCGACGATAAATCGAACGAGGGACTCAGCCACGTTGCCCGCACGTGTTGCCACGTCTTCAGCTGCGCCTGCGCCACCAACGAACAAGGCAGCACGGCGCGCATTGGGAGATACACGCCCGGCTCGCAGCGGAAGGTCGGGAGAGTTCATGGCAACTTGAGGTGGACCAGAAAAATGCCCAAACAGGCCGATCCTGGCAGACCGGCCCACGTTGAATAGCCAGGGTACTAACGACTATGGGATGCTCGGGCATGCTAGCAAGGGCGTTGAATCAGGTCAATCTGCTAAAGCAGCCCAGGCTCTTCGCCTAACCCTGCCGCGACGGCAGCTTCCTTTGCGCACCTGCGGCATGACCCAGACCAATATGCGTGGATAGCCTTGCACGGCACATCGAACCAACCCCTTCGGCACACATGCGAGTGCCGAAGGGAAATTCAACAGAGGCACAAACGCTCAGCCTCTAGGGGCAACCACTTTGCGCCGAGCGCACATTTCTAGCTGCTTCGCTTATTGGCCGCAGCCGTTCCACGGGCGGTAACCTTGTCACCACCATGCGTGTTTGAGGTGGAGGAACATTCTGTGGCTTCCCCCTCTTCTGCTGCTTGCGCAGGTTGCTCGATATTGCGCCGGGTGTAACCGGGCGCAGGCGCCCGCCCGTCGGGATACAGCTCGGTATCCGGCGTGTCGTCCGACTGAGTGGCGTCCGCCACTGCTGCCCGTACCCGCAGCGGCGGTGCATAGCCGTTTTTGTCCTGCCCAAAGTACACAACCGTGTGCGGATACGGAAGCTCGATCCCCGCCGCGTTGAAGTGCTTTTTGACAAGTCGGTTGTACGCGCGCTGGACCGCCCACTGCATCCCGGGCGCGGTTTTTATCATGACGCGGATCGTAAAGCCCTTTTCATCGAGCGCAGTGACCCCTGGGATCGAAATGTCCTCAAGTATGGACGGTGCCAGTTCGGCATCCTCCTTGAGTTCTTCAAAGGCTTGCTTGAGGTGGTATATGGCCTCGTCGACGTTCTCACGATAGGAAAGCGTGTAATGCCCCAGATGGTACGAAAAGTCGCGCATATGGTTGGAGACTTTATCGATCGTCGAAAAGGGGATGAGATGGAACCCTCCATCGAGTGTGCGGATGCCCACCGAACGCAGGGTAAGCTTTTCGACCGTTCCGAAGATTCCAGCGACTTCGACCACATCGTTCTGGTTCATACCGTTCTCAAGCTGGATGAAGACACCCGTAATGATGTCCTGCACCAACTTTTGGGCCCCAAAACCAATGGCCAGACCAACCACCCCCGCACCGGCAATCAATGGTGCGATGTCGATGCCGATTTGGGAGAGCACAACCAGCACTGTCAGCGTTGCGATGATGATCATCGCGGCATTGCGAAACAGGCTGAGCAACGTCTTGCGACGCGCACTAAAGCTGTCGGAGCCAGGCATGGTATTTAGCCGATGTTCGATCAAACTGGCGACCACCACCCAGATGACCGCCGCCAACACCAGAATAATCCCGATGTGAACCAGCGTCGTCACTACACGACGCCCAAACTCGGATTCCATCCAGTCGGCCAAACTGAACACGTGCCACGCGTCCAGAACCACCAGCGTCGCGAAAATGAACACGGCAAGACGCAAGCCATGAACGAGCGCAGGAATGTATGAGTTCAGACGTGCTTCGAGCAACGGCAAACGCATGCGCCAATCAAGCGATAAGCGGATGCGGTAATGCAGTAACAAACTCAGGAGCATCGAGACCAGCATGGCTGCGCCGATCGCGATGAGCGTCTGAAAGGTAGCCTCGGCCATGAACGGCAACGCTTCTTCTTGATTGATTTGCGTCGCCACCAACAATACGGTGAAGTAGACAATTGCTATCACATGCCAAGATCGGGCGAGCATACGAAGCAGCGAGCCAAAGAACGTGGACCCAATCTGATCGGCGCGCTCGCGCAGCCGTTCGCGCACGGTCAAACGGTTTCTGAGAATGACGCCGACGGCATAGACGTACACCCCCAACATAATCACGAGGCCCACGACATGCCCGGTCGCGGGAGACAACACGTTGTGTATCAGTGGCACGGCCACCAGAATGCCGTAACCGGCCACACTGATCACAATGGAGGCCCAACGATTCCAGTACACCGCCAGCTCGTCGGACATGGAGAACAGCCGCAGAAAGGGGAACCGCGTTGCAAAGACCCCGCGTACTAACGCCTTGCCAATCTCTACGCCGATGAACGCGTTGATAAACACAGTTTCGAAGGTGCTGCTTGCCCCCAGAACCGCCGTCACCACGATGGAGGATGCATGACCGACGACGGCCGCCAGCAGGACGACCCCAATGTCAATGATTAAAGCGCCGACAATAGCGAGCGTTTTGCGATAGCTCACAATCAGTCGAGCTTTGACATCACCACGTGCAAGCAGGACATCGATGGTTGCCGGATCAGGTCGGCGACGGCGCGCTCCCTGCTCATCGTCCTCCTCGGTTTCCCCTAAATAGAGCTCCGTGACTCGTGCCACCCGTTCGTCCAGCACGCGGTAGGCCTTGCGCGCCAGGAAGCGCAGAACCGCATACGCCAGCAACGTGGCTACGATAACCAGCACTAAGGCCAGCAAGGCGGCGCGCCAGCCTTCGTACGCCGCGTGTGCGTCCTGTTGCTCCTCAAACTCCTCTACCCCGATCAACGTCAGGGCGGTCTTGACGTCGTCGCCTACAGTCTGCACAAACCGCTGGGTAAGATCGGCGATTCGTGCCGACAAGGAGTCGGATGTGGCGTCTGCGTCGCTGTTAGAAGGCTCGGCCACCTCGGTTTCGCGCGCCTCCGCTCCAGATGCGGCTGTGGCGGCCTCGACCTCGGTGCCTCCTGCGGGCTGTGCCGTTCCGGTGTCATCAGCGGTTGCACCGTCGCTCGATGCTGCCCCCATGCTGCCGGCATGCCCAGTCGCCAACGCGCGCAGTTCCTCGATCAACCGGTTTCGGGCCGCCTCGTCTTCAAGCACGTCAGCCAATACGCTGTAAGATCCCGACTGAGGCGGCATGGTTTGAGTGGTCGCGGGCTGTTGCTCGCTTGCGGCCTCTGCCGGCATCAGCCACGCCCAGGACATCCACCAAAGCAACAAGACGCATATCAGCCAACGCGCTCTTTTAACCTTGTGCGGCAACGGCACGCCCTCCTCCCGACACGTGAACAGCACAGATTCTTCTCCCTTAGAGTACAACCGCTAAAATAAACCATTCGCCTGCGCCCTACGACGGGTGCAGCCATGCTCCTTTATCGGCCTTGCAATGCTTACGTTCCAGCAACTCATACTTCGCCTACAAGACTACTGGGGCAATCGCGGATGTGCCCTCTTGCAACCTTACGACATGGAGGTCGGCGCAGGCACGTCGCACACCGCGACCTTTCTTCGGTCAATTGGCCCCGAACCCTGGTGCGCAGCCTATGTGCAGCCCTCAAGGCGGCCGAAAGATGGCCGGTATGGTAACAACCCTAACCGGCTTCAGCACTACTACCAATATCAGGTCGTCCTCAAGCCGTCCCCCACCGATATCATCGACCTCTACCTAGGGTCGCTCCGGGCGATCGGCATTCATCCGGAAGAGCACGATGTCCGTTTCGTCGAAGACGACTGGGAAAACCCCACGTTAGGCGCCTGGGGCCTTGGCTGGGAAGTATGGCTCAATGGCATGGAAATCACGCAGTTCACCTATTTCCAGCAGGTGGGTGGGCTCGATTGCAAACCCATCACAGGCGAAATCACGTATGGGCTCGAACGGTTGGCGATGTACCTACAGAACGTGGAAAGCGTCTACGATCTCCTCTGGACCGAAACCCTAAATGGCCCAGTGTATTACCGCGACGTTTTTCATCAAAACGAAGTCGAACAGTCGGCCTATAACTTCGAACATGTCGACGCCACCGTTATGTTCCAACATTTTGCCGATTACGAGAGCCAGGCGCAACGGCTGCTCGAGCTTGAGACACCACTTGCCCTACCCGCTTACGAAAGCGTGCTCAAGGCCGCGCACACATTCAACTTGCTAGATGCCCGCGGCGCCATTAGCGTCACTGAACGGGCGGCGTACATTGCCCGGATTCGCAATCTGTCACGCGCCGTTGCCCAGGCCTACTACGAATCTCGCGAGCGTCTGGGGTTTCCCATGCTTGCCAACAAGCGTACCCAATCTCATCAGAAGGAAGTCGTATGACCGCCGGCATCGATCAGGCCGTCCATCCACTCCTGGTAGAACTTTTCACCGAAGAGCTGCCGCCGAAAGCCCTGCGGCGGCTGGGCGAGGCATTCGCCAATGGCATTGCCGAAGGTTTGCGCCGCCGCGACCTGCTGACAAACGGCGCAACCCACACACCATTTGCCACACCACGCCGTCTCGCAGTCCTTATTGACGGCGTTAAAGACAAGGCCCCCGACAAGCCCTTCCGTGAAAAGCTCATGCCTGTTCCCGTTGGACTCGACGCCGACGGCAAGCCCACCCCTGCCCTCACCAAGCGGCTAGCGGCCAAAGGTTTGAGCCACATTGATCCGGCCACCCTCAAGCGCGAGGTTGACGGCAAACACGAACAGCTGGTGTACCACGGCATCGCCGCCGGCGCGATGCTTGCCGACGGTCTGCAAGAGGCCCTGAACGACACGTTGCAATCGCTGCCCATCCCGAAGGTAATGAGCTACCAGCTCGCCGACGGCGAAACCACCGTGCGATTCGTGCGACCCGCCCACGGATTGGTCGCCCTGCACGGCGAACACGTTGTGCCGGTGACAGCACTCGGCCTGGAAGCCGGCAGTATCACGCATGGACACCGCTTCCAAGCGAAGAAAACCCCGCTTAATCTGACGTCCGCAGCAAGCTATGAGGCCGACTTGGAACGTCAGGGCAACGTCGTTGCATCGTTCGAGAAACGCCGGGCGATGATCGAAAGCCAGCTGCGGGCCCACGCAGAAGCGTTGAACGCCTCACTGGGTGAGGAAAACGATATCGATCCACTGCTGGACGAGGTAACCGCCCTGGTTGAATACCCCACCGTATATGCAGGAGAGTTCGAGCCGGAGTTTCTGGAGGTGCCGCAAGAATGTCTGATTCTTACCATGCGGCTCAATCAGAAATACTTTCCACTTTTTGAGCGCGAGGCCAAAAAACTGACAAACCGCTTCCTGATTGTCAGCAACATGAACCTCAGCGATCCGAGCAATATTATTCATGGTAATCAGCGGGTGGTGCGGCCACGCCTGGCAGATGCGCGTTTTTTCTATGACACCGATCGGACCAAGACGCTGGCTTCACGGGTCGAGAGCCTGGACGAGGTTGTCTACCACAACAAGCTTGGCAGTCAATTGCAACGCAGCAAGCGGGTGGCCAAGGTCGCCCGCTGGGTTGCCGAGGCCTTAGGGTCTAACCCCGAGTACGCTGAACGTGCGGCGCTACTGGCCAAAACCGACCTCGTCACCCACATGGTGGGCGAGTTCCCCGAGCTTCAAGGCGTCATGGGCGGCTACTATGCGGCACATGACGGCGAGCCGGACGAGGTAGTGCAGGCGATTCGCATGCAGTACCGTATTCGGGTCGATCAGCCTCTGCAATCGTCATCCGCCACCGCTGCAGCGCTTTATTTAGCCGAACGTGCCGAGACCCTTGTGGGCATCTGGGCCATCGGCCTGGCTCCTACCGGTGACCGTGACCCCTTCGGGCTGCGCCGAGCCGCATTGGGCGTAATCAGTGCGTTCGAACAGCTCACGGCAGGAGAGCTACTGTCAGTGAGCAACGCCGAGCCAACACTCACCCTCGACGGCTTATTGCGGCAGGCAGCAGCGCACTTCGGCCACGACCTGATTCCTGCCGACCGCGTCGAGGCATTGGTGGCCGAGTTAACCACCTTTGTCTACGAGCGTTATCGCAACCAACTCGACGACACATTCGACCGTACGATCATCGACGCGGTTCTGGCTGTGCGGCCCCCGCTCCATCAGGTGCCTGCGCGGGTCAAAGCCGTTGCCGAGTTCCGTTCGCGTCCTGAGGCCAGCAGCCTCGCAGCCGCTAACAAACGCATCGGCAACTTGCTGAAGAAAGCCCACGGCGTGGCCCACACGCCTGACCCGGCACTGCTGCAAGAGCCTGCGGAAAAGGCCCTGGTCGAGGCCATCGCCAGCTTGCAGCCCTTGGCACGTCAGCAAGCCGAGCGCGGTGACTTCGCCGGCGCGCTGGCAACGCTATCACGCGCCCGTGAGACGGTAGACACCTTCTTCAATGAGGTCATGGTGATGGTGGACGATCCAGAAGTGCGAAACAACCGATTGGCCATTCTGGCAGCCTTGCACGGCCTTCTGAACCGAGTTGCCGACATTGGGCGGCTGGCCTAACACGCCCCCGGACGCGCGCCGGGGAATAACCTAGCCCTCGGCTAGCCTTTTACGGTATGAAACTCATCATTCTGGACCGCGATGGGGTCATCAATCGTGACAGCCCACATTACGTGAAGAGCCCGGAGGAATGGATTCCCCTACCTGGCAGCCTGGAAGCCATTGCCCGCCTCAATCAAAACGGGTGGCGGGTCGTCGTCGCAACTAACCAATCGGGCCTGGGGCGGGGGCTGTTTACAGCGGCAGACCTCAATGCCATGCACGCCAAGTTTCGGCGTGAGCTGAGCCGTTATGGCGGACAGGTCGAAGCAATCTTTATCTGTCCGCACAACCCTCAAGATGGATGCGACTGCCGCAAACCCCTACCTGGACTGTTCCACGCCATTGCGCGGCGTTACGACCTTCGCTTGCACGGTGTTCCCGCTGTCGGCGACTCATTACGCGACCTCCAGGCCGCTGCAGAGGCAGGCGCAGAACCATGGCTGGTGCGTACGGGCAACGGCAGTCAAACGGCGCTGCGCGACGATCTGCCTCCAGGAACGCGGATTTACGACGACCTCATGGCGGTAGCCACCCAGCTGGAACGACACTAATGGCCTGGATACGCTCGTTCATCTACATGGTCTTTCTCATCGTCACGGTCATTCCGTACGCCGTGTTGTGCACCTTGTGTGCGCCGTTGCCCCAGCACGTACGCTATCGGATCACGATGGGATGGCCTCGCCTGGCAGTCTGGGGGGCCAAGGTTTTCACGGGGATACGCTGGCAGGTCAAAGGTTGGGAAAACCTGCCCGATACGCCCGTAGTCGTGCTGTCGAAGCATCAATCTGCCTGGGAGACCTTATGGTTTCCTGCCTATATGCCGCGACAGTTGTGCTTTGTGTACAAGCGCGAGCTTCACTGGGTACCTTTTTTTGGCTGGGGACTGGCCCTGCTCGATATGATCGCCATCGATCGCAGCGATCGGCGGGGCGCGATGGAGCAGGTGATGCGCCAGGGCAAAGCAAGGTTGGCGGAAAACCGGTGGCCCATTCTGTTTCCCGAAGGCACCCGTGTTGCTCCGGGAAGCGTCGGGCGCTATCTGCCAGGCGGTGCGCGCCTCGCCGTCGGCGCGGGCGTGCCCGTGGTACCGGTAGCGCATAATGCGGGCGAGCTGTGGCCGCGCAAGGCATTCATCAAGCGCCCGGGAGTCATTACCGTATCAATCGGCCCGCCCATTCCTTCGGAAGGGCTGACGCCTGCGCAGCTGAACGACAAAGTCAAAGACTGGATTGAAACCGAAATGACCAAGCTCAACGGAAAAGCACGCTCCACCGGACCATCCGTCGAGGCCCATGTCCAGCAATCCTAGACAACGGCCGCACAACACGCGCACACAACCAGTGCGCGAGCGCCGGGTCGCTCGTCAGAGCCCAGCCCAACTCTCTCTGTCTTTCGGCGACGCCGCAACGAACCGAACGCCCGGGGAGACTCTTAATGCCCGCACACGCGCTGACGAGTGGCCCAACCTGGAGCATCCTCGTCGCCCTTCCACGCCGACCGCATCGCGCTTGCGGCAACCGGGCCCCGGCCCGACCTCTTCCGCCAGCCATGAGACGCCTGCGGGGTTCGTGCCGCAGAGCCCGGCAACGCCGCTGCCGACCGCGCATCAATTGCCCTCTCCGCAACATGCTGAACCCTTCGGTCAACAGCTACCCTTCGACCGTCACGACGCCCCACGTCCCTCGCCACAGCTGTCCCACGGGCGTATTCGACAAGTCGTCGTAGGCGAACACACCATCTCATTCACCCTACGCCGATCCCGGCGCCGTACGATCGGCTTTTTGATCAATGATGACGGCCTGCGCGTGAGCGCTCCACGCTGGGTATCCCTCGCCCAAATCGAAGATGCCGTACGTCAGCGCGCTCACTGGATACTCACCCGCATGCATGCGTGGCGGGAACGCCAGCGTCGAATCGCCGCGCAACGCACAAATTGGGTCGACGGGGGTACCTTGCCCTACTTGGGTGTTACCATCATCATGCGGCTGGACGGCTCGAAAGACACCCAATTCTCTGGCATCGCCGAGGCGCCTTCCGAAAACGACACCCTCTGGCTCAGCTTGCCTGCAGATGCCACCGGCGATCGCATTCGCGATGTCGTGCAGGCCTGGCTCCAGCAACAGGCGCACGCCATCATCGGCGCTCGGCTCAACGCCTTTCTGCAGCGCACCGGTCTACGCATCAACCGCTGGCGTCTGTCTTCAGCCCGCACGCGCTGGGGTTCGTGCTCGTCGCGCGGTAACATCATGTTGAACTGGCGTCTTATCCATTTCCCTCTACCGATCATCGATTACGTGATTGCCCACGAGCTTGCGCACTTGCGCGAAATGAACCACGGGCCGGGGTTTTGGTCAGAAGTGAGTAGGTTGCACCCTGATTACCAACAGGCGCGGGAGGTGCTGCGTCAACATTCACCCACCAGCCTGCCAACTTATTAGGAGAAGAATCTTGCGAATACTGCACACTATGATTCGCGTCGGCAATCTCGACGCTTCGATCGATTTCTACACCCGCGTTCTGGGGATGCAGCTCCTGCGCCGCAAGGATTATCCAGACGGCCGATTCACGCTGGCGTTTGTTGGTTATCAACCCGAATCTGAGGGTGCGGTACTCGAGCTGACACACAACTGGGACACCACCGAATACGATTTGGGTAACGGCTACGGTCATATAGCCATCGAAGTGGACGATGCCTACGAAGCCTGTAAGCGGGTCAAGGAACTAGGCGGTAACGTCGTGCGGGAAGCGGGTCCCATGAAACATGGCACCACGGTCATCGCCTTCGTGAAGGACCCAGATGGCTACATGATTGAGTTCATCCAAAAGCAGGGCCGGGTCGACTAAGTACCCTGCCCCCTTGTCACCACCGCGGTTAGGTGGTTGGCAACAGCAAAGCGCGAAAAAGGCCTTCCACCGAAGGCCTTTTTTATATTTAGCACGCACCGACGAACCAAAACGTAGAGCGTCCGGTACTTCAGCCTGGGATGCGATTCGCCATCCAATCGATCCGCTGTTCCGCCCGCCCTACGCCCTAAGGCGATGAGAGGCCGAGCGCGTCCGTACCCGAGCGTCGGCCAGGCTGTTAGCTGCGCGGATTAATGATGCGCATAGCACGCGTGCCGTTGTCGGGATCGAGCACCCGCACCGTGATTTGACGCGCGCGTAAGCCGTCGGGCAAGGGCACCCGCCCAAATACATTCTGGTAATCGTCGATGGCGACATCGATGGGGTCGAGGTCGACCGTAGCGACTCGACCATTGGGGTAACGGCCTTCCACCGTGAACTGCAGGTTGCCTTTGAACACGCCCTTGTTGTTCTGCGTGAGGACGACGTGATAGGCAAGCTCGTCACCCTGGTTATAGAAGCGTCCCGCCCGAATTTGGAGGTCGCCTCCACGAGGATCGGGTGGCAACACCTCTTGCAACAACTTCACATCCTGCATCAAAGGTGCCAGCGCAGCACGTGCATCGTCAAGCTCAGCTGTCAACACCTTGACCTGATCATTACTCGCATCCAGTTCGCGTTGAGTAGTTTCCAGGAGCGCTCGCGTTTCATGGAGCGCTGCCTGAGTGCGGCGGAGCTGATCGGTAAGGCGGGCTGACTCCTCTGGTGTCAAGCGCTCAGGCAGATAGTTCTGCTGCACATAGATGACCGCAGCGACCCCAAGCACGAGACCCGTCGTCATCCAAAGAAGCCAGCGCGGAATACGCCGCTTGCGTTTACCTCCGTTGAGGGCATAGGGTTTAAAGGGTTTCGGTTTGGATCTTCCGAACATCGCAAATGATAGTTAATGGTTGGTGGCAGACGGACCAGGCTCGCTCACTTTCGTGCAGTTACGAGGCTGTGGGCGTAGGGCAGCCTGACCCCGATTCGACGCGCTCGAACGAACCGGCCATTGCACCTGCCTATGCACAGATTGCCAAGAGCGAGGCCTACCGAAAAAACACGAAGCAAGTGCCGGCCATGTCGGCTAGAAAGCAAGGCGCCCGGCCCGGCTGCTTTGGCGGTAGACGCAACTGCAACACAACCATACAGCATACCGCAGTACGTTACCGCTTCACTAGAGGTAGGGCGAAGCAAGCCAGATCAGCTTGTTGCGCAGGCGGACGGGAAAAGGCCGTGCCGCCAGTGTTTCCAGGGTTTCTGGCGTCGATTGCTGGATACGGCGTTCGATACGATTGGTAATCCAATGCGCAATGGAGCGGTCGTAAATCTCAACATCAAGTTCGAAATTCAGACGCAAACTGCGCGAGTCGAGGTTGGACGATCCCACATAGCTCCACACCCCGTCGATTGTCATGAGTTTGGCGTGGTCAAACGGGCCGTTATAACGCCATACCCTCACGCCGTGGGCAACCACTTGATCCAGCTGGGCCGTCATGGCGTAATCGACTAACCGCAGGTTATTGCGACCGGGAATAACAACATCCACTTGCACGCCGCGTCGCGCAGCGATGGTCAGTGCAGCGATCAACGGCTGATCGGGCAAGAAGTACGGCGATTGAATGCACACCCGCTGTTGTGCGATCGACAGGGCGCCCAGAATCATGTCCAGCGTGCGGCCCAGATTGCGGTCTGGCCCCGAGGCGACCGCCCGTGCGGGCACGCCGTTGTCGAACTCCCGGTTGCCCTCAGGCGGAAACCACAACTCATCACGTAGCGTCTCGCCGGTCGCGAACTCCCAATCGTGGGCGAGCACCGTCATCAACTGCGGCACGATGGGCCCTTCGACCTGAAAATGCACGTCTCCTGCAGGATTACCCGCCGAGTACTCCGAGGTAAAGCCGGCACGCACGTTCATGCCGCCGGTGAACCCCAAACGTCCATCCACCACCAGCACTTTACGGTGGCTACGCATGTTGGCGTAGGCAAGGCGTACCCCCATGGTGTTGGGCATGAACAAGCCTGTCTTGATGCCGTGGGCGTGCAGTACGCGCACAATGGAAGGATGCGAATAGTGCGCCCCGATCGCATCGATCAGAACCCGCACCTCCACGCCACGTTTTTGTGCCTCTCCCAGGGCGTCAGCCAACCGCTGCCCGACGGGGTCGTTATCAAATATGTAGCTGCACATGGCGATGCTGCGCTGCGCCCCCTCGATGGCCTTCAACATGGCTGGATAGGCAGCATCGCCCCCGTCCAGGGGCGTAATACGATTACCGGGGGTGAGCGGGAACTGGGCGACGCGATCCCCGAGGGTTTTCATTGAGGCAAACCGGGGCGGCACCAACATCGCCATGTCGCCTGACGACACGACAGGACGCCGGTACAGCAGCGGATCGGCTGCATCGTGGGCCTGGCCCATTTTCGTGTAACGGACCCGGTTAATCCCCGCGACGAGGTAGAGCAATGCACCGAAAAACGGCGAGAAAATGGCAACCGCCACCCATCCGATGGCTGCGCGCACGTCGCGTTTCGTCATCGCTGCATGGATGGCAGCCGCCGTACCCGCGCTCAAGCTGATGAAGACAGCAATGTGAGGCCAATAATCGGCAAAGAACTCATGGAACCAAGACATCTGGCGGTCGTCACCCCTGCTTTGAGCGCAAATCGACGGGACCCAACCCCGTGCTGACACAAGCGCTGATGTTAGCTGATTTACCTGGATAAAACCTGATTCGGCTGTTATGCGTGGTTAAAAGCACAACGACTGCTAGAATCAGCCAGCCCCTTTTCACGTGGGCCGCACACATATTCCTATGCTCAACGCCCTCTGGCTCAGTTTCTTCCTGATCGGCGCTTTGTCCGGCGTAACCCGCTGGATTTTCATTGGTGACGCCGAAATCTTCAACCGGCTCATTGAGAGCTTGTTCACCATGGCCAAGGTGTCAGTCGAGCTCATGCTGCTCTTGTTTGGCACACTCACGCTCTGGCTCGGCTTTCTGAAAATCGCCGAACGTGCGGGGCTGATAGATGCGCTTGCCCGCCTGCTAACGCCGCTATTTGTACACCTTATGCCAGGCGTGCCGCGTGGCCACCCCGCCATCGGCCTCATTACCATGAACTTCGCCGCCAATGGCCTTGGCCTGGACAATGCCGCGACGCCGATCGGTCTGCGCGCGATGCGTGAGCTGCAGACCCTGAACCCGCAGCCTGACACGGCCACCAACGCGCAAATTCTGTTTCTGACCCTCAATGCTTCGTCGCTGACCATTCTGCCTATTACCATTTTCATGTACCGGCTGCAGCAAGGCGCGCCCGAACCGGCCCTGGTATTTGTGCCTATCTTGCTTGCAACCACAGCTTCCACGCTAGCAGCATTGTTTTCTGTTGCGATCGTGCAACGCTTGCGGCTCTGGGAGCCTGTCGTTCTCGCGTGGCTCGTGGGAACGGCGCTGGCCCTTGGTCTTTTCATTGCGTTTCTTACCAGCTTGAGTTCGGCCGCTCTAGCTGCTGTGTCCTCGCTACTGGGCAATCTTACGATCTTCGCTCTCATTATTCTGTTTCTTGTAGTGGGCGCCTGGCGGCGGGTTCCCGTTTACGAGGCGTTTATTGAGGGTGCAAAAGAGGGCTTCGAGGTGGCACGCAACCTGTTGCCCTATCTCGTCGCCATGCTTTGTGCCATCGGGGTCCTACGTGCATCAGGAGCGCTGGACTTCGCTTTGGAAGGCATCCGTGCGCTGGTCGCCTGGCTAGGCGCAGATACCCGCTTTGTGGATGCGCTACCTACCGCGTTAACCAAGCCATTTTCCGGCAGCGCCGCGCGCGCCATGATGATAGAAACCATGCAAACCTTTGGCGTGGACAGTTTCCCGGCCTTGGTCGCAGCTACGGTACAAGGCAGCACGGAGACCACCTTTTATGTATTGGCGGTTTATTTTGGCGCCGTCGGCATCCAACGCAGCCGTCACGCCGTGAGTTGTGCCTTGTTATCCGACTTGGTCGGCGTGGTTGCCGCCATTCTGGTCTGCTACTGGTTCTTTGGTTAAAGCACACGAAGCGCTCAGTCAAACCAGGCGGTTGGGGCTCAAGTTCGCAATAGCCCTCGAGCCCTTGTAATCACGCAATGCATGTTGGCAACGCGCTGAATCAGGAGCCTGGCACTTCCAAAATCGTCATGGTGTTAGTACCTCCGGCGTCCGCCTGAACGTCGCCTCGTGTGAGAATAATCCAATCGCCAGGCACAACCACTCGCCGTTTCATGAGCTCGCCGGCCACCGCTTCCGGCAGTGCCTCCGCCGGTATGGCGCGAACATCGAATGAAACGGCTTGTACTCCCCGGATCAGCGCCATGCGATAGAGCGTTTCCTCGTGGGGCGAGAACGCAAAAATGGGTACAGCCGAACGAATGCGCGACATGATGAGAGGTGTGTGACCGCTTTCCGTCAGGCTGACAATGGCTTTAATGCCCGGATAGTGGTTGGCCGCGTACATTGCAGAAAGCGCAATCGTCTCGTCGCGACGCTGGAAAGTTTCGCCCAGGCGGTGATGCGAAAC
Organism: uncultured Pigmentiphaga sp.; assembly: GCA_964569785.1. Lineage (GTDB taxonomy): Bacteria > Pseudomonadota > Gammaproteobacteria > Burkholderiales > Burkholderiaceae_B > Verticiella. Next base: position 4,597 of record CAZMVM010000007.1, on the reverse strand, counting down.
GCTACTGGTCGGATGCTTCTCAGCCCCCAGACAGACTCGCGCCATGGCTTGCACGGCGGCAACAGGATACTTTCCTGACGCCGTTTCGGCCGAGAGCATCACCGCATCGGTATAGTCGAGGACTGCGTTGGCAACGTCTGACACCTCAGCACGGGTTGGTAAAGGGCTGGCAATCATCGACTCCATCATCTGGGTGGCCGTGATCGCTAGCTTATTGCGCGAGCGCGCATGGCGAATAATACGTTTTTGTATTCCCACCAATTCGGCATCGCCCACTTCCACGCCCAGATCGCCCCGGGCCACCATCACACCATCACTGGCATCAATAATCGCGTTCAGCGCCTCATCGTCGGCCACTGCTTCGGCCCGCTCGATTTTCGCGATGAGCCAGGCACTGCTGCCGGCGGCGCGTACCAAGCGACGCGCCTCTTCCATATCACTGCCGTAACGCGGGAACGACACCGCGACGAAGTCCAACCCTAATCGTGCCGCCACCTCGATATCTTGCTTGTCCTTTTCAGTGAGGCTGGGCGCAGATAGCCCTCCTCCACGGCGGTTGATACCTTTTTGGTTGGACAATTCACCGCCCAACACCACGGTAGTGTAAACGGCATCACCGTTAATCGCATCAACCCGCAAGACAATACGCCCGTCATCCAGCAGCAATTCGTCACCGGGCTCACACTCCTGAGGCAACGGCGGATACTCGATGCCCACGATCTCGGCGGTTCCTTCGTCGCTGGGATAGGTCGTGGACAACGTAAAGCGTTGGCCTGCCTCCAGCGTTACCTTGCCATCGGCAAAACGGGCAATGCGTATCTTTGGGCCCTGCAAGTCGCCCATGAGAGCCACATAGCGACTATGGCGTGCCGAAATTTCCCGCACCAAGCGAGCCCTCTCGGCGTGTTCTTCTGGCGTGCCATGCGAAAAGTTGAGGCGGGCTACGTCCATACCGGCAAGCACCAGCGCCTCGATGAGCTCGGGCGAACTGGTAGCTGGCCCTAATGTAGCAACAATTTTGGTACGACGGACTGGCATGCAACCTCCTGCACATCGTGCATGGGATTGAACAATGGAGCGCGCGCATAGGGGTCGCACGCTCTGGGCTTAGGAGGCGGGCCTACTTCCTCCCTTGAGTAGGTTCTTGGTATCCATGTGCGCCGACGACGCGGCTGTCTGGCAGTGCCTTTAGGTCACACCCATTTCCTTGTTAGGGCTGCTCGTCGGGAGTTCCGGCCTTAGCGTCGGGCAGAATTCCAATCTCTGAGAATACCCCGGCTTGAACCAGTGCGTCGGACAAAGCGATGTACTCGTCAAGCCCTAGATCTTCGGGCCGGGCAGAATCGGCGATGCCCAGTGCACTCCAGGGTATATGAGCCGCCCACTTGCCGAGACTTCGCCGTAGCATTTTGCGCCGTTGCGCAAAAGCCTGCTGCACAATAAACGCGAACGCAGCCTCGCTGATTGGCCGCAAACGCGACGCGGGCAACGGTGTCATACGCACCACAGCCGACATAACTTTCGGCGGGGGATCAAAAGCTTCGGGCGGAACGTCAAACAGCTTTTCCATGGCGTACCGCGACTGCAACATGATGGCGAGCCGGCCATTGGCCGCGCCCCCCGGGCGGGCGACCATGCGGTCGACAACCTCACGCTGCAGCATGAAGTGCTGATCGAGAATGCCATCAGCAAACTTCATCATGTGAAACAGAAGCGGCGTAGAAATGTTATAGGGCAGGTTTCCTACCACCCGCAGCTGCTGACCAAACTGCGAAAAGTCAACTTTCAGTGCATCGGCTTCGATGACCTCCAGCCGCTCCTGAGGCCACTGCCGTCGCAATCGACCGGCCAAATCGCGATCCAGCTCGATGGCATAGAGTCGCTTGACGTGCTGGAGCAATGGCCGGGTCAGGGCGGAAAGCCCCGGCCCGATCTCTAGCAAAAGATCGTCGGGTGCTGGAGCGATCGCCCGGACAATGCGTTCGATTACCGCATCATCGATAAGAAAATGTTGGCCGAACCGTTTCCTGGGTTGATGCCTGCTCATAAAAACCTTCAAGGGCTGGTGTAGTGTCATTCTACCGGGCGCGCAGCCCAATACTGCGGAATTCGTGCAGCTGGGTTAGCATGTCAGCCGTTTGTGGCAGCCGCACTTTGGCCTGCCGAGTTCCAACACTATTGGGGCGAACCCAAGCCGAAAAACCTATGAACGCATCGACTCCGCCCACTCATCATATTGTCATACTCGATCGCGCCAGCCTTCCTATCAAAGACTTCGATCTAAGTGAATTCGGAACCGTAACGTCGTGGCCCAACACCAAAGAAAGCGAGGTCGTGGAGCGCGCTCGTGATGCCACGATTGTTGTCACGAACAAAGTGCCCATTGGCGCCCGCGCTCTGGAACAAATGCCACGCCTTCAGCTTATCGCGGTGCCGGCCACCGGGCTCAACCACCTCGACACCGACTACTGCCGGGAGAACGGCATCGCTATTGTCAACGTTGAGGGATATGCCACCACAGGTATCGCCGAACATGTGCTCGCCCTTATCCTGGCGCTACGCCGCAATCTGCCAGGGTTCCGGGAAGACCTCGTGCAAGGGCTATGGTCGCAGTCGGACTCTTTCAGCCTCTTCACGCGCACGGTAACCGATATACGCGGCACGACGTTGGGTATTATCGGCAAGGGCAAACTGGGCACGGCTGCCGGCGAACTCGCTGCCGCTGTCGGCATGAAAGTTATTTATGCCGAACACCGCGGCGCGGACTCGATCCGCCCCGGCTACACCCGCTTTGAAGACGTTCTCGCGCAAAGCGACGTCATCAGTTTGCACTGTCCACTGACGCCCGCTACACAAAACCTCATTGGCCGCGCAGAACTCGCCGCAATGAAACCCACCGCGCTACTGATCAACACCGCACGGGGTGCGCTGGTGGACGAGGCCGCTCTTCTGGAGGCTTTGCAATCCGGCGTTATTGGCGGTGCTGGCCTCGATGTTGTCACCGTCGAGCCGCCCCCTCACGACCACCCACTGGTGAGGGCCAACTTGCCCAACCTCATCGTTACGCCCCATGTGTCCTGGACGAGCGATTCGTCATTGGAAGTGTTGCAATCTCAATTGCTGCAGCGCATGCGAGACGCTCTCGCCAACTTGTAACGCATTGACTTTCCGGAGACTGCAGTGGACTTACACACTAGTCTCCGGAATAAGGTATAATAGCTGTCTTACTCAACGGTGGCTGTAGCTCAGTTGGTAGAGCCCCGGATTGTGATTCCGGTTGTCGTGGGTTCGAGTCCCATCAGCCACCCCACAAGTTCGCGCTAAGCGGCGCTGAACGTCTGCCTTTCTTTTCCCCGCGGTTTACTCCGCCCCGAAGATTACTCGCTATCTATCGGACCGGGCTCTTCCGGATTCACGGAAGGCAGGGGCGTTGCCTACGCGCGGACAATCGTGCAGTGACGCGACATTAACGTCCGAGGGAAACTGCGTGCTGGGCCTGCGGATCGTGCAAGCCTATCGACTCTATCCCATTCACTGGGAACGCCTCCACCCCGCGCTACTTACACCATCCATCCGCCCTTGCGGCGTGGACTTATGTTGCTCGATACAAGAACTTGCGCCAAAAGGTGTGGCCTGCCCGCCCAACTGAATGGGTTGCAAGAGCACGTTGCATAAAGCTCCCCCCATTCATTGTCGGAACTTGGGCCAACGCAGAAAGAGTAATTACACTGATCGCACGCGTTCTCTGTTTGGCATCACCACCTGGCATCCGCACGAGTTGAAATCGAACAGAAGTCCTTTCATAGCGGCTCCTACCCGTCGGCGAGCACTTCTCTGTCATTTGATAGACCATTACTGTTTAAGCTACCTAGTGCACACCAACCACCAACCCGCTGCCAAAATGGACGACCGGGAAATTGTCCTATGCAATCCCGCATTGGACGCATTTCGTCGCCATAAAGAGCAACCAACAAATCGACGGCGCCCGACTTAGATAAAGGCATTAAAAACATTCTTCTTTCGTCTGTTTAGCGCCTACAGAGAAGTATTGATCTCATGCGCATTTACGCTCTATTCGGCCTTTCTAAGCAGCTCCTTTAATCGGACTAAACCATTTGCATTAAAGCGAAGTTGCCGACCACAGCAGAATTGCCGGCTGTCCGACTGCATCATGAAATGCAGCGACAACCGCCTCTTTCATTGCCCCCCGATGACGCGGCGTCAAACTCGTGCCATTAAAGACTACCTGCTATACACAACGCTCTAGCGACTTTGCGGCGAGCTGTCCCTAGCGACCCTTGTTGCTCTTCTGATTCGCATGCATGCCTACCGGGTATCAAACGATGCGAATTAAGACTTGGACGTTTTTGAGATTAAGGCTTACGCTTTATTCGGCCGCAATGCTATTCACTAAGATCTGACAACAATTATCCCAACATCAATTTCAACTGCGGCCGTTCTGAGTGCCCCTGAGAGGTAAGGTAAGCTATGCAGCCCGATTTTGAACTGAGCCGCGCGGTCGGGGAGTCTGCCGATCGTTTAACAACATCGCAAATCTTTATGTCGGGTGGGGGCGCCGATCCTACTGTGCGCAACC